>JACPWH010000032.1:2004-30842 GCA_016197185.1 Ignavibacteriota bacterium
GAATGTTGTAGCATATTCTCCTGCAGCTTCTGAACTCTGTGAATAGCAGAGTGAATTGATTATAAGCAGAAATAAAAACGTGCAGATGGATTTTTTCATGGTGCTATAGGAGATAAAGGTATAAGAATATACTGTTTAAATTTTAATTAAAATTTCGAGTACCCCAGTGTTTTCTGTATTACTCAATGTAAGTATTGAAGATAAATGACGAGTAATTGTATCAGCTATTATCTGTGTTTTTTGATTGCCTAATCGTAACAGGATTATTTTCGGAGGAAAACCATAAAGCAGCGACAAATTGAGAAAATCCTCGTCGTTTGTTACTATTATCATATCATTAATTTTAGCATAATTCCAGATCTGATTATCAGTTGCCGGTTGATGAAGATTTGTTTTATCAATATGAATAATTTCAAATACAGGTGCAAGGATTTTAGCTATGCGCCACGAAATATTTGCATCAATGAGTAGTTTCATATTACGAAACTAAAATTCGTACATATTGTTCGCGTCTTGCTGCAAAACTAAGTGCAGCAAGAATTTGATCTTTATTTAATGAAGGATAATCCTCAATAATTTCCTCATTACTCATCCCCGAAGCAAGCCAGCCCAAAATATCTTCCACAGCAATTCTAGTTCCTTGAATACATGGTTTTCCAAACCGTATTTCGGGATTAATGCTGATCATTTCTAAGAAATTTTCCATTTGGTTATATACTATGAAACTTGAAAGATGTGAATTGTGATAATATGAAGTACATGCGCAGATATTATTTTCTGATAGAATCTGTTTTTACTGAATCTTTCAAAATCTGTTTGATTGGTGTAATATTGATAACTTTGATTGTGTCTTGTGGATTTTTGATTGTTACATTTCTATCACTTGGCTGAGAGTTATTATAAATTGTAAGGCAGATAGTAATAAGTGAGAGGACGATACTAGCAACTGCGACTTTTATTGTCCAGTTAAGAGAAGATTTTTGAATCTTTGATTGTTCTTCTTGATGATCTATTTGAACTTTTAATTGTTTGTCTTGATGCTTTGAAAGTTCATTGTGATGATTAATCTGTAATTGTAATTGCTTCTCAAAATATTTAGTTTGTTCTTCCTGTTTTAATTCATCTGCTGTTTTGAAATCATTATCGATAAACGTTTGTAAGGATGGAAGCGGTATAAAATTCTCTCTAATTATTTCACCTCCAAGTACTCCGATTGGTTCTGTTGGTAACCTGTCTGAGAGTAATCTAGATATTTGAAGAATACTTTTATTATGTTCAAGTTTTTGGTGCATATAACTAACTGTATAATGACCATATGGGAACATTGGTAAAAGTAAATTATTTATTCTTAAATCATGTGTGACCTTCAAGAAGTCAAGAAGCTTTTTCTCAGTATTTTCGTTAACTCGCAAAAAACGATATTTTTTTTCTCCACCTTTCTCATTCCAAAAAAACATATCCCATGATAATTGGTCTTGACTATTCCAATTATCTTTTATTGATAAGTCTTCTTTAGGAGTAATCGAAAGAAGGTATTCCCAAATGTTTGAGAATTTTCCCTGATTCAACCCTCTAATTATTTCCCTCTGCTCTTCAGTATAATTCATAAAGGTAATTGATAGATTGGTAACAAATCTACTTTGCCCCATAGGGGCAACATCTTAATAGAAAACGAGCTCCAACAATGATAAAGCTCCGTCAGGAGTGATACAGGAATTTCTATGTCGCACCTACGGAGCTTGAATGGTTTGGGGGAAATATCTTTCTATTGCTATATATCCCCTCTGGGGAATTATTTTGAGTTTACTCCACCTTCGGCGTTTCTAGCAATTCCAAACCCTCCATCTTCTGCATCTGATAATTCAATTCCCAATCTGTTTTGAAAAGAGCTACGGGGCGGTTCTGGTCATCGTATGCAATTGGGATTGCTGATGCAGGCATCACATTCCCGCCTATCCAACGTGTGCGTGTATAGGGGAGGCGTTCCAAGATTATAAGTTCGTTGTATTCGGATTCCATCCGTGATTGAAATACTTGCAATTGAAGTTCTCCCACAGCAGCCACAAGCGGGGTAGGGCTGCGCTGTGCATCTTGGAAAATCTGAATAACTCCTTCTTCACCCAATTGGTCAATCCCTTTGCGGAAGCTTTTGGAATATGAACCGGATTTGGGCAATACACGTGCAAAAATTTCGGGAGCAAAACGGGGGAATTGAGGGATTGAAAAATCCTCGCCCGTCGTGAGAGCATCACCCACACGGAAAGTACCCGGATTGGATAACCCGATTACATCGCCGGGAAATGCTTCGTCGATAATATCACGGTCTTGTCCGAAAATCTGGAACGGATAATTAAGTTTCACTTCCTTACCTGAACGTGGGTGTTTGACAGTCATCCCGCGTTCAAATTTACCGGACACAATACGGAAAAATGAAATACGGTCACGGTGCGACTTATTCATATTTGCTTGCATTTTATACATGAATCCTGAAAAAACACCGCTGTCCGGTTCAATCATCCCTACTGAAGTTTCCATACCCTGAGGCTCCGGTGCAAGGGTAATGAGATGCTGGAGAAACCCTTCCACGCCAAAGTTTGTAATTGCACTTCCGAAAAATACAGGAGTTATTTTTTCATTGAGGAAATCTTCACGATTGAAATGGGGGAGAACCACATCTACCATTTCTAAATCCTCCACCAATCGGTTATGGAAATTAGCTCCGAGTGAAGCGCGGATATGCTCATCGTTTATATCCGAAATCGTAACAGGTGCCTTGTAGGCATTACCAACAGTTCGCTCAAATGAATGAAACTGTTTAGATTCTATTTCATATACACCTCGAAAATCCGGTCCGTCACCTACAGGAAATGTTAGTGGAACGGGAACAATCCCAAGTACTTTCTCAACATTATCCATCAATTCAAACGGACTGAGAGCAGGTCTGTCCATTTTGTTGATAAATGTGATAATCGGGATTCCACGGTCGCGGCACACTTTGAATAGTTTCACTGTTTGCTCCTCAACACCTTTACCTGCATCCAACAGCATGATTGCACAATCGACTGCCATAAGAGTTCGGTAGGTATCCTCGGAGAAGTCTTGGTGACCGGGAGTATCGAGAATATTAAGGAGTATGCCGTCGTATTCTACACGCATTGCGCTTGAGGAGACGGAGATTCCGCGTTGCTGCTCAATAGCCATCCAATCGGATGTAGTGGAACTGTGCTTACCGCCTGTAACTGCACCTGCTTTGCGAATAGCACCGGAATAGAGAAGCAGTTTTTCGGTAAGAGTTGTTTTCCCTGCATCGGGATGTGAGATAATGGCAAGAGTACGCCGACGTTTTATTTCTGAGGTTAGAGACATTTATACTTGAAATCGTTATAGAAAAATAGTTGTTTGTTAGTGAGAATATATTGTTTTGTGGATGACCCCCTTATCCTTTGCCAACCCAAGCTACACCTTCACCTGTTACTTGACGGATTCGCTCTGATAGTTGCCCTGTATGATGTTGTAAATGGCGTAAATTGTAAATATGCAAATGAAACTTATTAAATGAAATCCATGGAAAGCCGCTTGGAGAATCGAGAGGAAGTTCATCAAAAGCTATATCCAAACGTGCAATGATAAAGTCATGAAATTCAAGAAGTTCTTCTTTTGTATAAGGGATATTTTGTTCAGGGTCATAATCCGGTTCGCTTTCCCATTTACTGAGTGCATGATATGTTTTACGGCATTTTTCCCATAAATTACTTTTTCCCATACTTGGAGATAAATAAAAAGCTGTAAAAAACAGAGCATGATACGACAAATGCCAAAAACGATTGCCATAACTTGAATCGTTCCAAACTTCATCAGGACATGCAATTATAGAGTTCTTAAGCATTGTCAGTGCGCCGATATACTGAGAACGAAAAGCAGAGGAGATGTTTTCCATTTCGAAACCTATACGTGTAAAGTTGAATAAAATTGAATTTGGAATATCTTACAATATGGCAAAAATACACATATTTACCGTAGCCAAAAAACGTAGCGAATGTATATGTCTTGCTAAATAAAGTATATAATCCTTTAAAAGTAACATGAGAAGTAAACTGAAAGAGTTTCACAACTGACGAATAATACTATATGAGTATCAGACAAATATCTAAAGGCATATATGACATACTGTAAGTGAAGACAAAAAACTTTCGATTTTTTTCTGCAAAAATTTAAGATTCAAAGTATTTAAAGCTATAACACATTTCAGAGAGATATAATATTGTTCAAGTAAAATCAATCAATTACGACAAAAATTACTACTATTGCATCTCCAAAAGCTATGCTGTAATAATAAATAAAAAAATATAGATGTTTTAGAAATCAAAAAGAGCAAAAAAGGCTGTTTTTTTCTATTTTCAGTAAGAAATGTGTTGGTGAAATGGTATCTACGTCTTACTTTTGTAGATATAATAGTTTTATGTAACTTATAAGGTATTTTCCATGAAGAATAAATTTACTGCATCATTGACTTTTGTACTCAGTATTCTGATGTTAACATTACTAAGTACATCAACAGTATTGGCAGATAAAAATGGCAGATCCGGTGCAACAATTACCGGATGTACATGTCATGATCAGGGGACAAATACCACTGTTAATATTACCGGTGTTTCCGCCGGAAGTACAATTTACATGAGACCTAACGAAACAAGGTCGTTTTCGGCAGTTGTTGCTCATTCGACTTTGACAAAAGCCGGTATTGACGTTTCCGTTAAAAACTCAAATGATCAGAATGTAGGTACATTAAATTCAGGAACAGGTACCAAAAGACTAAATAATGAAATAGTTCATAACGGTTTGCAAACAATGACTAATTCACAATTTGCATTTGGCTTTTCATGGACTGCCCCAAGCTCTACAGGAACATATACATTCAGGGCAGCTGCATGTGCCGGTAACAACAATAATAATGCAAGCGGTGACGAATGGAATTCAATGACAGCAATTACAATAATAGTTGCAAATCCATCAATTACCCTTACAAATCCGAACGGCGGGCAATTAGTTTGTAAAAATTCAAAATTACTCATATCGTGGTCTTCGATAGCAATTCCGGGTAACATAAGAATAGAACTTACCAGTAACAACGGAAGCTCATGGGTTACCCTCACTACAGTGCCTGCCTCATCGAATTTTTTTGAATATGACGTTACTGCTGCTCAGGCGAGTACCACTTCATATAAAGTGAGGGTATCAGATGCTCTTGCAGCATCTACGAACGATGTTTCGGATGCAACTTTCTCAGTATTGACAATTCCTGTTATCATTACCCAACCTAAACCTGATTCTGTTTGTACTGGTGGCTCTGTTACATTTTCAGTAGTAACAGATAATATGCCGGGATATACTTATCAATGGAGAAGGAATACAGTACCTATACAAGGAGCTACTACAAACTCTTATTCAATAACAAATGCCCAGCAAGCAAACGTTGCGGATTATGATGTTGTTGTAACAGGCTGCACACCTGTAACAAGTTCAATGGCATTCTTCCAGCTAAATACACCTCCTGCTATTGTTTCACAGCAAAATGATACTTCTGTCTGTAAGGGAAGTCCTGTTATACTATCTTGCAATGCGACCGGAACTACCCTTAGTTACCAATGGAAACGAAATGGTACTGTTATATCAGGTGCAACTTCAGCATCACTATCTATTGCTGCTGTTAATGCTGCAGATACCGGAAATTACACAGTAACGGTAAGCGGGAAATGTCCCAATCCACAGACAAGCAATCCTATCAACCTTAGGTTTACGACTGCTCCGGTATTTGTTAATCAACCCCGAGATACAACCGTATGTTTAGGTGAAACAATACAATTTACTGCTATTGTCGGTGGCAATGACATTACCTATCAATGGCGAAAAGAGGGAAAAAATATAGATAATGCAGTTGGAAACAGTTTTGCTGTTATCCATATATCTGATGCAGAAGCAGGTAACTACGATGTTATAGCTAAAAACTCTTGTAATTTAACTACAACAAGTTCAGTTGCAGTATTAAAAACGCGTGAAACAACTGTAATTACATCTCAACCACGTGATACTTCTGTTCAAGCAGGTATATCAGTTGGATTTACAGTAGGTGTCACCGGAAGCAGCTTAAAATATCAATGGCAGAAAAACGGAACAAACCGCCCGGCAGATACATTACCTACTATCACATTTTCTTCTGCAAAAGTGTCTGACACCGGAAGTTACAAATGTATCATCAAAACACCGTGCGGGAATTTGGAAAGTGCAGTCGCTAAATTGAAAGTTACTGCTCCTCCGGCGGGGGCAGCATTGGCACTTTCTACTACTATGATAGATTTTGGATGCGTCAATATACATACAGGAAAAAGTCTGGATACGACAATAACTAATGTGATTAAGAATGTAGGTGGCAGTTTATTAAATATTGAATCGGTCAAGTTGACAGGTAGTAATACCAACTCGTTTCAGTTCGTAGGTGGTAGCCCGAGTCCATTTTCGATTGCACCAAATGAAGCAAAATCGATTGTACTATCCTTCTTACCATCAGCAAAAGGTACATATAATGCAGAACTTGAGTTTACTAGCAATACAACTACTACATCACCCAAACTTGCATTGGAAGGGAAGGGATGTGCGGGCGAAATCAAATCATTTAATGTAAATATGGGAATCGCTGAAATTAGTCAGTCACCAAAAGATACCGTTATTTCAATATGCAACACAGGGAACTTCGATTTATTTGTCTCAAAAGTATCGTTTAAAAATAACATTCAAGGTAACTTTACATTGTCTGATTTAGTTCCTGCCCCTCCTCTTCTATTGCAACCAGGCAAATGTATTACAACAAAAGTGCTTTTTACTCCTGTTATGCAAGGAAAAGTAAATGCAGATCTTATAATTGAAACAGATCAAGGGAATTTTACAATCTCCTTAGAAGGTGAAGGCAAAGAAATAACAGATGTAAATGAGTTCAACGCACTTTCTGGCGGAGTTTCTGTATCGCCGAATCCTTCATCAGGAAATGTTGTATTCTCAGGTTCAGTTCAAAGCCCGATGCCGATAAAACTCCATATATTTGATGCTTTGGGTAGTTCCATTTACCATACAATAGTTACTGTTGCAAATGCCGGGGAATATAGTTTTGCATGGGATGCTACCCAAAATGGAACTTTAGTATCGAACGGTTATTATACAGCTATGATAGCTTTCGGCGCAAAAACTGAGTGCATACCTTTTGTAATAGCACGGTAACTCAAATAAGTAAGTATATATAAAGCTCTTTCGACCTGTTAAAATGGTAGAAAGAGCTTTTTTTAATTAATGACAGAACAACAAACTTGTAAATCGGAATACTTTTTGATGATACAATTACATCATGACTTGAGTATAGAACAGTCGTATTATTAACAAGGTAAAAAAGTTCTAATATATTGCATAAAGAACAAACTCATTAGATTGTTCAGTATATTTAATATTCAAACGATTACACTCTTATCTGACTCTATACGTATATTTGCAAAGTTTTATACACTTTACACCAGAATTTTGAATGGAAAACCTCGAAAATAAAGACACGCCAATCAAGCGGAAACCGTTATGGAAACGTGTTCTTTTTTTTATAGGTCGTTTTGTAAAACGAACAGTAATAGGTCTGCTTCTCTTTCTGATCTTTATTAGTGTAAGTGTTATCCTTGTTACACAAACAGAGAGTTTTCGGAGATGGGCAACTCCGTTTTTGCAGAATTTTTTGAATGACCAATTGCAAGGTCATGTAGAATTTTCGGATATAGAGATAAATCTGCTGAGAGGACTTACACTTCATGATGTTCGACTCATTGCAAGTGGTGATACTGTGCTCGTAACGAGAGAAATATCGATTGGTTACGACCTCGAGCAGTTCCTGAATAAAAAAATCTACGTATCTCATCTTACCATTGAAAGTCCGCGAATTAAGATTCTAAGGAGCAGGGACAGCACTTGGAATGTTGAACATATTGCCAAACCTGTAACAGATACTACACCTGCCAAGCCATTCGATTATTTGATTCATGCCTACGATATTTCCATTCGTAATGCCACTATTATCATGGAAGATTCGCTTGCCCCGATTTCCAGATACGGGACATTTGATTTCGGGCATCTTCATTTATGGAATGCAAATATTACTTTATCAGCTGATGCGAACATACCTGAAAATGATTATAAACTTTTGCTTAAAACTCTTAGTTTCGAAGAACGTGATGGATTTTCATTAAAGAATTTATCATTGAACGCTGTAGCTAATAAAGAGGGGATTGAAGTAAAAGAAATGAACTTTGAAACACCTGACACACGATTACAGATGCAAGCTAAGGCTGATTCTCTTAATATATTTGAATCAATCACTTCAAGTAAGTTGTCAGTAGCACCAATTAAGATTTCCCTTCAGGCTGACTCACTTTCAACCGAAGATTTACTTCGATTTTTGCCCGATGCAGGTATTAACGGCTCTTACAAACTTGCAATAGAAGCTGAGGGTACATTGCCGGTAATGAATGTTAAAAAACTCAGAATCGACAGCCCTCTCTCACATTTGAATGCAACAGGTAAATTAAAACACCTGGATAGCCCTGAAAAATTGTCATTCCAAGCAAGTGCTGAAACATCTCTTATTAATTATGATGAACTTCAAAGAGTTACGCCTGTACTGCATTTACCTAAACTTGATTTTCTTGGAACAGTTCAAATCCGAAAAGCCTTTGTAAATGCAGTACCGTCGGATTCAATTGAAATCACTGCGAATACTAATACAAAATCCGGCAGTGTCGATGGAAAAATGACATTGTTTTTTAGAAGTCCTCTTGGCTATCATGCTGACGCGACTGTAGAAAATATTAATCTGGGAGCAATTACTCATAATCCTCAACTTCAAAGCTCTTTAAATGCAAAAGTACAGATTGCCGGAAAAGGAATTATGATTGATGAATTGGATGCAGTAGCAAGAATTGAAGCATGGAATTCAACAATTGCAGAAAAGAAATTTACAAGATGTCTGTTTGCAGGTAAAAGCCGAGATAAAGGGTTGGTAACTGTTGATACACTTTTTCTCGATGTTCAGGAGCCAAACGATAAAGAACAATATACATATCTTGAACCACATGATTCTACAAATACTGCTCCCGGATTACCAGGAACTCTTTCTCTGTCGGGTGAGTTTGACTTGAGAAATCTCAAGAACCCCCTTTATAATTTCAAATCGCAATTTGAAACGTTTCCTCTTGCAAAACTTATAGGTAATAATCAGTTCCCAACCTCGATGACTGCAAATATCTCATCCGAAGGACATGGATTCCATCCGGATAGTTTGGAAGGGAAACTGAATGCCGAATTCAATATTGTTACTTTTAATGATCTTACAATTCTTCCGTGGAAATTGAATGTATTTATCGACCGTAACAGAGAATTACAAACTCGAACTGTCCGTCTGCACTCAACGTTTGTAAATATGCTCTTGGATGGTAAATTTACGTTTGAATCACTCATCAAGGAATGTTCACAGCAATCGGAATATTTATCTGATTACATTAAATATAATATTGACAAGGTAAGCACTCTGCAAACAAAAAGTCGATTTGTATGGGAAATGCCCCAGTCTGAAAACGGGAAAACATTTGTTCATCCTCTTGTTCCTATAGATATGAAATTCAGGATAAACTTGAGAGATATATCTCCGGTTTCCACGTTGTTCCCTTCTAATTTTTCTTTGCAAAGCAGAGGTGTATTTGTGGGGTCAATACGCTCGGATTCTCAAGAATCTTCAGTTACAGTAGATACTCTGAAAGTAATATCTTCACTGTTGAAAACAGGAGAGACAATTGTTAAAACAGATCCTTTGCTGCTGAAAGCTAATGCAATTATCAAGCACGACGGTTATAGTGTACTCAAAGAAATGAACATACAAGCACGATGCGATTCAATTATTACTGTAAATGATGCTGTATTTAAGAATCCATTTATCACTTACAGGAACAACGGTTCCACCAGTGCAATTTCGGCAGGGGTTTACTATAATTATATGGTTGGTGTAGGAGTGAGCGGAAATTTTTCGTATGATAAAAATGAATCGTTATCAATGCTGCTTGATACTCTTACTATTGGATATGGCGGCAAAGTTTGGTATTTGGCAAGCAAAGCTGATATGACTGTTTCTCCGGTCGGTGTAAATATCGGAAAACTTGAACTCACTCGAAAAGATGCTGAAAAAATCAGTTTGAGTGGACAAATTTCAGATTCATTGTTCAAAGATTTTACAGTTAATGTTCAGAAATTTTCTCTTAAAGAATTAAATACTTTTCCATTTATAAGCGAAAGTCAAAAACCCCTTTTAGCATCTCTTTCAGGAAAGATTACAAATCTGAATACAATTCTTAACGGTACATACGAGAAGCCTATAATCTCATGCAAGGGGCAATTCGATACACTTTCATATAATGGTGTGCTGATAGGCAATCAAACATTCTGGTTAGACCACAAAGATGAAATGATAACGGGTGAAATAGACATCATCAACCCTAAAATTGATACTTTAACTAAAAAACTTCATATTGCAATTGAACAGCTACCATTAAATTGTTCATTTAGTTCCGTAGATAACCGTATGAGTAAAGTCAATCCAATTATTATTACTGCTAAAGCAAAAGAACTTTCAATGGCAATCTTTGCCCCGTTTATTCCCGGTATCAACAAACTGCAAGGATTGGCTGATGCAGAAATATCGATTGAAGGAATTTCACCTAACTTACATTATGGCGGAACAATGAAACTCTCGAAGTCATCGTTTGTAATTCAATCAACTAATATCAAATATTTTGTAGAAGGGAATATGACCCTTAAAAACAATCAAGTTGATATTAATGAGATGAAACTTTATAATGACCCTGCTGCTGACTTAAGAGGTGGGAAAGCTGATATTAAGGGTAAGATTGTCCTAAAAGATTTTAATATCGATTCATTGGATTTATCTATTACCTCACCAAAAATCTTATTGCTCAGCAATGCATCTGCTGCTACAAGCCCAACATTGTATGGCAAATTTGTTATTTCAACCGGTGCTAACCCGCTTCATTTTTTTGGTACTCTTGATAAACCTTTTTTAAGAGGTGATGTGAATATCATTGATGCAAATCTTACATTCCCACCGGATAAAAAGATAAAAACCATGAATTCTACATTTAAATATGTAACTGCTAAAGACAAAGAAGGTAAAACAATTGTTACTATTTCTAGAATTGATTCTGCACAAAAAAGTAAAGACAGTATGACTGCAAAAGCAGATTCATTGAACACTGTGAAAGATTCTCTTCAAAAAATTGGACGGACATTTGTTTCTAATGACAAAAAATCTCAGGGTGTCAGTATTGCAGATTTGATTGATTACGACTTGTATATTAAAATCCCCGGAACTTTTAATCTAAAAATGATTTTGAGTTCAATTGACCAGTTGGAAGCTGAAATAGGAACACGAAATAAAGGTGACCAACTCCATTATGTAAAACTTCCGCAGCAAAACATTAGGCTTTACGGGCAGGTGGATGTTAAAACAGGTTCAAAATATAAATTCTTTAAGATTTTTGATGCAACCGGCAGTTTGGATTTTACAAGAGGAGCATTGGATAATCCGGGTTTGAATTTAACGGCAAAGTATTCTAATACGAGAACCATATCAAATCGAAGCTCCGGTTATACAGTAATATTGACTATAACCGGAACTAAGAATTTCCCTAATCTTAGTATAACATATATACTCGACGGAATAACTGCCGCAGGTGATTCCGCGCAAATTCGCGGCGACGCTCTTACTTTATTGCTATTTGGCAAAACACAGGCAGAACTTGGTAAGGGAGGCAGTTCAACAAGTGAGATTAACAATTTAGGCAATCAAGTTTATAGCGGATTATCGGGTGTGATATCGAATCAGATATCAGACATTTTGCAAGGTACAGGGTTTATATCTGATGCTCGAATAGACTTGGTGGGAGGGGCAGGTGATATAAATGATGCAAAACTCAATCTCAGCGGTCAAATAATAAGTAATCTAACTTGGAGAGTAGGAGGGACAATAGGCGATATTGCCACGAATGGAGAGTTTAGCATCGAAGCACCACTAAGTATTTTCTTTTCTGATTCTCAATTGTTAGATAATATTATACTCCAACTTACCAAAGGAGCGAATACCAATGCAAATACCAATAGACAACAGATTGATTGGGAAGTTAAATTGGGAGGTAGGTATGCTTGGTAAATTATTTTTGTGGGTCTAATTCTTATGGAATGTTGTACCTGTTTTAGTGTAGTGGATATATACAGGCATCACGAATAAATAATGTGTTTTTTACTTACCCGTAATAAACTCTGTAATCCTTGTTTCATGCCAATACTCTCCACTCCATTTCATAAAGCCCAAATGCCCTCCGTTATCAGGGATTTCCAAGTAAAAATTACTGCTCTCTTCAGCTTCTTTTATAGGGAAACAAGTCTTCCCTAAAAATGAATCATCTTTGGCACTGATGAGTAATGTTGGAACCGTGATTCGAGGAATAAACTGAGTGGCACTGCATTTTGCCCAATACTCTTCAGCGTCTTTATAACCATGAGCCGGAGCAGTGTAACGGTCGTCAAGTTGTTGGAAGGTTCGCATTCCTGTGAAATAGTCAAGTGTGATTCCGTCAGGCAACAGTGATTTCTTACGTAAGAGTTTTTCTTGAAATGAACGGATAAACCTTTTCATATATAATTTGTTTTCAGGCATTGCCATCCGCAGAGCAGATGCTTTTAAATCACACGGAACACTTACTGCGGATGCTCTGCTGACAAGTACGTGCTGTGCCTGTTCACCCAAATATTTCAAAGTTGCATTTC
This sequence comes from Ignavibacteriota bacterium, assembly GCA_016197185.1. Classification (GTDB taxonomy): domain Bacteria; phylum Bacteroidota; class Ignavibacteria; order Kapaibacteriales; family UBA961; genus JADJXV01. The sequence continues at coordinate 14,920 of JACPWH010000032.1, forward strand.
CGCCCAAACTGAAGCCCACAATTGAAATCTCGCGATAAATTTCTCGTGAAAAAACAGACCTTACTACTGTATGTATATCATCGGTAGCACCGCTATGATAGGATTTGTAAAGCCGGTTAATTGTACCGCTACACCCTCTGAAATTCATCACAGCAGCATCCCAGCCACGTCTATTGAAGGCATTAACCATTCCACGGATATAATTAGAATCAGAGCTGGATTCCAATCCATGAATAAGTAACACAACCTGCTCGGCATCATTTACTTGAGACCAATCAACATCAAAGAAATCTCCGTCAGAAGTTTCAAATCGTTCACGAATATACAATGGCTTTTTGACTCTTCGAATTACTGTAGGGAGAATAGTTTGTACGTGGTGGTTGCGAAGCAGAAAAGGAGGGGCGAAGTCTGAAAAGGGAATTAGCGGCATATTCTTTTCTTGGATATGTATTCTTGGAGAATCGACCGAAGCTATGGTGTTGTCGTATTTAGCCTGTTATGTCTCTATTGAAAAGTTGATATTTAAAATTAACCTATGGCAGTACAAAAGTCTGACAATAAGTATTTTGTCCTGAAGTAATCAAAACAAAATAAATGCCTTGTGCAAGTGCAGAAACATCAATTTCAGCACTTGATTCTGATTGCATAACAGATTTATGAATAAGATTTTGCCCTAATACATTTATGATTGTTACAGAAGAGTTTTGTGGGTTATTGAATGTAATGGAGAGCAGCTTGTCACTTTTTCTTATTATAAAATCATTATCGTTTGAGAATTCACCCTTTACAGCAGATACTGATTGTAAAGGAAAAAAGAGACCTGATGCCGTTATTCCTGTCGGAGTTTGCAGCATAGGATAGGGGGGGACACCAGGTCTTCGGGGGTTGATAATCAAATAGGCAAGGATTCCGCCATGTTCAGCTTGGCAACCGTCGAGAGCACCAATTGCTAAAAGTGCGGAATGTTTTTGTTCAAAAATGTTAGAATAGAGCATTAAATCTTTTCCACAGAAAAGCTCTCCGGGTTCGATACCGAGAATTTCGTCATCAGTAGTATTCCATGTCACTTCGGCAGAAGCTGCCAGAAATGGTCTGTCAGTCGAAACAAATATCGGAATTTTTTCACTATTGGGAGGATAAACAGGAGCCGTATTATCCGGCAAACGAATTGGAGTAAGTGGTATGGCTCCTTTAGTTTCACTTACAACTTTTCCATGATTTAAGGGTACAATCATAAGGTCTGCTAAGGTAACATCGCCATTACCGTCGCAATCGGCGAATGTAGCTTGTGCCGAGTCCCACGCAAGGGCAGTTTGAGGTGACCAAAATGTGCTTCCAGGTTGTCGTTTGAAGCCTCTAAACATTGTTATAGAATCATTGTTTCCGATAAATCTTCCGATTTGAGAAGCATCTCGAGTGTCCACAATTCCGTTGTTATCAGCATCACCGGGCCATACTTTGATAAAACTTCTGATAGCAAGGGGAGTAGAATTACTTGTGAGTTGAACAATCGTTCCACTGTCTTTATTAATAATTGCTTGTGCATTCACAAAAGAAAAAACACTTGTCTGATTATGAATCGCATCAGGCATTACTACAAAATCAAAATGAACAACCACAGGATTATCCGTTCCTCGAGCATACGCCGGATCACCGGAGAGAGAACCTACACTAATTCTACCTGCCACGGTAGTAAGGTCAGTTTGATCAACTTGAATCGTTCCTCTTGATCCGAACGAACCGGCACTCCAACCTGAAAACCTGACAACAGATGCATTGGTATATCGAAGTTCGAATGCTGCTCCTGTACAACCGGGAGAATCTTCAAGAGTTATATCCACTCCAAATCTGAAAGTAGCTGTAATAAAATGGGCACGAGTTGAATCTACATCCGTTCTAACAATCTTAATGGATTGCGCACAGAGATTTACAGATGTAAACATGGCTAATAATAGAACTATGTAGAGTAATCGTTTCATTGCTTGTGTAAAGTAATTACAGTTTTTAGAGATGGAGAAGCTGAAAAACAGATGTAAATACCTTGATAATGTTATAGTAACTCTAAATCCAAAGCTATCTGCGGTTCATTAAGCAACTATTGTGCCAAGTTGTATGATGTAGTTACAACAGAGTGAGAGATTGAATGTATTGAATGCTTCTCGACATATTGCTGTAAAACCTTAACTGAAAGACAAAAAAGAATCATAATCTTGTCAAGCATCTTATTGAAACAATCCCAAAAGCCTTTATAATCTCATATAGTGGATTCTAATTCAAATACCATGTAGGGTATAAAGCCTTCAAAGTCCGGCTGGCATTTATCCTGTTTCGTAGCTCAGTTTCGTCACCACAAGTACATGGACACCAAATACATACTCCATCTGAAAAAAACGGGCAAATATTTGGAAAACAGTAATAGTATTTGATTTATATATCCTGCTATAATATCCATATACAAGGGCATAAACCAAGATGATTCATTTTTAGTTAGAAATCATTGAATCCCTTTGTTATATCTAAATTCTGAGATGAGCCGTACAGTTTGCCCAATCGGATTTAATTTGGTAATTTTGACCTTCTTTGCTTTTCATAAGGAAATACTATGTCGTTATTAGATACTATTGGCGGGGCGCAAGAATTTGCAACCCTTCCTACAGTTGCTAACAAAATTCTTGCTTTATTAGAAAGTGAAACTGCTGATGTTCGAGAAATAACTCAGGTGATAGAAACGGATGTATCACTTACATTGAAAATACTTCAAATGGCAAACTCACCATTATATGCAGTCCGTTCTTCCGTTACATCACTCAATCAAGCAGTCCTTTCGCTCGGATTAAACCGAATTGCAAATATAGTATTAAGTGTATCAATTTTCAGTAAGTTCATGATGCATTCTCGCGGGCAAAGTGCTCAGTTTATGGAAAACTTCTGGCATCATTCATCCAGCACGGGAATGGTTTCTAAGTCACTTGCAGCAAAGATTAAACGTCCTTTTCGCGATGTTGAATTTATTGGCGGACTGCTTCACGACATCGGCAAAATGGCAATGATTCAGTTTGACCCTGAACGGTATGAACAATCCATAAAATTGATTACAGAAACTCATTGTACTGACCTTGAAGCAGAAATGGAAATATTTGGAGTGGATCATTCCACTACAGGAGAACTCATCGCTCGACTTTGGAAATTACCAAAAGAACTTCAATCAATCATAGGTCATCACCATCATCCTGAACAGCTTACTGAAGCAAGAGAATTAACTTCTGTTATAAGAATTGCCGATATGCTTTGTGAAATGTGGGGTGCCGGAGTTGGAGAGGGTATCGAGGAGGTAAAGTTGATTGAAGAACCATCGTGGCAAATATTATGTGATGCTTTCCCTAAATCAATCCGAAAACTCTTTTAACGAAAGACTACCGTATGTATCCTGAAATCGGCAAGATAGGACCTATTCCAATTCATAGTTTTGGTTTAATGGTTGCAATCGCATTTCTAACAGCCAATTATTTATTTACCAAAGAAGTTAAAAGACGAGGATACGGTGATGATGTGGCTTCTGTTGTCACATTTTTTGCATTTATTGGCGGACTTGTAGGAGCAAAACTGTTCCATCTTTTAGAAAACTTCGGAGAGTTTTGGGCTAATCCAGTAGATGCAATATTTAATCCTGGTGGGCTTACTTTTTACGGAGGATTGATTCTTTCAATAGGACTTATATACATATATACGCGTAGAAAACACATAAAATTTCTTGTTCTTGCGGATGCTGCCGCTCCATCTTTAATTTTAGCATACGGGATTGGTAGAATCGGATGCCAATTGGCCGGTGACGGTGATTATGGCATTCCGACAGATCTGCCGTGGGCTATGGGATATCCAAACGGATATGTTTCTACTCTATCCGCACGTAATCTTGAATTGGTTGAATATTTTAAGCAGATATTTCCCGGAAGAGCAATACCGACTGATATAAAGGTACATCCTGCACCTGTGTATGAAACTTTGATAGCAGTTTTATGTTTTGCAATTCTCTGGAAATTACGAAAACGTCCTGCAATGGCTGGTTGGCTCTTTGGAGTGTATCTTATTTTTGCCGGTTTGGAACGGCTGTCGATTGAATTTATTCGCATAAATCCACTCTATTGGGGACTTTCACAAGCGCAATGGATTTCAATAATGATGATTATTCTCGGAGGGTTTATGATGTGGAAACAGAGACTTAAAACAACTATGGAAGCATTATAAGCGATTTGTAAAATAGTAAAGTATGCAGGGGTATATTCAATACGCCATGAATTGTTGAATTTGAACTTATATTCTGAAATTTAACCTTACCGTCTCACTCTTGACGATACCAACTCAAGCGACTTCATTACTGAATATTCCATCGAAATATCAACAGTATCTTCTACTGCTTTTCCATGAATAAAAATCCATTTAAATTCATACTTCTTCTTTTTGCAAAATTTGTGCTGACATTGGTGCTAAGTGCAGTTGTAATTGCACTCTTTCCATATTCATTGTCAAATGTTTACGATTTTCCATTAAACAATCCATTCTCCGGAAATATTCTCTATAATCCTTATCAATCAGTTGATTCAAATACACGGTTGATAAAAGCTAATTTTCATGCTCATTCCCGTGCATACAGTGGTGCTACCGACGGTCACAGTTCGGAGCAGGAACTTTTTTCAGCTTATAAATCTATGAAGTATGATGTGGTTGGTTTGTCGAACTACCAGACAATCAATCAAACTTTTAACTTAGATTCAGGATATATACCACTCTATGAGCATGGATACAATGTATGGAAACGTCATCATGTCTGTATTGGAGCAAATGAAGTAACGTGGTGGGATTATATTCTTTTTCAATCAATACATCAGAAGCAGGATATGATTTTTCACCTCAAACCCACAATGGATGTTTTAGCAATTGCTCATCCAAAGTTCCGAAATAGTTTCGAGCCGGATGATTTTACAAAATTAACCGGTTATGATTGTATTGAAGTTCTAAATCATTATCGAACCTCAGATGAAGCATGGGATTCCGCTCTTTCTACCGGTCATCCTGTGTGGATTGTAGCGGATGATGATTCACACAATGTATCTGCAGATGGTGAAACAGGTGTCTGTTGGACAATGATTGCTGCTCAAACAGTACAACGGAGTGAAATTACCAAAGCTCTAAAAGAAGGAAGAGGGTATGGAGTTCAGGGGAAACACGGCATTAACCCCAACAAATTAAAATCACTTGAAACAGATGGATTACGGTGTACGGTTCGATGCGATTCAATCGCAGACTCAATCCAGTTTATCGGTCAGAAAGGAATAATAAAATTAACGTCTTATCTTACGAACAATATCTCATATTCATTTGATAGAAATGATACATATATACGGGTGAAAATTTTTAACAATGGCTCAATACTTTGGTTGAATCCCGTATTTCGTACCTCGAAAGGTATTCTTCCCTATGTTCATGCCGAAATCAATACAATCAACACGTGGCTATGGAGAATTGTGTGGTTTGGAATATGTCTTTGTTTGGCAGCCATAGCAATACGAAAGAAACGTAAGTCTAAATAATAGTTCATAAAAACATATTTATTGATATTGTTATCAAAATCCTGTTCTAAAATTATTTTTGTGGTTTTTTCGTCACTACACTAAATACTTTTCAGAAAAATAAATATTGCTCACACAAAACTCAATTTAAGGAATATTAAATGGCAATCAATGATGAACTACTTTCTTCGCTCCTCAATAATGATAAAAAAGACACTGCAATACCAAAAAAGCTGACTGTACTCCCCCTGAGAGATGTTGTTCTTTTTCCTCACATGATTTTTCCTGTTCTTATCGGCAGATCGTCTTCATTAAAGGCGGTTGCGGAAGCAATGGAACGCGAAAAATTTATCTTTGTTGTTGCTCAAAAAGACCCGACTGTTGAAGAACCTACCCACAGTGATATTTACAAGCATGGAACAGTAGCTAAAATCCTTCAAGTACTTCGACTTCCTAATAATTTATTAAAAGTGCTTGTAGAAGGCGTTTTTCAAGCAAAAATAACAGGAGTTGTAAAAAACAAGGACTTCATGGAGGCAAAAGTTGAAATTCTCCAGCCAAAATCGGACGATAAAGATAACGAACTGCAAGCAATGGTTCGACGCAGTTCGGAAATGTTTGCAGAATATGTAAAATCTAACCGAAATCTTCCACCGGAGGTTGTAGCAGCATTCGAGAATCTGGATGACAATTCGCGTAAACTCTATTATGCTGCAGCTAATCTGCAACAAAAAGCCGAGAAAAAACAAAAAATTATCGAAAAACTTTCACTCAAAGAACAATATTTCGAACTGATTTCATTGATGAGTGAAGAGATTGAAGTTCTAAAGCTCGAAGAAGAACTTGATGAAAAAGTACATGATACTATTCAGAAAACACAGAAGAAGTATTTCATTCAAGAGCAGATTCGAACACTGCAAAAAGAGCTTGAAGATGATGATGAGATGAATCCTGAGATTGCTCTTATTCGAGAAGCAATTGATAAAGCTCAAATGCCCGATCATGCGCTCGCCCGAGCGAACGAAGAACTCGATAAACTCAAGAAAACTCCTACAATGTCACCTGAATTTAGTGTAATACGTTCTTATATAGATACGTTAGCTTCACTTCCATGGTCTGTTAAAACAGATGACAATATCCGTATTCAGCATGTTCACTCAATTCTCAATGAAGATCATTACGACCTTGAAAAGCCAAAAGAACGTATTTTAGAGTATATTTCTGTTTTGAATATTGTAGGTACATTGCGCGGACAAATCTTATGTTTTGTAGGACCTCCCGGCGTAGGGAAAACATCGCTCGGTAAGTCAATCGCCCGTGCACTTGGGCGTAAGTTTATACGAATTTCACTTGGTGGGGTACGCGATGAAGCTGAAATTCGTGGACATCGCAGAACCTATATTGGTTCTATGCCTGGAAAGATTATTGCCTCGATGAAAAAAGCCGGCTCGATAAACCCGGTGATTTTGTTAGATGAAGTTGATAAAATGTCGATGGATTTTAGGGGCGACCCCTCATCAGCATTGCTCGAAGTACTCGACCCGGAACAAAACTCAACATTTAACGATCATTATCTCGAGATAGATTATGACCTTTCAAATGTGCTGTTTATTACTACTGCTAATGTAAAATATGATATTCCCGCTCCGCTTCTCGACCGTATGGAAGTGATTGATATTTCGAGTTATTTAGACCATGATAAACTTGAAATCGCAAAGCATCATATTATACCGAAGTTAATCCGTGATTTCGGACTCGAAAGTGTGAACATCACATTTACTGATGCTGCACTCATGAAAATCATCCGTGAATACACCCGTGAAGCAGGTGTACGGAACATAGAGCGTGAGATTGGTTCGATACTTCGTAAAGTTGCAAAAGAACTTGTAATGGAATTCGAGACCAAAGAGAATGTTAAGGCAGCTAAAAAAGTAGCATCAAAAGTTGAGATTGGAACAATTAACCCTGAGAATGGAACTATTAATGTTGAGAATGGAACAATCTCTGCACTTTTCAAATTGCCTAAAAAGAAATCAGTGGTAATTGATGAAGATATAGTGGTGAAATTTCTCAAAAATCCAAAGTTTAGAGAGAAAAAGGATGAATTGACAGATAAAATAGGCGTGGCTACAGGACTTGCATGGACAAGCATGGGTGGTGATACTCTTCCTGTGGAAGTAACAATCATGCCCGGTTCAGAGAAACTCACTCTTACCGGAAAACTTGGTGACGTGATGAAGGAATCTGCAACGGCAGCTTTGTCGTATGTACGTTCAAATTGGTATGCTCTGGGTATCCCCGAAAATTTTGCTGTAGGAAAAGAAATTCATATTCATGCACCTGAAGGAGCGATACCTAAAGATGGACCTTCGGCAGGGATTACAATGTCACTTGCACTCATTTCGGCAGCAGGGTCAAAACCCTTGCGCGGAGACTTGGCAATGACCGGGGAGATAACCTTACGAGGAAATATTCTCCCGATTGGTGGATTGAACGAAAAACTGCTCGCTGCAAAAAGAAAAGGTATTACAACTGTATTGATACCTAAGGATAATTTACAGGATATTTCGGAAATTAATCCTATTATTACGAAAGGACTTCAAATTGTACCGATTGGGCATCTCACTGAAGCGTTGCCTTATGCTTTTCGAGCAGAGGTGGTGAGTGTTAAGGAATAAATAAACAGAAGAAGATTGATATAAATCCTACAAATTGAAATTATTTGAAGCAACAATTCAAAATCAGAGGTTTTTGTATTGTTGCTTTTTTTATTTGTATGGGGATTGAGATGCGTCACATTTGCCGGACACGTGCCATTTATTATTACCTGTATTAGAATGTAGAATTGTGTCTCAAACTCATTTGGTGTTTGATGTACAATATCTGAATGACGGCGTTTTGTATTGTAATAGTCCTCGATATACTCAAAGATTTCAACCCGCGCATCTTCGATTGTTACAAATGGAGTATATTTTGCACGTATTATGATAGGTGAATCATCTTCGATACTTCAATTTACAGTTTCAAAGTAGTTCTCACTTTCTTTTGACGGAAATATACAAAAATAACGATCTTTTTTTAAGAGCCGCTCATGTAACATAATAGTTACATTGAGCGGTTTTTTGTTATCAAAGCATAATGAAATCGTAATGATAAGCCAATGTTGGAACAGCTAATTTGCATACATGTACAATAGGAATCTTCAAATTATAAAGATTGATTCTTATATATTATTTGTTTCTGTTTTATCACATTAGGGGTTGTTATTATGCGCTTTCTTAGGTCAAAATTAATGTGCTTATCGGCATTTGCATTAATCTTTTTGAGTTTTTCTTCTGCATACAGTCAGCAGTTCCCACCTCAAGGACGAACCTTGCAGTTCTTGGGAAGATACTCCACAGGTTTGTATAATCAAGCTGCAGCCGAAATTGCATCGTATGATCCTGCTACTAAAACAGCGTATCTGTCGAGTGCCGTAGCAGTACGTTTTGATGCTGTAAGTTTGGCAGACCCCAAAAATCCTGTTCTAACTTTTACAGTAGATTTAAGTCAATATGGAAGCGCAATAAACAGCGTTGCCGTTAAAAATGGTGTAGTAGCAGTGGCTATGGAAGCACCTCTCCGTACTGATAACGGATCTGTTGTTTTGTTTACAACTGCAGGACAATTCATCAATCAAGTTGCCGTAGGTGCCCAACCCGACATGTTAATGTTCACACCGGACGGAACAAAAATCCTTACAGCAAATGAAGGTGAACCGAATTCAAATTATTCAATAGACCCTGAAGGTTCTGTTACAGTTATTGATATATCTGCCGGTGCTGCCAATGCAACAGCTACCACTATTGGCTTTACTTCATATAATGCCCGCCGTCAGGAATTATTAGCCAAAGGTATTCGTGTTTTTGGTCCGAATGCAACAGTAGCTCATGACCTCGAGCCTGAATATATTGCTGTATCACCGGATGGAACTAAAGCAATGGTGACTCTCCAAGAAGCAAACGGATTTGCCGTAATCGATCTTGTTGGTAAAACCCTGGTAGATATTCTGCCACTCGGAACAAAAGATTGGGGACGTGGTTTACCCCGTTTGGAAAAATATACTATTGATAACCGTCCTCTTCTCGGCACTACCGCAGCAGGGCAAAATATACTTTTAGGAGGTTTTTCAGGCTTATATTTTGAAGGAATGACTTCAAATGGAAAAATGAAATTTTTAACAAATCCCGATCGAGGTCCAAATGCAGAGCCATTTATGGTAGGTGGAATTGCAAAACGTCCGTTTGCATTGCCAAATTATCAATCACGTTTGGTACGTTTTGAATTTGACACTACTACAAAAGCTATTAATATTACTCAGCAACTGCTTCTTTATAGAGAAGATGGAGTAACTCCAATCTCAGGTCGTCCTAATTTGCAAACGGCTACCCAAGGGATGGCTTATTGTGATGAATTTGGGATAGACTTGTATGGTAATCCAATACCGAATGACGAATTTGGCGGTGATATGGAGGGAGTGGTGGTAGCACCGAACGGAACATTTTATTTAGTGGATGAGTACCGTCCGGCAATCTATAATTTTGATACAACCGGAAAATTAATAAACAGATTTGTGCCGGAAGGAACTGCAGCAGCAGCTGGTCGTCTTGCAGGTGTCTTCGGTACGGAAGCATTGCCCGCACTATATGGTTCACGAAGAATTAATCGTGGATTTGAGGCGGTTGCAATCGAAGGAAATAAATTGTATTGCTTTATTCAGAGTGGTTTGGATAACCCCGATGTAGCAAATGACAATACATCAAAAAACGCTAATTTTTGCCGAATAGTTGAATTTGATATAACAACAAATACTGTAACAGGTGAGTATATTTATCCGATGTTTGAGCGTGCTTTCCTTACAGACAAAATTGGTGATGCCTGTTCAATGGGTAACGGACGCTTCATGCTTATTGAGCGTGATGACGCAACAGGGCCGAGTGCACGGAAAACTATTTTTGAAATTAACTTATATGGTGCAACAAATACATTTACCAATCCTCCTGTTCTCGCTGCTGGAAAGACAGTTGAAAACTCAACGTATGATGAATTGATTGCTGCTAATGTACGTCCCGTATTCAAACGCAAAGCAGTTCACTTACCATCCATTGGATATGATCAATCTGATAAAGTAGAGGGTTTAGCCCGTATCGACGATAATACTTTTGCTGTAATTAATGATAATGATTTTGGAGTTGGCGGCAGTATTCTAACGGCTGTGCCCGATGGATTGATTGCAGTTAAACCAACACCAGAAGTATTAGGGATAATACATTTCGACAGAAGTAACCAGATCGATGCAAGTGACCGTGACGGTGCAGGAGCTACAACATCAATCAATTTCCGCAATTGGCAAAATTTGTATGGAATGTTCTTGCCTGATGCAATCGGGTCTTTCTCGGCAAATGGTCTGCCATATTATATTACTGCAAACGAAGGTGATACCCGTGATTATACAGGATTCAGTGAAGAACGCCGTATTAGCGATGCTGCGCGTGTACCATTGAATCCATTGTTCTTTCCAAATGCTTCCACACTTCGTCAGGATGCAAACTTAGGACGTTTAAATGTCACTTCATTCAATAATGCAGGTGCCCTTACTGCTTCATCTTTTTCAACAGGTGATTTGAACGGTGACGGTATTTTTGAAATGCTCCACTCATTTGGCGGAAGATCATTCTCAATTTGGAATGCAGAAGGTAACTTAGTGTGGGATAGCGGTGATGAACTTGAAAAACGCACAGCTTTTCTATTTCCTAATAATTTTAATGCCAGTCACACGGCAAATACACGCGATGGCAGAAGTACATCTAAAGGTCCTGAACCTGAAGCAATTGCTGTCGGCACAGTAAATGGTCGTACATTTGCCTTTATTGGAATGGAGAGAATCGGTGGTATCGCAATATGGGATGTTACAATTCCTAAGTCGCCAACTTACGTTGACTATCTGAATACAAGAGCTTTTAATGCAACTTTTAATTATCCGACTGAAGGTGATTTAGGTCCTGAAAGTATAACATTTATCTCTGGAACAGATAGCCCAAATGGTGTTCCAATGCTCTTGGTTGCTAACGAAATCAGTGGTACCGTTGCGGTTTTTCAAATCAACCCTTCACTTGTATATGTGAATACAACAACAGGGGATGATAACAACACAGGAACAACTGCTGATAATGTTCCAAGCGGCACAGGTCCTAAGAAAACCATTCAGGGAGGTATTTCGGGAGTTGCTAATGAAGGTCGGGTTGAAGTTTCAGCCGGAACATATAATGAAGCAGTTACAATAAATAAACAAGCATTGATAATTGGACCAACGCTTGTAAACGGAGCTCCTACAGCTACATTGAATGGTGCTAACGGAATGGCTGTAACAGCAGTCGGGCCTGATACAAAAATGTTCCAACGATTGAAAATTGGTATCGCAAACGATGAAAATGCCAGGATAGCAACAATTCCTTCCGGTACTTCTGGTAATGTTGTATTAATTGGAAATGCACAAATTGGCGGTTCAAATGTAACACCTTCAGTAGCTGCTCCATATATAAACGATGCAAATGATTCAGGTTTTGGGACGGGTAAATTCCTATTCGGACCACTCTCTGCTCCAACTCCTTCTCTTGTTCTCCAACTTGATGCTTCTTCCGTTTCACAGACCAACGGTTCATTGCTCCCATTATGGAAAGACTTAGCCGGTGGTAACAATAATGCTATTCAGAATAATAATTCATGGAGACCGACCTTTGAAGCTAAAAATTCAGATCTAAACGATAAAAGCACAGCATCTTTCGGTTTGAATAAAGGATTGGAAATTCCGGTTGACAGCTTCTTGGCGCTTTAGTTGTGCATTGAACCGTTTAACATTTACAACTCAGTTCAATATGGGAATGGTTAGCCAATCCCCGAATAAATCGGGAATCGGTTTGACATCTGACGGTACAAAATATCATAACTCTCCTGCAAGCCCCGGTCTTTCAAATGCTTTTGCGGGTAAAATCCCGGAAGTACTTGTCTATAACTCATCGAATATTGAAGTTCGCGAACAAGCGTATGCGTATCTGAATGCAAAATATAATCTTGGTCTTGATTTACAACCGCTTGCTAAATCTTCAAGTGATGAAGATAACACATGGCGTGTAGTGACAGGAGAATCGGAGGAAATTGCGGATAATGGAATGTCTATTTCTCCTAACCCTGCTTCTGATGATGTTACTATTGTATTGAATAATCAGGAAGAAGGAATTGTCAGCGTTACATTTACAAATATTCTTGGTATTGAAGTACTTCCGTCATTTGAAATAAAATGTAATAAAGGATTAGTTTCAATACCTGTAAATGTATCGACACTTCACACTGGTATATTTATGGTTCGAGTTGACAATGGAAATACATCCATTTCACATAAGTTTCAGATTGTTCGGTAAAGAGAACACTCATTAAAATTGAAAGAGCGTTCCGTTTTTTAACGGAACGCTCTTTTTTTCGAAGAAAACACACACTAAAAAACTCCATTGCTGTTTTCGTATTGCTTTAGATTCTGAAATGAGTTCTAGATGGAATTTGGCAAGTATCAGTACAGTTTAACAGTTCTTAGTGCGATGTAACTCATTGTTCCTATTAATAAAGTAAACAGACTTGTCGTTGCGCGGGTGTACAGGAAGCATCAGATACTTACCGGTTTTTAGACATTATATAGCCTTCATACTTACTATATTACGAAATATCTAGATAGTGACATTATTGCTATACTTAAATAACAATACCGAAACATCTATTTGCTTACTTTTTTGATTTCTTCCTATCTTTCTTTGGTTCTTTTAACGGAGAGGAAGGAAGGATAGTTTTCGACTTTGTTGTGGGTCTGATACCTTCGGGAAATCGTGAAGAATGGAATTCGACTAATTTGAAATTCGATGTAATATATTGCGTCCCTTTAAGCTCTTTTCCGTTCGGTGCTTTTACACTCAGTTTTATTTCAGCAGTTGCATAGAAATGAACAGGAACATTGTCAGCTTGGCTGATATGCAAAATTCCGAACTGTGCAATTACAGAATTTGTAGTAAGCATTTGTCCGTTGGTATATGGTATTCTTACATTTCCTTGAGCAGTGAGAGTGTATTGCAGGCTGTTGCACATTTGTCCGAGAGTATCTACATTAGGCAATACACGAAACAACGATGTGTTCCTTCTGTAAGCAGGAGGAATTGAATTTTCGGGTAAATCATCAGCAGTTGCAACAATCCATGATTCACCTTTATGCTTACACGATTCCTTAAAAGGGAAAAACAGGTTGGGTTGGAAAGCACCTCCTGGTGAAACGTCCGCCTTGAGAGTATCTTCCGCTCCATAGGAATATCGATTTCCGACTGAATCTATCTCGAACCATACTTTTCTTTTGAGCCACGGTGATTCCAAACGAACCTGATCTCTAATTGTCCCTGACGATTCTTTAGATGCATAATCCACCATCGTTTGTGATAAGAAAAAATGACCGTTCTTTCCTATCGAATCACAGATAATCATATAAATCTCAACCCGCTCTTTTACAACTGCATCCTGAGGATAAAAAACGATGCTGTCTTGAGAAATAACCCGATACAAAAGTGAATCACCCTTGATAAAATTATAACGGTAGCATACGGTATCAGCTTTTGTAAAAGTTTTTTCTTTTTGAGCAAAAGCCGGAGAATTTATTGAAATAAGGCAAATAATGCAATATAGTAATGTTTGCAGAAGCACTTTTGGAAAACGAAAGTTCATAATGGTACTTTGAAAATAAAGAAAGTGATTATTTTTTGTTAACAGGATTTGCGATTCTATTAATTGTACTATGACTTTCTACCGAAACAGGAATGATCATTCCATCTTGCCCACCCATATTGATTCTCATGTCAATTTGATTATTAAGATTGGAAGCTATTGTCATTCCAGTTGCAAGTTCAACATAAATCTTCCCTATAAGTGATCCGTCAGTGTATCTGAATAGCTCTGAAGTGTATATTGAATCATCATCAGGGTAATTATTTGATTTTCATTTTTAGCACCGGAGGTATCGTTTCGGGTTACTACCCAATTGTCACCAATTTTCAGAGGTCTCTGGGGGAATTCAGTAAACAGATAACCCAATGCTTTTACAGCTGCCTGTGCATTACGCTCTACAGAACTCATTTTCCCGCTTTTTTTTGATAATTTTAAAATTCGCGAGATAGTTTCACCGCGATCGGAAAGGATAAGTGATTCATTGTTGTTTGAAAATTCATCATAATTAGTTGTTCCGTCGGCAATTCCTGCCATCGCCATCCCCGAAGTTGTTATTTTTGTATCTCTGTATGAAACTGAAAGAGTTGAGTTGTTGTTTTCAATTGATTCAACTTTTGTATCAACATTTGTTGAAATTATCGTCCCCATACTAAACTGCATTTCACCAACAGTCTGTTTAATGTCGGTTGTAGTTGAATAGGATATTGCCTCACCCGGTAGAAGATTATAACGGAGTTGTTTACCGGTTTGAGCTTGAAGGGAAATTTGACTCAACATAACTACTGTCAAACAGGACACTAAAAATGGATTGACGAAATTTCTGATAGTACGGAAAAAAGAGAATTCACGCATACGTTTAATTGAAATATGGATAAGAAAAATTATTGAAGTATCAAAAATAAAGAAAAGCATAGAGACTTCATTGACAAAGTCTGGCTATCTGTGAAGAATATTGTCTGAGTTTATTGCATTTTAGCAATAAAGAGAAGAGTTTTATTTCAAAAATGTAAGAGTAATGTTTAGAATTATGGAGCGTAATTATTTTTATGATATTGATGTACGGGGTAATCTGATCCACGATAACTCAATCATTGATGATGTGGGCTATATTGATTATTTCTATCGAAATCTGAAACTGAATGAAACAGGAGAATACCCTGAGTATCCTTTCATTTCTCTCTGCGGACGTGAGAAAAACTATGTTCGTACAGTAGATACTCCTATTGTATTCAATAGGTTGAGAGAAAACAAGTTGGAATATGGAAATTCTCTGTCAATTGAATTTTCACGAGAAAATCTAAAGTTCTCGAATGAAGGAGTGCTTTACCATACAGCTCCGGTTGGTGAAGTTGGGCGACTTTCAGCACAGGTTATTATGGAGCTTTCCAAGTTCATTCAGCCGTTTGGTGATTATTTCAGCTATCTTGCGACGAATGAAAAATATCAATGGGTGATTGAACCTGTTGAGCCTTTTGCCGGTCAAAAAATTCTTCGACCAAGGGCAGGGAACAGGTGTGTTGGGTGCGGTCAAGACAGCCCGAACGGATTACATCTGTCTTTTAT
>JACPWH010000238.1 GCA_016197185.1 Ignavibacteriota bacterium
ATCGCTTCAAAAACAAAAC
Source organism: Ignavibacteriota bacterium (assembly GCA_016197185.1). Taxonomy (GTDB): domain Bacteria; phylum Bacteroidota; class Ignavibacteria; order Kapaibacteriales; family UBA961; genus JADJXV01. Next base: position 20 of record JACPWH010000238.1, read on the forward strand.
GGACAACTTTTTTAGTTCGTTTTTTTCTTATCATGTCAAAGAACGACTTAATAATTCTGTTAATCTAAATTCTACCAATATTATAGCAATTCTATAAATATCGGTTTTTCAACAGTCTCTTAGTGTGATTTGTAAAATCACACTAAACTTGTAGTTCTTTATTTATAATAGATTTTAATCGTATTAGGATTTCCTCCATGCTTCCTCTTCGCGTAGCAATTCTCTGGCATCAACATCAACCGTACTATAAAAAAGAAGAAACATTTATTCTTCCCTGGGTACGGCTTCACGGAGCAAAAGATTATTACGATTTGCCCGCAATATTGAATGAATTTCCCCAAATAAAACAAACATTCAATCTTGTACCGTCACTCACACTTCAAATTGAGGAGTATTGTTCTAATACTACTCGGGACAGGGTGCAAATTCTGACCGAAATCAAAGCCAAAGATCTTACTGAAGCAAATAAAAAGGATATCATCAAATCGTTTTTTCTATGCAATCAAGAAACTATGGTATTGCCTTATGAGCGTTACTGCCAGCTCTATGAAGAAGCAATGAATATAGAAATTGCAGTTGAAAAGTTTACTCCTCAAGATTGGCGGGATATTCAAACATGGTATAATTTGACATGGATTGGGCATCTTTCTCGAGGTGATGAAAGAGTAAAAGCACTGTTTGATAAAGGAAAAAACTTCACCGAAAAAGAAAAACTTCAAGTTCTGGAAATACACAGGGAAATTTTAGAAAAAGTACTCCCTGAAATGAAGTATCTTCATAAACAAGGTCAAATTGAAATTAGCGTTACACCTCTGTATCACCCGATTTTGCCACTTGTGATTGATAATCATTCTTTGCTCGAAGCTCTGCCGAATGCGATTCTTCCTGATACTGCGTTCTCACGCCCTGAAGATGCTGATATGCAGATAATACGAGCTGTTGAATATTATCAATCTCAGTTTGGTGATAATACAATAGGAATGTGGCCCGCAGAAGGTTCTGTTAGTAATGCAGCACTTTCTTTGATGGCAAAAAATGGAATCAAATGGGTTGCAACCGACGAGGGAATATTATTACCAAAACGGTACGTATTTTCTAAGAGCACTCTACGAGCGTCTTTCGTCTGATGAATTTGAAACAGTTACATGCTCAGAAGGTGCAAAATATTTTGATTTTCTGCCTACAGTTAATTCTATACGAGCAGGATCGTGGATAAACGCCAATTTCAAAATTTGGATAGGACATTATCAGGATAACGCTGCTTGGACTATGCTTGCAAAAGCAAGGTCTGCCATTGCTGAGTCTATTTTGCATCCCCGGTATCAATTGGCTTACGAGCATATACTAATTGCTGAAGGCTCTGACTGGTGCTGGTGGTATGGCGATGATCATTCTTCACCAAATCAGGAAGAGTTTGATGAGCTATTCCGTTGGAATATTGCAGAGGCATACTTGAAAGTGGACTTGATTCCACCGGATAATGTATTCCATTCGATTCTCGGGATTGATAAAGGAATTCATGATGAATGGGCTAACGCCGGATTATATCAACCGGAGAGAGCAGGCTCTTCAATGCATTCATTAGGTGATGTCATCCGTAAAATTTATTATAGACGCAAAGACAATCTATTGGAATTAAGACTGGATATTGAACGCCAATTGCGAGAAGATGAAACCGTTAACTTGAAAATTCAATCAGTGTTATCACATCAGCAAATTGTGTATAAAATTGGAAATTCGCATATAGGTTTTGAAGGTATATCGAGTTTCAACATCCATTCATTAAAGGTGCTTCATTCTGATGAGCAACTCTATCTCACACTTCCCATACCTTTGGAAAAAATTGAATTTTCGGTTCAATTGATTACTTCAGCAGGAGAAAATAGTTACCCCTCCAATGCGTTATTGAGCGTATAGCCATTCACATTCACCTTGTTTGAGCGGATACTTTAACGTATTTTTGCACCACAAATCCGCCGTTTTCCTCGAAGTGAGTCTATCACATAAGTAAAAATTAAAACTGATATCCAATGCCTGAATTTGTCCATTTACATAATCATACCCATTATTCATTATTGGATGCAGCCTGTACCCCTGAACAGCTTATTTATGCTGCCAAGGAAGACGGACAAAAATCTATTGCCCTTACAGACCACGGGGTAATGTTCGGCTGTTTTGAATTCTACAAAAAAGCGAAAAAAGCGGGAATCAAACCGATTCTCGGGTGCGAAGTGTATATCGCCAACGGAAGCCGTTTCGATAGAAGTGCAGGTAAATCATCTACCAAAAAACGTAATTACTTCCACCTTGTTCTCCTTGCCAAAAACGACATCGGGTATAAGAATCTGATGAAACTTACCACTCTTGGTCATACCGAGGGATTCTATTACCGTCCTCGCATAGATACGGATTTGCTTGAGCAATATCACGAGGGTATCATTGCTCTCTCTGCTTGTCTCTCTGGTGTGATAAATGCACCACTTCTTGCCGGAGATTACGACACAGCCAAAACAAACGCTATCTGGTATAAAAATCTTTTTGGTGATGATTTCTATATCGAACTCCAAGATCACGGATTACCCGGTGATGAAATTGTTATGGCTCAAGCTCCACGATTAGCAGAAGAACTTGGAATCAAACTCATCGTTTCCAACGATTGCCATTATATCAAAAAAGAACATGCTGTAGCACATAATGTTCTGTTGCATATCAAGGATGCAGGACCGAAATCGAATACAAATGTTCAGGAACTTCGGTATGGGAAACCTGAAATGTACTTCAAGACCTCTGAGGAAATGTCCAAGATTTTCAAGGATTTTCCGCAGGCATTTGAAAATACTCTCGAGGTGGCAGAGAAATGCGATGTGACTCTTCATTCTGATATTAAAATGCCATCGTTTCCAATTCCACCGGAATCGAAAGCGACAAACCTTGAAGAATATCTCGAAGAATTAACCTACGAAGGATTAGAAAAACGGTATAAACAGCAAGACAAGGATTTGCTTGATCGTGTTAAATTTGAGTTGGATGTTATCAAGCGGATGGGCTATGCCGGATATTTTCTTATTGTGCAGGATTTCATTATTCAAGCACAGAAAAAAGGGGTCCGGGTAGGTCCGGGAAGGGGCTCTGCTGCAGGAAGCGTAGTGGCTTATGCTCTTGGGATTATAAATGTTGATCCGATAAAATACGATTTACTTTTCGAAAGATTTCTTAATCCTGACCGTGTATCGATGCCCGATATTGACATTGATTTTAGTGATGATAAACGAGATGTTGTCATTGACTATGTAAAGGAAAAATATGGAGAAAAATCGGTTGCTCAGATTATTACATTCGGTACGTTATCAAGTAGGGCGGTATTGAAAGATGTGGGGCGTGTACTTGGAATTCCTCTCTCTACAATTAACTCAATTACAGAGAAAATACCGGTATTCCAAGGGAAAGTTACGAAGATAAAAGAGGCAATGGAATTACCCGATTTGCGTTGGGTAAAAGATTCGCCCGACCCAAAATTGAAAGAGCTTATAGAATATGCTTCAACCCTTGAGGGAATGGCACGAAATTCTTCGCTCCACGCTGCGGGTGTGGTTATTGCACCCGGGGATATTAATGATTATGTACCGTTGTATAAGTCTGGTGATTCGGGATTGGCTACGCAATATACAATGAAAGACTTGGAAGATGCCGGGCTTCTTAAAATGGACTTTCTCGGTCTTCGCACTCTTTCAATCATTGATAATACCCTTGAACAAATTAAAAGAAATCACGGGATCACCATTGATCTTGATGCTATTGATCTTGAGGATAAGGAAACCTATGAAATGCTTGGCAAAGGGAAAACTCAAGCGGTTTTTCAATTTGAATCCGGCAAAATGCAGGAATCACTTATAAAACTCAAACCTACTGACCTTGAAGATTTGATAGCTATGAATGCTCTCTACCGTCCGGGTCCGATGGAAAATATTCCTGACTTTATCGACCGTAAACACGGACGTAAGCCTATAGAATATCTTCATCCCATTATGGAGAAGTGTCTTACAAAAACGTATGGCATTATCGTGTATCAAGAACAGGTTATGCAGCTTGTGCAGGATATTGCAGGGTTTACATTGGCTCAAGCTGATTCAATCCGCCGGGCGATGGGTAAGAAGAATCCTGTGGAAATGATGAAGCTGAAAACGCAGTTTATTGAAGGAGCAGCAGTCAATGAAATTCCGAAGAAAATAGCAGAAGAAATTTTTGAACTTCTTATTAAGTTTGCTGCTTATGGTTTTAATAAATCTCACTCATGCGCTTATGCGTATTTGGCTTTTCAGACTGCATGGCTGAAATGTCATTATACGGCAGAATTCCTCGCTGCTAATATGACAGCAGAGTTGAACGATCTCGATACGATTGTGATATTGATTGATGAAGCAAAATCATTTAATATTAATCTGTTGCCTCCTGATGTCAACAAGTCTGTTGCTACATTTACTGCAACAGATTCGGAAAATATTGTTTTCGGTTTGGCTGGTATTAAGGGGGTAGGGGTTCATGCAGTTGAATCCATTATTAAAGCCCGTGAGGAAAAACCGTTCTCATCTTTCTTTGATTTTGCTTTCCGTTGCGACAGCAAGGTTATTAATAAAAGGGTGCTGGAAGCTCTCATTGCCTCAGGTGCATTTGATTCTCTCAAAATCGGGCATCGCGCACAACTTTTCGCAGCAATAGACAGTGCTCTCGAATTTAATAAAATATCTAATCCTGCTCAAAGTGATACCGACAGTTTATTTGGCGGTAATACTATCGAAACGGATATAGTAGAACCAAAATTACTCCAAATTCCTCATTGGACTGAATCCCAACGCCTTGAGAAGGAAAAGGAAGTTTTGAACTTCTATATAAGCGGACATCCACTTATGAAATATGAAGCTCACCTTCGTTCATTCAGTAACTTTTATCTCGGGCAAAAGGATTCACAGCTTATAGGTAAGCAAGTTCGTGCTTGCGGATTGATAACAAGTGTTAGAACTCGATTAGATAAGAAAGAGCAAACGATTGCATTTGTGATAATTGAGGATTTTACGGGTAAAGCAGAATGTATTTTTTGGAGTGAGGCATATAAGAAATTCGGTCAATATCTTAAAGAAGATACGGTTGTAATGGTAAAGGGGAAAAGTGAATTGAATGCCGATGCACTGAAGATTGTGGTGGAGGAAATTACTCCAATTGAAGAAGCAGCAGCTAAACTCGCAAAAGGATATCATCTTTCATTGGATGCGAATACTGTTTCTAACGAGGATATTAAGAAAGTAAAAGAACTGTGCAATGACAGCAGTAAAGATGCTAAGATAATGTTTTCAATCAATGAAGCAGGTGTCCGCCGTTCGCAGTTCTATGCTCAAGCCCGGCTTCCTGTACGACCGGAAACAACAAGTCACCTTGCAAAACTGTTTGGGACTAGGAACATTCGCTTCCTTATAGATTAAAATATGAGTGTATCAGTCATTATTATTTCATATAATACTGCTGCACTTACGTTGAAGTGTATCGCCTCGGTGCGTGCTACTTTTTCTGATTGTTCGATTATTGTTGTAGATAATTGCTCACCTGACGATACCGTACTACAAGTTCAAAAGAACTTTCCCTATGTAGAAATTATAGTTTCATCTGAAAACAAGAGCTACGCTAATGCAGTTAATATTGGAATGCACTCCTGCAGGACTGAGTATGCAGTAGTTACGAATGCAGATGTCGAATTCAGGGATTCATCAATTTCCATTTTAACTGAATACCTCACAAATCACCCAAGAGTTGGAGTAGTTGCCCCACAACAAGTTTATCCAAATGGTTCATGGCAACGTAGCTATGGCTATGTACCCGGGATCAAAGAAGGTATTTCAGATTTTTTGATGATTACCGCAGCTAAACATCTTCTACGCACACTCTGCTTTCATTCATTCCCTATCGATAAAAAACCAAAACACGTGGACTTTGTTGACGGTGCAATCCTTGCAATCCGCATCTCTGCATACAATTCTGTGAATGGTTTCGATGAAGAATTTTCGTTTTATACCGAGGAATCGGATTTTTGCTATAGACTATCAAAGGCAAAATGGGATGTTGTGTTTAACCCAAAGGCAATTGTAATGCATATTCGAGGTGCGAGTTCAGGTGCTGAGATGAATCTTACCGAGGCTAAAGTTCGTAAATTAATCTATTCTAAAGTTCAATTCATCAGAAAACATTGCTCATCATTGGAGCAAAAAATCTATATTTTCCTTGAATATCTTCATTTCTCGATGAAGATGGTACTCTATAAAACAGCAAGATTGTTTAGCCATATACCTTCCATTCAAACTAAAGTCACGTTCTTTGAGCGTATTTCATCATATTGGGAAGAATATCTGTAATGTAAATCGCATTATACAATCTTTATTTTCTGATATTCATTTTCTTTCTTTATCAATATTATCATTACAATAGACAAGAATAATAAACGTATTCCATTAACTGTTACTTTTATTGAAGTTCATAAAGACTTGTAATAAATTTCAATAGACTCCATAGTTCAGGGTTTGCAAACTCTGAGCTACGGAAATTTGATGGAGTCAATAGTATCCCTAAATATTTATGTATTTAAGGGTAAGTTTGTGTTTGAGATAGGTAGATATACACAAAAAAGGAAGTAAAATTTATGAAAGAACTTAAAAGCACAGCTATACCACCTGAACGCGCAATCGCAGTGGCAGTTTCACCTAAGGGTGGCGACAGAGCAATGGCACTCGATCATTTAGATGAATTGGAATTCCTTGCCGAAACTTGCGGAGCCGAAGTTATTGCTAAAATCTATCAAGAAAGAGATAAACCGGACGGCTCAACAGCAGTCGGGAAGGGGAAAGTACAAGAAATCAAAGAGATGGTAGAAGAAGATAATGTTACCCTTATTATTTTTGATGATGATTTGACACCTGTTCAAGTGAGAAATTTGGAAAAAGAACTTGAAGTAAAGGTAATAGACCGCAGTGGATTGATTCTTGACATCTTTGCATCACGTGCACAGACATCCGAAGCAAAAACACAAGTGGAACTAGCCCAACTCCAATATATGTTACCCAGATTAACACGAATGTGGTCGCACCTTTCCAAGCAATTCGGAGGAATAGGTACCAAAGGTCCGGGTGAAACACAAATTGAAACAGACCGCCGAATGGTAAGAGACCGGATTGATGCGCTTAAAGAAAGGCTATTGCATATTGATACCCAAAGACAGCAGCAGCGAAAAGGAAGACAAGGCTTAATTAAGTTTGCGCTTGTCGGCTATACGAATGCAGGTAAATCTACTCTGATGAATGCTATGACGGATTCTGGAGTATATGTAAAAGATCAGTTGTTTGCAACATTGGATACTACTGTTCGCTCAATTGAGCTGCCAAATGGTAAAAAAGGTGTTATCTCCGATACCGTAGGGTTTATTAGAAAATTGCCGACACATCTCATAGCTTCTTTCCGCAGTACTCTGGCGGAAGCATCTGATGCAGATGTATTGATGCACGTTGTGGACGTTTCGCATAAGGCATTCAGGGAACAAATAGCAGTTGTGGATGAAACGTTAGCAGCATTAAATATTGAGGGAAAGCCAACAATTCTGGTACTGAATAAAACCGATGCAATTACTGAAGAAGAGCGGAATCAACTTGAAATTGAATACCCGGGGAGTGTACTGATTTCTGCTGTACATAATATTAATTTGGATAAATTACTCATTAAGATGCAGCAGTTATCCGAGAAAGGTGTTTCATTAATACACTTGGAACTCCCGTATTCTCAGATGCAACTTTTACCAAAACTCTATGATTTGGGTGAAATAACATCCAGGTTGGAACATGACAACGGTTTAACAGTAGAGATAACAGCTACTGACGCTACAAAGGAAAGAATTTTGAATTTATGTAAGCAGTATGTAGTGGAATAAAATATAAGTATTGAAAATATGTACCTTTATTCAAGATTGATTTTTTAAAGTCAGATATCAATAGTTATGAATCTAACAGAAAAACATATATTATCTCCACGAAATCAAATATTTGATGAGGGGAGCAGTGAAGCTACTTTATCTCTTATCAGCATGGCTATACGGTCAATTGAACCCAATGCTAATATCTTTCTATTTGGCTCACGGGCAGAACAAACAGCATCACCCCGCTCAGATTATGATGTAGCAATAGATTGCGGCGAGCGCATTCCGCTTGAAGTAATGTCTCGTATGCGAGGAGCTTTAGAAGATTTACCAATTATTCAAAAAGTTGATATTGTTGATGTTTATCGTACGAGTGAAGAATTCCGAAAAATTGCATTTTCCAATTGGAAGAGGATTGTATGAAAGAGGGTCAATTTGAAGCAACCATCCAGAAATTTTTTAAGGCTAATAAACGATTAAGTGAGGCTCTATTACAACCTTATAATGAAAATTCATCAGGGATTCCTCAATTCAACGTTTTGAATTCACTTTCGAATTGTTTTGGAAAATTTTACGGCTTTACGCTCTTCGAGATGGAGTTGAAGTAAATTCTCCTCGAAGCAGTATTCGAGAAGCATTTCGTCTTCATCTGATTGACGAAGAAAATCTTTATTTGGCAATGCTCGAAAGTCGGAATATGGCTTCCCATACATACGAAGAAGAAATAGCTGAAGAGATATACAAACAATTACCTAAATATACAATTCAAATGGAAAGTACAATAACCAGAGTTCAAGATTTACTTTCCAGATAACGTTAAGACATACTTCAGAACCTGAAGAACTTTTCAACATTAGATTCATATACATTCATACCCTATGACGATTTTCTCGTGCAACAGTATCAGCAAGACATTTTTAGATAATCTTCTTTTCGATAATATTTCTTTTGGAATGGAGGAAGGGGAACGTATAGGGGTAATTGGTAGAAACGGGGCTGGGAAGTCAACCTTGTTACGTTTAATCGCAGGACATGAAGTAAGCGACAGCGGAATAATTGCATTCAATAATAATATGCGGATGGAATACCTTGAGCAGCTTCCTGCGTTTGCTGCATCCGACAGCGTATTGCATACTGTAATGGGAGCAAAACCGGAAGTACGAGGACTAATTGATGAATATGAAAACCTGTGTAAATTGATGTCCGAAGGCTCATCAGAAGAACTTGAAACAAAATTTGCTAATGTATCTCATGAAATTGATTTGCAAGACGGTTGGAATTTAGAAAATGATGCAAAAACTATCCTCAGCAAATTAGGCATTACAAGATTCGATGAAAATGTGATGAATCTTTCAGGAGGTCAGCGCAAACGCGTGGCACTTTCACGAGCACTTCTTTCAAAACCTGATTTGTTGATTTTGGATGAACCAACCAATCATTTGGATGCAGATTCTGTACAATGGCTGCAAGATTATCTTCAAAATTCAAATCTAGCACTGCTCTTGGTAACTCACGATAGATATTTCTTAGATGCTGTTGCTACACGTATTGTAGAAATAGACCGCAAAACACTTTTTACATATAGCGGAAACTTTGAGTATTATCTTGAGAAAAAAGAAGCTGCACTCGATACCGAAGAACGTACATCCGAACACGAAAGAAATAAACTTCGGAATGAACTCGTTTGGTTGCAAAAAGGAGCGAAAGCCAGACGCACAAAACAAAAAAGCAGAATCGATTGGATTGCAAAAATGCAAGCTCAACCTAAAGTTGTTGAGCAGAAAAATATCAAAATCGAACTTGGGAATAAATTGCTTGGCGGTAAAATAATTGATGTTGGTAATTTGAGTAAGTCAATTAACGGTAAAGTATTATTCAAGAATTTTAATTATAAGGCTGCACCGGGTGACCGAATAGGAATTATCGGTGCAAACGGAGCAGGTAAATCAACTCTGTTGAATATAATTGCCGGAAGAATTCAACCTGATACAGGATGGGCAAATCTGGGTGAAACAGTCACTCTTGGTTATTTTGACCAGGAAACGAAAGGACTGAAAGACAGTCAGACTCTCATCGGAACTCTTCGGGATATTGCAGAGTTTATTGATACAGGACTTGGAAAAGATAGATTTCTGACTGCTAAAGACTTGTTGGATAGATTTAATTTCCCTCCTCGACAGCATCATTCTCAGGTGGCGACTCTCTCAGGTGGTGAGAAGCGCAGATTGTATTTATGTACAATCCTGATGAAGAACCCGAATGTGTTGTTTTTTGATGAACCTACAAATGATTTTGATATTCAAACACTTAATTCACTCGAAGAATACTTAGATAATTTTCTTGGAGTTTTGGTAATTGTATCGCATGATCGTTCGTTTTTGGATAAAACCGTAGAGAGGATATATTGTTTTGAGGAAGGTGGAATTATTAAAGAATATCCGGGTAATTACTCTGCATATTTAGAGAAAAAAGAAGCTGCTGCAAAACTGCAAAAGCAGTCAGGAAAAGCACCTGAAAAACAAACTGTTTCTGCACCTGAGATAAAAATTGCCGTCCCTTCTCAAAAAAAGAAAAATTCTTTCCATGAGAAAAAAGAGTTCGACATTGTCGAAAAGAAAATTGCGGAAATTGAAGCACAGAAAAGTGTTATTGAAAAGTATCTCGAAAGCGGTATAACAGACTATAAAGAACTTTCTGCAAAGGCTGATGAACTTGCAAAACTTGAGTTATCGTTAGATGAACTCACAGTCAGATGGATTGAACTTGGTGAGAAAATGGAGGCGTAAATGTCAGTCAAAACAAATTGCTGCAGGATATTGGATACACATATAATTCACTATACATTACTTGAATATGAAGTTGATGAAGATTCACTTGATGCTGTTACTGTAGCAAACAAACTTGATCTTTCTCCTGAACAGGTTTTTAAAACTTTGGTTTTGGTAGGTGATTCAGTAAAATATTTTGTTGCCGTTATACCCGGCAATGAAGAGCTGTCCCTTAAAAAAGCTGCATTGGCTTCTGGAAATAAATCATGTTCAATGCTTCCGCTTAAAGAATTGCAATCACTTACCGGATACATCCGTGGCGGGTGTTCACCAATCGGTATGAAAAAACAATTCCCGACCTATATTGAAGAAACCGCTCAACTGTTCGATGAAATAAGCATTAGCCCCGGACAGCGTGGACTGCAGATACTTATAAAACCTACCGATATTATCACTATTACCAATGGTGAGTATGCTGCGTTGATTTAATAATCTATAGCTGATGACTGATAGCTTTTTATTTGATTACTTTTAACAAAATTTCAAATATATAGATGGCTAATAGCATTCAATAACTATCATACTTCAAGCCAATAACGACCGACTAAAAGCCATAAGCTCAAAAAAAAATCTATATCTATAATAAATTGGCGAATATTGTTCGTTTTTACGCGAAAATTTCTGTATTTTCGCTACGTAGCAATTAATTATTTATAGGTGTTAGGAAATGCCCACTCGTACACTTCAGACTTCATTTTCATCTCATCCCGACGCTATTGCGCAGTTGCAAAAGCAACTTGCGTGGTATCGTGCTTTTTTTGAGAATGCAGCCGATGCAGTTTTTATTGTTCAACCTGAGACATGGAGTGTTTTAGATACCAATGAATATGCATCATTTCTGACGGGAATTCCACGTATGGAACTTCTTGGAGCGTCACTGCCTCAGTTCCGCAGAATATTTAAATTGCTGACGAAATCGAGTTCACCAACAATCCTAAGCGAACTTTCCCTCAGTACTCCAAACAATGAAAATCTCATGGTAGAGGTCAGTGCGAGATTTGTCAATTATGACGGACAAAGGTTAATCCAAGCCATTGCACGTGATGTAAGTGAACAACGTGCTCTTACCGATCGAATGGTGCAAGCTGATAAAATGGTTCTCCTCGGACAATTATCGGCAGGTGTGGCACATGAAATTCGTAACCCGCTTGCAGCAATTAATCTTAATTTGCAAGTTCTTCAACGAAAAGCCGCTCCTGATTCGATTGAAGCAATATATCTTGATACTGCTATGCAGGGCGTGGAAAGGATTTCTAAAATTATTGATGCTACCCTTAATTTTGCCCGTCCAGGTATAACCTCAACACAATCTGAAAATATTAACCTTATTATCCGTAATTCCCTTGATCTTGTCTCATCAACATTCGGACGAAAAACCATAGGCATCAATCTGTCTTTGGCTGAAAACCTCCCGACAATATCCTTAGATTACAAGCAAATCCAACAGGTATTCATTAACCTTTTTACAAATGCAGCAGATGCTATTCGAGCAAAAGGTGAGATATCCATTCAATCGTATCGAGAGCTAATTACACGTAGAGGTGACCAGTTTGTAGTAGTGGCAATTTCTGACACTGGTATCGGTATTTCCGAAGAAGATCTAACTAAAATATTCGACCCGTTCTTTACTCGAAAGGCAGAAGGAACAGGACTGGGACTACCGATTACACAAAGAATAATATATCAGCATGGTGGTAGTATTGATGTAGAAAGCTCGGTAGGAAATGGAACGACATTTTATGTTAAACTTCCCGTCGTTCAAAATACATAGTAATAATGCAGCATTTACATTGTAAACTTAATTCCAAATTTAATCCCAATATTTAGAGGAAACTATGTCTCTCCAAAAATACACTATTGTTATTATCGAAGACGACCCGCTTGTTAATGCAACCGTAAAGGGGATTCTTGCCTCAAAATACGCTCGTGTCTTTGGCTATACCGATCCTGTAAAAGGGCTTGATGAACTTGATGCAACTCAACCTGATCTTGTCCTTTTGGATATTTTCTTGGGACACATGAATGGTTTGGACATATTGGAGCAAATCCGCTCATTTGGATATTCAATGCCTGTGGTGATGATGACTGCTTTCTCAGATATAAAAATGGCAGTCAGGGCAATGAAACTCGGGGCAGAAGATTTTATAGTAAAACCGTTGGATCTTGAACAGCTAGAAATTGCAGTTGAAAAGTCACTTACTAATTTCGACCTTCGCCGTCAGGTAAATTTACTCGAAGAGCGTCTGAGGGAGGATGAATCAACTGAGATTGTCGGTACTTCCGAGGGGATACGGAAAGCTTTGCAAGTGGGATTAATTGTTGCTTCGGCTGATGATACCACTGCGCTTATTCTTGGTGAATCGGGAACAGGTAAGGAGCTTATTGCTAAATATATTCATCAGCATTCTGCACGAGCCAAGTGTCCTTTTGTGACTATCAACTGCGGAGCAATCCCTCGAGAACTTGCGGAAAATGAACTTTTTGGATATGAAAGAGGTGCTTTTACGGGTGCAACCGAAAAAATAAAACAAGGAAGGTTTGAGCAGGCAAATCACGGTACGATACTTCTGGATGAAGTAGGCGAGTTAGGACATGATATGCAGGTGAAATTATTGCGTGTTCTTCAAGAAAGAACTTTCTATCGTTTGGGGGGAGTGAAGGAAGTGAGTGTAGATGTTCGGGTGATTGCAGCAACGAATAGGAACCTTGAACAGCTTGTAGAGGAAGGGAAATTCCGAGAGGATTTGTATTACCGTCTGAATGTTGCCACCATAACACTGCCGCCGCTTCGTGAGAGGCGGAGTGATATTCTTGATTTGGCAGCCACCTTTATCAAGGAATTTAACAAAAAGTTCAGTAAGCAGATAACTGGATTTACGCCCGAGGCGGCTGAGATTCTCGAAAATTATGGATGGCGTGGAAATATCAGAGAAATGCGTAATGTTATTGAACGTGTAGTGCTTCTGGAGAATGCAACACTTATTTCAAAGGATTCACTGAGCTTCTTACGCCCGTCTGTTATCCCTGCAAGCGTGGGTAGAGCGGCAATGGAACTCCAACCGGGACAGCACCATCTCCAAATTGCA
>JACPWH010000239.1 GCA_016197185.1 Ignavibacteriota bacterium
AAAGCATCACGACACATCATTAAACCAAACTCTGCATACAAATTCCTCACCGCTTCCGAAGCGGAAGGGAATACTATAAATCTGTACCCGACGATTATCTTCTTTTTGTTTTTTCCAACTTTCAGTATTCACTTTTGCAGAATAATTGAATTTTTTAAGAATTTCCAAGAAGATTGTAGTGATTGCGTTCAATGTTTCCTGAAAAATTTGATTGGTATTAGATGTCGCTTTATAATTTGAATCCCCTCGAAGTCTTGCTAATTGTTCGAAATGCAACATCATACCGTCAATACCGATTGATATATCTATTTTGCCTTCACGTACATACACACTGATGGATTCAGAATGTTCATTTGAAACGATATTAGCTACTTTATCATCAAGAATTGCAACATTTTCGGTGATAAACGACGGGAGTTCGGTAACAAGTGCAGCTTGAATTTTTTCACCGAATTGATTGGCAACCACGTGCCGGAATGTACCTTCTTTAGAATCATCTTTAAATATTTTTTTGAGAAGTGATTCGATGAATAATTTTTGAACGAAGGTCCTACGTATAATCCCCTGGAAAAATGGTTTTTCGTCTTCGTTAAGTTTGTCTCGTTCAGAGCAGATGAGTATTTCTATAGGGCGTTCACGCTTAAGCTCTCTTAGTTTCTTTGCTAAAAATTTTCGATTTTGAAGTCCGTTTCCTTCAGCCAGATTTTCTGAGATACAAACATCAGTGATAAGTTCATTTTCTTGAGCTACACGGTATGCTTCACTGCCGTCATCAGCCATCAAGACTTCACAACGATTACCAATCATAGATGCAAAAAACATCCTGAAGGTCGGGTCATCGTCCACAAGAAGAATTTTATGATATTTTTCTACGGAAAGATTCGTTATTTTAGGCAGTTTGGGTTTCCCTTTTTGATCACGTATCGACAACAACATTTTACCAATACGTATATACGCTCCGTCTATATCAATCGGTTTGAGAAGATACCCCTCAATACCTAATTGAGTCAGACGCATCACAACCGATTTCTCCTGAATAGCTGAAGTAATTATGACAGGGGTTTCAGTGTGGAAAGGATCGTTCCGCAATGCCTCCAGCATTTCAATTCCATTCATAATAGGCATCCGCAAATCAAGAAATATAGCATCCGGTGAATCTTGATTTACACGCTCTAATCCTTCCAGCCCGTTCTCGGCTTCCATTACATCACAAAAAGGAAACCTTTTAGCAACAAAGCGTGAGAGGATGGTTCTGCTTAATCGTTCATCATCTACAATTAGCACTTTCATTGCTTCTAGTATTGGTGCATAGTTCATGGAATCACTTATAAAATTCTTGTATATTTTGGAATGCAACTTACAAGAAATTACCGACTTGACATAGGACAAAATACTCAAGCGTTGTTTTTTCTCTAAACTGAACTAAAAAACCCGCTTTACTATTTGTATTGCGGGTTTTTCTGTAACAACTCAAATCTTTTTTTTCTTAATTTACTATTACCTTTTAATCTTTTCGCTGATTGATTTTGCTTGTAAAAACAGGAGCAAATAATCGCGACCGCCTGCCTTGGAATCTGTACCGCTCATATTGAAACCACCGAAAGGATTTCCGCCAACGAGAGCACCTGTACATTTACGATTCAAATACAAATTTCCAACAAAAAACTCGTCGCGTGCTTTTGATAGTTTCTCGGTATTGTCGGTATAAACCGCTCCGGTTAACCCGTAAATGGTGTTGTTGGCAATTGACAGACCATCTTCAAAATTCTCTGATTTGATAACAGCCAAGACAGGTCCAAAAATCTCTTCCTGTGAAATTTTAGCTTTGGGATCAATATCGGCAATTACTGTCGGCTGGATATAGTAACCGTTCAATCCTTGCACTTTATTGCCGCCGGTAATAAGTCTTCCCTCTTGTTTACCGGTTTCGATATAATTCAGAATAGAGCGTTCTGCCTTTGCCGAAACAACCGGTCCGCAGAAGGTGTTTTCGAGAGGATTACCAATCTCTAATTTTTCTACAGAAACTTTGAGTTTATCAATAAATTCATCGTAGATTTTTGCATCTACAATTACACGTGAACAAGCTGAGCATTTTTGCCCCTGGAAACCAAATGCTGAAGCCAAAACTCCTTGAACAGCCGTATCCACATCTGTCTGTGAATCAACTACGATTGAGTCCTTCCCGCCCATTTCTGCCACTACACGTTTAATCCAAATCTGACCTTCACCTGTTTTTGCTGCAAGCTCATTGATTCTGAGACCCACTTCCATCGAACCGGTAAAGGATATAAAACGTGTTTTGGGATGTGTTACCAAATAATCACCGGCTTCTGCACCACTTGCCACAAGATAATTGAGTACACCGTCGGGTAAACCTATTTCTCGCATTATTTGCGTAAAAAGCCATCCCATCATCGGTGAATCCGATGATGGTTTAAGAACAACTGTATTGCCGCAAACAATCGCAGCAGCACTCATCCCTACCAAAATTGCAAACGGGAAATTCCAAGGGGGAATAACAACTCCCACTCCAAGCGGAAGATAAGTCATTTCATTGTTTTCTCCCTGAATAGGTACAATAGGCTGTTTACCACCGTAACGCAATGCTTCACGACCGTAAAAATCAAGAAAATCAATTGCTTCGCAGGTGTCTGCATCTGCCTCAAGATAATTTTTCCCTACCTCTGACACCATCCATGCATTGATTTCAAGACGGCGTACACGTATGACTTCAGCTGCTTTAAAAAGAAAGTTTGCTCTCTCTTCCATCGGTACTTTTTTCCACAACTCGAAGGCAGCTAAAGCAGCTTGCATTGCTTTTTCTGCATCATCTTTGCCGGATTTTTGGAAAACACCAACTGTTTCATCAAGATTCGCAGGATTTATTGACCGTGTCTTATCGGCAGTTATTACTTCCGCTCCGTTGATGATATTAGGATATTCTTTGCCGAACGATGCTCGAACTTTGTCTATTGCCTGACGTTGTTGTTGTGCTATTTCCGGCTTTGTGAAGTCTAAATAAACTTCATTTGCAAATTCTTTCATGGAAGCCTTAGATATGATAAATATGATAAATTGTTATTATTACTCAGCGAAGTATAGAACATATTTGACGATTATTCTATAAAATATTGTTCTAAAACGGGATACAACCGCTCATTTTTTGAAAATGAAATAAACAGCTAATACCAAAAATCCGAAGCCTATTAAATGATTAAGTTTGAGCGATTCATCTTTGAAGAAAATTGTAGTAAAGACCGAAAAAACGACAAGGGTTACTACTTCCTGAATTACCTTTAGTTGCACGAGTGTAAATGGACCTCCGTTTTCTCTATATCCTAAACGATTGGCAGGAACTTGGAAACAGTACTCCAATAATGCAATTCCCCAACTGATAAGAATGATCGAAACAAGTCCCAATTTCTTAAACCGGTCAAGTTCGCTGAATTTGAGATGACCGTACCATGCAAACGTCATGAATGTGTTGGCTATTGCCAATAGAAGGATTGTATAGATTGATTTCATTGAGAGACTAACATTTAATTATTCAAAATGAGAATCGGCATAATTTCACCTGTAGAAATTCTTCGAATATAATATACTCCGCTCGTTAAATTATCAATTGGAGCCTTTATTTCATTCCATCCGTCCCCTCCGATGACCGATGTTTTTTTCTCTCCAAGTAGCGAATATATGTCAAATTGCTCCTGATTGAATTTTGCAAAATAACGTATAAATATTATTGAATTTGAGGGGTTAGGACAAACTGAGAAACGGTCTGCATTATTCCCGTTTTCTTCTTTGACAGAAACAATAGGAGGATTTTCAGTTGCCCCAATATCTGGGAACGATCCTGAATAGTCATCATTGAATCCCGGGATTATTTCTCCCTTATCTATGAGAGCACTCGTAGGCGATAATGAGTAATTGTTTAAGGGAATGCTCTTAAAAAGGGGATCTATCGTTAAGCCATTTGAAACTGTGCACCTTGTATCTTTTGTGATATTCCTCAAACCTTCATTGAACGTTGCAATATTGGGATACCGTTTACACTCAGGGATTCCGTTCGTCGGTTGAATTATTGCAATAGTGTTTTTGTTGTTATAGTAACAATCATTACGTGAGTTGAAATTATAAGCCGTATCATCATTAATCCCATCAAGGAAAAAAGACGACATTCCTTTAGAGTAATAAATATTATTGCGACTGTAAATAGACTTCCATGTACTATTCCATAAATACATATCAAAACCTATTGTATCTGCACTGTGAAAAGTATTGTGGACGAAAATCATATCCGACGGGTTATTTGTGCGTGGAGATGCATTGAGCTTAACCCCTGTTCCCCATATCTTGACAGATGTTCTATTGTCGCAGTCCAGAAAGAAAATATCGTTATGATTTTTTCGTTCAAGTATATGATGAATAATGTTTCTGAAAATATAATTCGGACCGAAACTCGCATTGATAAACGATAATCCGACTGAACAATGGTCAACTGTGTTATTCCATATCCGCGTATTGATGCTTCCACCGTCAGTGTTAATACCATTATAACAATTGCTGACCAGATTGTTGTAAATATCCGTTTCTTGAGAATACACATCCGGTGCTAAACTTTTGCCTACCAATCCTCCTATATACCCTTCAACGGTATTGTTCCTGATAATGGTATTATGCGCTTGGCTACCGAAATTAAGTGCGGCATATTCCATGTACCTCCCATAACTTCCTTGGTCTATCACTATGGCATCGCGAGTCTGCTTGAATGCACCATGTGAATACTTGCCAACTCCATCTTTGAATGTGCAATTCTGAACTAAAGTATGAGAGCAACTGTCAGAAAAGTTGACAGTCCAATTGCAATATTCAAAATGACAATTGTCTATAATAATATGATTGGTGTTTTTGAATGTAAGAGCAGTGGCGGGATAGTCACCGTCAACGAGCGAGAGAGTATTTTTAGTTATAATTGGCTTTGCATAATACCTAAAAGTAACCCCTTTTAAATATAAATAATTGTTCTTGTTATTACCATCTATTATCATACAACGAGATTTTGAGGAAAAAGTAAGGTGTTGGTTATTAGGATTAAGACTGTCAAGTGTCTTAAAATAGAAGGAGGAATCCCTCCTGTAAAATCCCGAAAGACCATATCCCAAATCTGTCAAAGACGGATAGGGAAAGGCAGCAGGAACGAGCAAACCATACGGGTAGAGTCGTACTGAATCATTCAATAAACAAAGAGAAGTATAAGCTATACCAGAATGTACCACAGTGGAATATATAGTCGAATCACCCGGAGTTTTTATCCATATATATTGTGTAGTGTCACCACCTGTTAATACAGGCGTTTCATTGGGAGCAGCAATAAAGACAATAGGAGTTTCTTCAGTACAATTGTTTTGGAGCATGAGAGTTAAATCTCCAACATAGTAATCACCGCCTTTAAGAATTACCGTAGTTCCACAGGAAATACCGGAAAAAAGTAAGGTTTGCAAATTACCCGGCAGAGAGGAGGTATATGTATCTTGTTGGGGTTGTTTTAATAGTGATTTGAGAATAAGCAGAGGATAGACAAAATAGAATTAGAAGGAATATTGTAATTTTTTTCATACTGTGTTTAGCAAAAAATTTACAGGACTTTTTTTTAAGGGTCTATCATAAAAATCCTTCAATATTTATTCTCGTAACATTACCGGAGCTTAATGACCTTGAAAGGTTTTCGGAAACCTTCAAGGTCTTTGCAATACATTCATAAATCTACTACTATTGGCGCAATGCCGTCATGACCTCAGCAAGAACGTTTGCCGCCCTGCGTACATCCAGTTCTGTAGTATCCTTGCTCACAGAAAAACGGACAGCAGCCTTTGCTTCTGCATCAGAACGTCCCATCGCGCTTAATACATGGGAGGGCTGAAGACTTCCCGACACACAAGCCGATCCGTTCGAAGCGGCAATTCCATATATATCGAGAGATTGAAGTATAGCTTCTCCATCAATCATTTCTGCATCCAAAAACGAAATATTGAGAATATTCGGCAAGGAATGTTCTAAAGTCGTATTTATACGAATTGACGGTATTGTCTGAACAAGGAGCTCGCGAAGAAGAGCTACAGCTGATTTCATAGCTTCAGTTCTGGATGCCACCTCGCGAATTGCTTGGCGGGCAGCAACTTGAAAGCCTACAATCAGCGCGGGCGATTCCGTTCCGGCACGTCGATTTCGCTCCTGTCCTCCGCCTTGCTGATGTGCTTTGAAATCTATCCCTTTTCTGATAAATAACGCGCCTACACCCTTCGGTCCATGAATTTTATGAGCGGAAAACGAAGCGAAATCCACACCAAATTCATACATATTCACAGGAATTTTCCCAAAACTTTGAACGGCATCCGTATGAATCAATGCGTCAGGAGCTATGGCACGAATTTTCTCAAGCGGCTGAATCATTCCTGTTTCATTGTTCGCGTGCATAACGCTGACAAGTGTCTGTTTAGTGGTTTTTTTTTGGGCGAATTCTTCAAGATTGAGAATGCCCTGATTATCCACAGAAAGCGGGAATGTCCTTATTTTTTGTGATGAAAGTTCTTTTGCAGGATAAATAACAGCATGGTGTTCAATTGCACTATAGAGGACTTCATCACATAGATTTGATTCGGCAGTACAACTTTTAAGAACTGTATTATTTGATTCAGTCCCTCCGCTTGTAAAGATAAGTTCGGCAGGATGCGCTCCAATAAGTGAAGCAATCTCTTCTCGTGCATATTCTATTGCAACACGCGCCTGCCTTCCCAATTGGTAAATTGATGAAGCATTGCCATAGTTTTCACGTAGCCACGGCAGCATTGCCTCTACTACCGATTCATCAATCCGAGTTGTAGCACTGTTATCTAAGTAAATCATACTTCATTTCTTTTATTGTTTTTCTTCAAGAGCCATTCCGGGCGGAATATCGAATGTAGATGCAGGCAGTTTTGGATTTTCCTCAATTTTAGCTGCTTGAATATCAACTTTAATCCCTTCAATTTCTGCAATACTCTTCAGAGGAATATTATTCCACACCCAGTATTTTCCAGACATTTTCATTCTCTTGAAATCCATCAACCACACTTGGCATTGCTTCTGAAGAACTGAATCCGTACCGGATTTGGAAATTCCCATTTCTTGCATCATTTTTTCCGAGATAGTACTGAAATCTATCGTTCCGGGTGCTGATGCACCGTTAAGTTTTTTCTTAGTTCCCGTTTTTTTAACAAGATCTATATTATAAACTGAATCATGAACAATAATTACCTTCTCATGAATTTTCGTATCGCCGAAATTTCCGAATGTTTCAGTCATTTCCTTTCGTCCGTAATCATCAAAATAGAGAATACTTGTTGATTTCATTCCGGTCATATCGGCTTGCATTGTAACAATTCCCGATTTGATTGTATATTTATGTGACTTGGTATCTTGCTGAGGGGTATCGGTAGCTTTTATAGGTTTAGCAGTTTGGCTAAATGCTGTATTCTCAATGTGAATGAAACAGCATACAAGCATCAATACAACAATGATTTTCATAGTTTAAACTTCCTTATAGTATAATAAGTAAAAAGATTTATTTTTATTTCCATAGCTTAGCCGAAATTACAGCAGGAATTTTACGGCGCAGAATGCGTTCTACTCCTGCACGCATGGTAAAGTCGGATGCACTGCATCCGTGGCACGCTCCTGACAACTCCACATAGACAATTCCGTTTTCGACTGCTTTAAGCATAATACGACCTCCGTCCCGTTCTATATATGGGCGTACTTCAGTATCAATCACGAAATTTACCTCATCGTAAAGAAGAGAGCTTGCGGAATTATCGGCTGGAATCATATTCATAGAATTACATCACGAACTGAGTGACGTAAGATTGTTTTCAGGTAAAGGTGATATACCGTAAAACAGCAAAAGTCGCCCCTTAAAGAACGACTTTTGAAAGAGTACAGCGTACGGGAATCGAACCCGTGCCGCCGCCGTGAAAGGGCGGTGTCCTAACCGCTAGACGAACGCTGCACAATAACAGAGAACACAAAAATACGAGGATTCTATGAATTTACAAAAGGTTTTTCGAAAAAAGGCTTTTTTCAATTAAAATCAGCATATTATTTTTTGAATCCTGTTTTTAGTAAACTCCCTACGGTTTGACGGGAATCATCCTCAAATTCCCTCAATCCATAGCTAATATTCTGAATATCTGCTCTCTGACCTGAGCCGAAAATTCTATCCCATAGGGCAAACATATCTGCATAATGCGAATCGGTTTCGGGTTGATGATTCGAATGATGAACTTTATGCCAATTTGGTGTTACTATTACCAAACTAAGTATGTTATCAAGCCATTTGGGAAGAGTTATATTGGAATGTTCGGCTATAAAAATGGGAAGCAATGCAGTAAAGTAAATAATATAAGTTGCTTGTGAAATTCCAAAAACGAGAATGGTTACTAATTGAAGTCCATTGGAATAAATAATGTCAAGAGGGTGAAAACGAAAGGTACTGGTAACATTTAATGACAGATCACTATGGTGAACCCTGTGCGCAAGCCACATGAATGGAACCTTATGCTGAAAATGATGAATTGTATAACTGCCTAAGTCATAAAGCAACATTCCGGCAATAACTTCAACAACAGGAGGTAAGTGAACCCAATGAAGTAAACCGATGTTATTCTCGGAAGCAAAGCCGATGACAGTAAGTGCGACAAGCGACATTCCGATATTTGCAATCATTGCAAAAAGCATTGTCAGCAGGTTGCGCCCCGCATGGCGCAATCGGTTATACGGTGGAGTAAGAAACGGGAAAAATAATTCTATCAGCCAAAAAACCATCATAAGCCCGATAATAAAAAGAGGCTGCAAGTCATTAAGAGTTTCAATCATAAAGATTCTTTCCGATAAGTAAATAAAATTGTAAAAAAAATCAGACATAATCAAAAAACGAAATTTACAGCATGGCGGATTTTTTTTTGGCAATTATAAAAAAGTGTTAAACCAAATTTAAAGTCGCGAAGTTCAAAAACGCAAAATCATTACTTACTAAAATTGTTTATGTTCTATTAACTTACTTTTTATAGGAGATACCGAATGAAACGCAGAAATTTCCTTGTTTTGGGTGCGCATGTTGATTCTCCATCGGACAATGCTACGATGGTTTCATCTGCACGGCGACAAGTTGTTCCCGAGTTCGCTACCCGTACAGAAGCCGGGCTCGAACCTTACACGCCGACGGGTGCTAACCCGTGGGATTATTCTAAAGCCGCACATCTGTTGCGTCGGTGCATGATAGGTCCGAAGGACAGTGAAATCCGAAAGGCAGTTACAGACGGGATTGATGCAACTGTTAAACAGCTGCTTACTCTGACTCCACTTTCATTCGATGAAATTAAATCTTGGGCAGGAACAGATGTTCAGTATCGTCCGCCGAATAATGATATGGACAGTGATGAATATAAAGCATGGCAAACTGCTCTTTTTACCCGTCGCGAACAACTTGTAAAATGGTGGTTAAAGAATATAGGAACCTCTCCGGTTTGTATCCAGGAACGGCTTGTAATAATGTGGCATAATCATTTTGCCAATGAAATCAATACAGTAAATTTTGCCGATTATATGTTTGTTCAAAACCTGCAATTTCACAAATATTGTTTAGGGAATTTTAAGTTATTTGTAAAAGACATCACCAAAGACCCGTCGATGCTTATCTACCTTGACGGGATTAAGAATTTTAAGGTGAATAAAAACAATCAAATAAATGAAAATTATGCGCGAGAACTGCAGGAACTCTTTACATGCGGAGTAGTTGATTGGAATAATAATCCAAATTATACTCAAGCGGATGTATCCGAAGCAGCAAAAGCACTAAGCGGATGGACAATTACACCAAGCACAACCAAAGACCCCAAGTATTATTTTGGACTCACAAGTGTCTTTATCGAATCCCGCTGGGATTCGAGTGATAAAACCTTTATGAATAAAAAGGGTCCTTGGAAAGCAGATGATATAGTTGATATTATTTTTTCTGAACGGGCTGATCAGGTAGCCAAATTTATATGCACAAAAATATACAAAGAACTTGTTTATGATGTTCCTGACAAAGTGATTGTGGAGGCAATGGCAAACACATTGAAATCAAATAATTGGGAAATCAAGCCTGTTATTGATCAATTGATCAGGAGCGAACATTTCTTTGATGCAACGAATATTGGTGCAAAAGATAAAAGTCCCATTGATTTTATGGTAGGGGCAATTAGAACATTAGGACTTACAAGTGTTCCTGATTTTAATTTGGGAGTGTCCGGCAGAAACACCCAGGAATTGATGAACAGGATGCAAGCAATCGGTCAAGTACCATGCTTCCCTCCTAATGTAAAAGGTTGGCCCGGCGGTCGGACATGGGTCAGTACTTCAACTCTTCCATTGCGTCAGAAATTCCTGCTTGATGTTTTAGATGAGAAGGTTGTCATCCAAAAAACAATAATGTATAAATTTGATGCGATTGCTTTTGCAAAAACATTCCCTTCTTACAATGATGCCGAGAAATTAACACAAGAAATTTCTCAGGCTCTTCTTAATGTTGCTCCTTCAAAACAGGAATCCGCAGCGTTGCTTGAGGCATTATTGCAAGGAGCAAAATCGTATGAATGGAAAATTGACGATCCTACATTTCAAGCGGATAAGCATATTCGAAATCTTCTTAAATCAATTGTTCAGCTCGCAAAGCACGAACTGTTCTAACCCATAAATAAACTTTACTCAATAAATTTTCAAAAGGATTTCGCTATGAAACGCAGATCATTTTTACAAAAAGTAGCCGCTACAGGTATTGTCCTCCCGATGGCATTGGGTTTCCCGCGTGTTCGTGCTTTTGCAAAAGCTCCAGAAGGTTCACCGTTTGCCCGTATAACAGCAGCCAATAAGGACCGTATTCTTATTATTCTTCGCTTGGCAGGAGGGAACGATGGCTTGAATACTGTAATTCCCTATACAAATCAAGATTATTATACAGCCCGAGCCGAGGGTGAGATTGCCATTCCCGCAAATGAAGTAATTAAGTTGCCCGATTCATCCACATTAGGATTGCATCCGTCGCTCGCCCCTCTGCTGGAACTTTATAACGAAAAGAAAATGGCAATTATCCAAAATGTCGGGTATGCCAATCAAAATCTTTCGCACTTTCGCTCAACTGATATTTGGCTTTCAGGTTCGGATGCAGATGTTTACAGTAATTCAGGCTGGTTTGCCAAATACTTAGAGCAGCAGTACCCTGATTACCCTGCTACTCTGCCGACTGATCCATTTGCTATAGAGCTGGGTACATACTTGAGTACTACTCTCATTGGAAACAATTATTATATGGGAGTTGCCGTCGGTACGTCGGACTTTATCCCAGGTTTGCCAAATACCGACCCCACAGCTTCAACTCATGCCGGAGATGAAGAAGCGTATGTGCGTGAAATAATACGTCAGACAAATATATTTATCAATTCTATTGTTGCAGCAGGTCTAAAACAGACTACGAATAAGGTAACATATCCTCTCAACAATCAACTTGCTGACGGGTTAAAAGCAATTTCCCGTATTATTGCCGCAGGACTTACTACCCAAATGTACATCATCAATATCGGTGGATATGATACTCACTCCGACCAATTGAACGGACAAAATAACCTTCATAAAATGCTTGCTGATGCTGTGCTTGCTTTCCAGCGTGACATGGAAGCGTTTGGCACTGACAAGAAAGTAAGTATTATGACCATCAGTGAATTCGGACGACGTGTGATATCAAACGGTACCGGAACGGATCACGGTTCTGCTGCTCCTATGTTCGTGATCGGAAGCGGTGTGAAGGGTGGTATCATCGGCAGCGACCCTGTATTGACTGACGTAGAGGGTCCGGGTAATTTAAAAATGAAGGTTGATTTCCGTCAGTTGTACGCATCGGTACTCGGTCAATGGTATGGTGCATCCGAAGCAGAAATTACTCCAAATGCCTTGCCTCGTCATTTCGAACAATTGCCGATTTTCCAAACGACCACAGCTGTAAATGAATTTGAAACGGATACTTCGCTGCTTACACTTGGACAGAATTATCCTAATCCCGCCCAAACACAAACTACAATCCCAATGGAAGGTATATTGAGCGGTATGGATGCTCAATTTACCCTTTCATCAATAGACGGGCGTGAAATCGTTTCCCAAACAGTTATGCCGGGGCAAAAAACAGTAACATTAGACACCCGCGCTCTTCCGATCGGTACCTATATTTACTCTCTGAAAGTCGGTAAATCAAAGCGTACACAAACTATGGTGATTGAGAGATAGATAAAATATCTTCAATAAGAAAATAATAAACCCTGCTTTCGCTCTTTGGGAATGCAGGGTTTATTATTTTTGTAAGAAATTGTAGAATTTTTCAGTTCTGTGTTGTTTGTTTACCTTGCGCTATTGAAATGTTCTTAGTGCAATCTTTGTGAATTTCGTGTTAAATTAGAAACTATAAAGTTCACAAGGAATTATACAAAGTCCACAAAGGATTGTCAATAATCTATAAGAGATAATTCAATACACATAATGTACGTAGAAAGACATAATCATTTAAATTCCACAAGCTGTCATTTGGCAAGTATTTGAACCCTTCAGGGCGAACTCAGTATGACATACCATATCTGTCATGCTGAACCAGCCGAAGCATACAAATACTTACCAAATTTTTAGTTCTATACCAACAGATTCAGTTGTAAATTAATTGTGTCTTAGTACTTATTACCTTTAAATCCATTCTATGTCATCCTTTATTAACAGGCTTCGGGAACAATCTGCATTACTTAAAAAGCGCATAGCTTTTCCAGATGCAACGGACGCACGTACTCTTCGTGCATCCTTGATTCTGAATGATTTAGGAATATGTTCTCCCATTCTGATTGGAATACGTAGAGAAATTGAACAAATTGCAGTTGAACATGGACTCTCCATAGGGCAAATTCCTATTGTAGAACCGATAAATTCCCCTGAATTTGAAGAATATGCTTTGAAATTTGCAGAACGTCGTGCTGAAAAGGGGATGACACTTGAACAAGCACGGGAGTATATCAAAAACCCTCTCTATTATGCAGGAATGATGGCAGACAGCAATGTAGTGGACGGTTGTGTAGCCGGTTCGCTCTCCACAACCGGAGATGTACTTCGTGCGGGCATACAAACAGTAGGAATTGAAAAAGGAATCTCTGTTGTCAGCAGCTTTTTTCTCATGGTTTTTGCGGATAAGATACTGTGTTATACCGATTGCGGGGTAGTACCGGAACCTAATGAAGAGCAACTTGCGGATATTGCACTGAGTGCAGCAAGGAATTTCCAAAAAATAACGAATGTTGAGCCCCGCATTGCATTTTTATCATTTTCGACATGGGGAAGTGCCGAGCACCCTGCAGTTCTAAAAGTTCGTCGTGCCGCTCTAATTTTCCATGATAAAGCACCTACTGTTATTTCAGACGGTGAGTTGCAAGCAGATGCAGCACTTATACCCGAGATTGCAAACCGAAAAGCTCCGAATTCTGCTGTTGGCGGCAATGCAAATATCTTGGTATTCCCTGATCTGAATGCCGGGAATATCAGCTATAAGCTTACAGAACGATTGGCGGGTGCGCAGGCATTAGGACCTATAATTCAAGGGCTTAACCGACCTTATTGCGACTTGTCGCGCGGATGTAGTGTAGAGGACATTGTGAATATAGCGGCTATTTGTTCGTTGATGGTATAAAAGGAAATATCCCCTAAATATCTATGCCTTACGTTGATGAGAAAGTAAATAAATTACGAAAAAACTTTGTAGGGAAGGCGACTGTTCGTATTTTTGCACCCTTGATTGCAACGGTATTTGCACGGAGAGGTGCGAGAGTGGTTGAATCGGGCGGTCTCGAAAACCGTTATGGAAGCAATTCTATCGAGGGTTCGAATCCCTCCCTCTCCTCTAAAGATTTTATGCTATGATTAGTCCGACGGACGAGAGAGTTGGTTGCTTCAGGAATATACCTCCATTACTCCGAAAACCAATTTTAAACTGTATAATTCTTTTGCAGAAAAGACGAAAACTCCGAATTGCCGGGTTCTGAATAGGATTACATTTTCAGTGAACAAAATGGTATAACAAAAGTGAGTATTACCATTTTTAATGAACCACTTGAACGAATGAAAAATTTATCGGAGGGCTTCACGAAAGGGTTTACTATAATGTTAAAAAACCTGGAATATCTGTTTATAACCTTATCGCAGAAATTATAAGAATAAATTTCACATTGATAGCGGGATGCTGAAAAAAGAGGAGAGCAAGCGGAAAAATCAACAGTTTAAAAATAAAAATTATGAGAACAATTAATCCCTGGATTAACTTCAACGGCAATGCAGAAGAAGCATTCACTTTTTACAAGTCAGTTTTTGGCGGAGAATTCGCAAAGATAGTTCGTTTCAAGGACCTATCAAGCCCTGAATTTCAGGTGGCAGATAATGAAGCAAATAAAATAATGCACATTGCTTTGCCTATTGGCAAACACAATATGTTAATGGCTAATGACGTTCCCGAATTTATGGGACGAATAAACGAAAATGAAAACAGGTCTAAAATATCAGTTAGTGCAGAAAGTCGTGAAGAAGCAGACAAAATATTTAACGGATTATCAGCAGGCGGAGATATTGAAGGGCAGATTGGAGACAGTCCCTGGGGTTCATACGCTGGAATGTTTAGGGACAAATATGGTATTGAATGGATCGTGGAATTCGACCCAAATTATAACGGGTAAATTTAACCGAAGAAAGACATACCCCCTTAATCTGGCATCGAGTCTCTCTCCTCTAAAAAGATTTTAGGTTCGTAGCCCGGATGGCGGAATTGGCAGACGCGCTACATTCAGGTTGTAGTATTCGAAAGGATGTGCAGGTTCAACCCCTGTTCCGGGTACAATACTTAAAGCTAATTTATTATTGACGTAAATTAGCTTTTTCTGTATATTTATGAAATTGAAGGTTATAATGAAGTTTTCAGTTCACTTGTCCACAGTTCTCTTGTGGACACTTCTCCTCTTTTCCTCAGTTCCCATCAATGCGCAACTCTTACCGGATTCGCGAAGCTATCGTGAGCGCGCAGAAGAAGCTCTCAAGGCAAAAAACTATAAACAAGCAATTCCGTATCTTGAAGAATGGGTGAAAGTAAATCCTAAAGATGTAGAAAGCATGGTGATTCTATCACGATGCTTTATGACATTGCAACAGACCGACAAAGCGTTTTCTTATTTACAAGATGCTGCAGAAATGGGCTACCAATACCATAAAACCATAGCAAATGATACTACGTTTGTTATGTTGCATTTCAGAAAAGGTTTTGATGAAATTCTTGCTATGATGAAACGTAACAGTGACCAAGCAGCAGAATTTCCGATTAAATTTGCTCTCCAACAAAGATACGGACGCTATAGAGTTCTTTATCCTCCGAATTACGATGACCGTCGGAAATATAATTTAGTTTTGCTCTTGCATGGCAACAGTCAAGAACCGACCATTATTCTCAGGTGGGCAAAACAGCTGAATTTACCAAATGTAATTTTTGTATGCCCGGAAGCCCCCTATATTAAATTCAAAGAATCCGCTTCGATATTTGCACCCAGACTTTCAGCAATGGGTGAAGATTTAGGGTATCCAGATTCTCTCAAAGATGAAATTATATTCTCGTCTGCAGACTGGTATCACAGTATTACTAAAGAGGCAATGGAGACGTTGCCGATAAAGTCCGGTTTACCGATTGTAATGGGATTCTCACAAGGGGGGTTCTATGCGAATGTAGTGGCTACACGTCATCCTGACAGTTATAAATCAGTTATTACTATCTGTGCAAGTATGTATTCGGAAGCAAAAGTTTTGGAGAAATATCCGATGCTGAGAAAATATGGAATTGATGTTTTGTTACTTCATTCCAGCGACGACCCCATTGTACCTTATCAAACAGCTAAGCTCTATGAAAATGCACTTGAAAACGAAAAAATTGAGCACACTTTTTTGAATTACAAATGTGGTCATTGGGTGTCGGAGGAAGCAACCAAAAAAATTTCTGAATGGATTACACGACATTTCCAAGATTAATGTAAGAAACATAAAAACGGGAAAATTATGGAATGGATCATTGCCGGTCTTGGCAACCCCGGTATGAAATATGAACGGACACGTCACAATATCGGTTGGATGGTAATTGATGCGCTTGCCAAAAAGCATGGGAAGTCACTTCGAGAAGGAAAAGGGCAATGGATGGAAACTGATATCAAACTTCGGAGGAACGAAGTGTTGCTTGTAAAGCCTACTACATATATGAATGCTTCCGGTGAGGCAGTCTTGAAACTCAGTAAACTCCACAAACTTCCGCCTGAACGAATCATTGCTATCGTAGATGAATATAATTTCCCTGTAGGAAAAGTTCATATAAAACAAGGTGGTTCGGATGGCGGGCACAATGGAATTACTTCCATCATTGAAGAACTAAAAACTCCAAATTTCTGGCGTTTACGATGTGGAATAGGGAAAAACTTTGAACCGGGTGGAATGATTGAATATGTTCTCTCAAACTTTACACCGGACGAATCAAAAGATTTGGAAACAGGGATTGCCCGCGCGTGTAACAGTATCGAGCATTTTATAATAGCCGGAGCTGCACGGGCGATGTCGGCTATTAATTCGGGTGGGGCTTTGGTGTGATATGACCGATAGCCATCCTTAATTCTTCTCCCCTACAATCTTGTGACCTTTCTTCTCTTGCAATTGACACGAATCACAATGCTGTTGATCAGAATAATTTTGCGATTCGATTTGAATGGTTGAATGAAGTAATAAGAACTTCATTTCGAGCATGGTGCGAATCTCATGGAGAATATCATCATGATGTGAGTCAGAAGGGACTACAATATGCGCACTTATCGTATTTTCACCCGGGCTGATCTGCCATACATGAATATCATGCACGCTTACCACTCCTTCTATTTCAAATAAAGCCTTTTCGATAGAATCCTTGTAACCTGCATCCGGTGCAGAATCCATAAGAACAATTCCTGAACTCCGTACTAATCTCCATGCACTTTTAATAATAAATATTGAAATCCCAAATGACAGAAGTGAATCAATCCACGATTGATGGGTATAATAAATGAGTACACCTAAGGCTGCCAACACTTCGATTCGTCTGAAACCGAATGTATAACGTTGTAGTTTCTTGCTATCGGACTGAGAGCGAGCATAAAATCGTAAAGCTAAGTATGCTATTACCAAAGCCCCAACATCTGCAAGCATGTGCCCTGCATCCGAAAGCAAGGCAAGCGAATGCGAGAAAAAGCCACCTATTACCTGAGCAATGAAAATACTTGCAGTACATGCCATTGCTATTTTCAAAGCACGTGAGTCATTTGCAATTTCTGCGTGATGATTATGACTGTGGCTATGATTGTGATTATGATGATTATGATTGTTGCTCATTTTTAACATTCTGTTAATTAATTCGAAGTAAACAATCGCTACTTATGTACTTCAAAATTACGAAAAAAGAAAACCTCACGAGTCGAAAAAGCTCATGAGGTTTCAAGGCATGATTGCTTTTAAGCAACCTTAAAAATATTAACTGTTTTCTTTGGGAACTTCTATAAACACAAGACGTGTTCCGTCTTTTGTTTTAAGTTGCAAACGAATAACATCACCGCGTTTAGAATCCAAAGCTTTTTTAAGCTGAGCAGGAGTTTGTATAGCTTGTTTATCAGCTTTAGTAATTACCCCATTTGGGTAAAGACCACGTTCTGCAGCTTCACTATATTGATCTACTTTTGTAATTACTACACCGTTTTCAACATCATTATCTTTTTTAGCTTTTTCCGTTAAAGAACCTACTGAAAAGCCAAGCTGTTTAAATGTGACCGGCTTGTTACTGTCTTCATCCAATTCTTCGCCCGGTGCGATCCCCTTTTTTGCATTATCCGCAAGCTTATCATCATCTTTCGGCTGAAGAGTTACAGCTTTATTTATTACTTTTCCATCGCGCCATACTTTGAGTTTCACAGTTTCACCTGCGCGATGTTGCACTACACGGCTTTGAAGTTCATTCGAAGTATTTACAGGCAGACCGTCTAATTCCAAGATCACATCACCAGATTCAAGTCCGGCTTTGGAGGCAGCACCAGTCGGTAGAACATTATCCACCAATACTCCGGCAACATTATCGAGTTTCATGCTTTTAGCAATCACTTCATCCACCGAACGGATTTGAACGCCGATATACCCGCGATCCACTTTTCCGTCGTCCATTATATCCAAGATAACAGCTTTTGCAAGATTAACGGGAATTGCAAAACCATAGCCCGAGAAATAACCTGTCCTTGTGGCAATAGCTGAATTAATACCAATCAAACTACCCTGAAGGTTAAATAATCCTCCCCCGCTGTTTCCGGGGTTGATAGCAGCATCAACTTGAATAAAGTTTTCGATTGCATAACTGTTGTTATTTAATCCTAAAGCACCGCGACCAAGCGCGCTCACGATACCGGATGTAACTGTAGAATGCAATCCGAGCGGATTACCGACGGCTATCACCATTTCACCTACCTGTACATCATCGCTGTTGCCAAAATGTACTGCAGGAAGTCCTTTCGCTTCTATTTTCAATACTGCAATATCAGTTAGCGGGTCACGACCAATAAGTTTTGCTTTATATTCTTTTTTGTCACTAAAAATAACTTTTATACCGTCAGCACTTGCGTCTTCCACTACGTGGTTATTGGTTACTATGTATCCGTCTTCTGTCACTACAACGCCTGAGCCTGCTCCTTCTGATTTTTGTGTGCGATCATCGCCTCCATTATCATCTTGTGAGCCGTCATCAGGCTGTCCGAAAAACCTGAAAAGATCAGGCAGTCTATTTTTTGGAACTTTTGTTTCAGTAAGCACATTAATGCTTACAACCGATGGATTAACCGACTTTGAAACGGATTTATATGCATCATTTAATGCTTTTACCGTTTCGTTTACCACCACAGGGGGGGTTTTTGCACCAATGTCTTTAACTCCTCCGGCAAACAGTGAGCCTATTCCGCCGGTTCCAAAATTTGATACTAAAACCACACCAAAAATGATTCCTACGCCAATAAGCATAATTGCGGCGGCAAGAGAACGTTTATTCATAAATATATTCCTTAAACTGTATTAAAATGAAAATAATTGTAAAGATATGTGTAAGTCAATACTTTGGTATCAATTTCATTTATCATCTATACTTTTCCCGAGAGATTATTACGAGTTTCATTTTCAATAGCGATTGCAATTTCTTCTGCTATACGAAGTGCCTCTGCAGCGTCAACTGCACTGACAGCTATAGACGAATGTCCAAGAATTGCATTGATAAAAGCGCGCTGTTCTTCTGCTATTGCATTAACCTGCGGTGATATTGGCTGTTCATATACAATTGATTTTTTAATATCTCCTGCGTCGATGCTCCCGAGCATCATCGCAGGGACAGAGGAAGTTTCCTCACCGTCTTTCAGCATACGATATACATCAACTGAACCTTTAGCAAAATCAACCGAGAGATACGCATCTTTTTGAAACAGACGCA
Source organism: Ignavibacteriota bacterium (assembly GCA_016197185.1). Classification (GTDB taxonomy): domain Bacteria; phylum Bacteroidota; class Ignavibacteria; order Kapaibacteriales; family UBA961; genus JADJXV01. Next base: position 19,658 of record JACPWH010000239.1, read on the forward strand.
TTTTACGCATAGGTTGGGCAGATATTCTGGACGCAGTTAAATTTGCTACACAACCATTTGCAAACCGTATCCGCGCATTGGCTATATCCGGTGTTTCTGTAAGCACAGCTACGCCGTGTGCATCTATACTCACCACCGGTGACTTAACAAGCCATAGGGCTATATCAATATCATGAATCATTAAATCCAATACAACCGACACATCGGTAGCTCTTGGTTTGAATTGAGCAAGGCGGTGCGCCTCTATAAATAACGGGGCAATATTATAACTATGCAATGCTGCCAGACCCGGGTTAAATCGCTCTACGTGACCTACCTGTACAAGTACATCTTTGTGCCTTGCAAGCTCAATAAGTTTTTCAGCTTCTTTGTAGGTAGTGGTAATCGGCTTTTCGATAAAGCAGTGTTTACCTGCGTTAATTGCTTCTACTGCAAGTTCGTAATGAAAAGAAGTCGGTGAGGCTATGGTTACGGCATCCACCGCAGCAAATGCTTCTTCAATAGTTGTAAAAACCTTCACTCCATTTTCTTCTGAAACTTTACGCGCTTGTTCCGGGTTCGGTTCATAAATTCCTTCTAACGTTGCATTATCTGCAGTTTTCCAAAGTCGTGCATGAATACTTCCTAAATGTCCTGCGCCAAGTACTGCAATTTTAATTTGTTTTGTTTGTTTTGTCATTCGTGGATTACTAAACTGTTCTGTTCTTTTATTTTCTTTAATTATTAAGACTTATGCTAAATTTAACTCTACTGTAATTATTTTGAATTAATAATTCTGCTATTACTGTATTTAGCATGATTTTCAAGAGTGCTGAAACGAAAAGAACAATGGTTTGTTGTACTGTAACTGTTATTTTTAGTTAAGACGAAGCAACAATAATCTTCTTTTTTTCTCAATAAAAAAGCGGAGGGATTAAATCCCTCCGCTTTACTTTGAATAAACAGTCAACCTAAGTTCTTGTCAATTATTTGACAATAACAAGTTGTTGTTCTTGTTTGTATGGACCGGATGATAAGCGAAGCATATATGTGCCTGAACTTAACCCGTCAACAGGAACTTTCACACTGTAATTGCCGGCTTCTAATGTACCTGTAGCTACAGTGCCAACTTTTGCACCTGAATTGTTGTAGATTGAAAGTTCTGTTGCACCTTTCAAACCAATTGAGAATTCTACTTCTGCACCCGTTGCTCCTACAGGGTTCGGACTGATTGGAGTCATGCTGTACATTACATTCTTGCTATCTACCTTACGAATGACAAATGCACATGTTGGGTTCAATTTAACCAAACCGGGCTCTGTTGTAATTTTCGCACAAGCACTGTTTGTTGTAATTGTTGTCGTAATTGTTGTATTATCTGTTGCTGTAGGTAAGAATGTATAGAAATACATCTTAACTATTTCTCCCGGTGTCGTTAGAGGCTGTCCTGTTGTTGCCAAATTGAACTCTACCTTACCATTTTTTCCTTTGGTTTCAACCGGATTCTGAACAGTGAATCCTGCTGCTGCTGCACCTGCTATAAATTCAGGTAAAGAAGGAGCAAGCAAACGTCCGTCATACTCTACAGTTACTTTAAGATTAGTTACATTTGCATTTTGAGAAATAGGATCTTTAAGAGTTATCGGAATAAACACTTTAGAACCAATGTCAGCTGATGGGTTAGAACCTGTAGTTGCAGTACTTGTATAGTCAACTGCAATACCGGTAATATCCACTGCTGTATCTCGACCTAAATCAGAACTGTAGATATGCAGTTTGATTGTAGTTGAACCCGAAGCTGTCGGAGTATAGCTGATAGTTACAGGAACAGGAACACCGGGCAATAATGGGAACTGAACAGTAGGTGTTGCAGGGCTTGTAATTGTAAACTGAGGATTGGCATCCAATTCAAGTTTATCAATAAGGAACGCTTGATTTCCTGTATTTACAATTGAAGCGTTGATTGTACCTGTTGTACCCACACAAATATCTACAACATTACCACCAACTGCAAGGATATTTCGTACCGGTACAAAATCAACTCTACCGAACCCTGTCCAATTTGATGTCACTTCGGCTTCAGCATCGCTTGATGTAGTCAATGCGGCAGTATGTACACCTTGTGTCGGAGCCAAAAACTCACACACATCTACAATAATAATATCACCCGCGTGCATTACTTTATTTGGCAAACCGAATGTTTGTTTATCAAAACGGTAGCCATCAACACTATATGCTGTTAAGTCAGCATTAATTGATCCGGTTGAAACAAGCAGATCCTTAATTGTTACAGAATCTTCATACGTCCATTTTTCACATTCGATTCTTAGTTGACGTGTGTTTTGTTTAAGCGTACCGACAACTGTAGTATCGAAATTAATATCTTGTGTTTTCAAACGACCGATAATACCAGTACCATCTAGCTTAGACGAAGCAGAAACCCCGGGTGTAGTTGTAATGAAATTAATTGTCATCGTGTGGTCACCTGTTGCTGTAGGATTGAACTCAACTGGAAATGTCATCTTGTTCGCAACTCCCGGCTGAATTGTCAGGTTAGTGAACAGATTAAGATCAACATTAAAGTTAGGATCAGAACCGGTTGCACTTTGAATTGTAACAGCTTGAGAGCCGTCATTCTGGAGTTCAATCGTTGAAGGATAAGGTGCAGTAGGATTGATACGTTTGCGGTTCCAATCGTATGGAGTTGCAATCAAGCCCGGCTCTTGTGCTATACCTTTTAGAATTGATACACTGTCACTCTTCTTAGCATCGCTCGAGAATGTAATTGTGCTTGTGAATGTTCCAACAGTAGGAGGAACAAAATCCACTTGGAAACTAATAGATTGCCCAGGAGCGATTTTAACAGGATATGGATATGGAGGTGCCCATGTCATCGGTTCAAATTGAGGACCGGTAATTGCTGTAGCATGGTCATCGCCATATACTATTAAATCCACTTTACCAATATTTTGAACCCGCATTTGTGACCAAATTGTTCTTGTCCCTTTAGAGCGTGTGCCATAGTCATGGTCATCAACCATTATTTCCGGACTTGCTATTTCCGCTGTTAGCTTTGTTTTATAGAAGAAAACGCATTCATTACCGACTCCGATTTGGTCATCATAAAGTCCATCAGGAATATTGGTAAAGGAAATAGGCACAACTTTAGAATCTCCCGGTGCCAAAACGAACGGCAACGTGATACTCTTGTCTATTGTAAAGCCTTGATTGCCGCTTTTCAATTTAAGTTGGGTAACATTCAAAGGTGTAGGACCTGTGTTCGTCATTTTAATATTCAATGTTTGGATTGAATCGCGTTTCATTACCCCATAATTGAGATAATCAGTCGGCTCCATCGTAAGATTAAATGCTTTGTATTCAATTACAATAATTGAATCATTGCTTGCTCTGTCAACAAATACCAAGAAAGCACGGGCATCTTTGCTCGGGTCAATAACTTTTAAGTTCCAATCGGTTGTACGTGTAGTACCGACTATAAGCTCATGTTTGGTATCGTAGTTAAATTCATAATTATAGCTTGAATCCAAATCCATATAGATAAGTCCTAAATTCGAGCGGGAAGCATCATCATCAGGATAATCAGTTACCATTCCGTCGTCAACTGAACCATCACATTTAACTGTCCATTTAGGACGGGGCTTAACAGTATCTTTTAACTCCAAATTACCTAATGCTACGCTTGTAGGCATACCATACGAATCATAATTTGAGAATCCGTATGCATAAGCTGCAAAAGGTGTTTTAGCACGAAGGCGGTATGTATTGTCACCCGGTAGAATTAATTGCTTACAAGCATATTTCTGATCGTTAATCGGTGTTGAGAATAAATACCCCGGGCTCCCGCCGAAACGGGCACTTACTCTTTTCCATTCAAATTTTCCGTTAACCGATATAGCAAATTCTATATCATCAGGAATAACACCGTCAGGAGTTAATTGATATATCAAATTTACATAGTGGCTCTTAAAGTTGTTATTACTTGTGAGTGCACCGGGAGTACACCATACAATCTCTTTTTGATATTGTTCAAACGGAGAAAGAACAAGCATAAACGGATCGCTCGAAATATTATCATCTGATTGTCCCGGATTATATTCTTCAACATAAATCGGCTTATCTGCAGAAATTACAACTGCTTTCGGGTCGCCGTCGAACGAACGACGCTCTACATATCCGTCATCCAATTTGCGGGATGCACGGGGGATAACAAGCCATTCTTGTCCGTCACGAAACACTTTTGTATTCTTTTCTTTTGCATAAATACGGATTACAGGATTTTTTTTACGACCATAGAAAGGAGTCACATGATATTCCTTACCCCAAGTAAACGTTGGAAGGTCCATTTCCGACATATAATCACACGCATATACTCCGGCAGGAACATTTGCGCATTGATTACCGGACACAACCGCGACAGGTTTAGTTGCCAAAACACGGCTTCCTGAAATATCTTGAAGATCACCATTACTGGAGAAACATAATACATCACCTTTATTAACCAGTGTAAAGGATGTTGATTTACCCGGTTTGAGACCTCCCGATGTTTCTGATTGTAATGTACCACCCATTTCAAAAAACACTTGAGTATCATCATAAGCCGCAGAAATTGTAGTTTCAGAAACAAGCTGATACCCTGATCCTACAGCTGTATATTGCGGATAAGCAGATACAATGTATTCTTTTCCGAGTGCCGACACAGGAACTGCAAGGAAGCCGTCACTTGTATAGTTATAACGAGTTACGCCATACACTACAATTGGAGCCGCAGATGTAATATGAACTGCTGCACCTTGATATACTTGTTCCGGCGGGGCTGCTACCCTGCCTGCTTTAATAAACGGCTGGGCAGCACCTGTACCCAAAACAAATTCAACTACATCATTTGCTTTGCATATTTTGGTCATTTTTACTGCCTTGCCCGGAATTTCGAGAGTAATGAGCTGCTTAGCTCCTGAAGCGACAAATACCCGGCAGCTATTCATAAAACCGGCAGATTCCTCTTCGTAGCACGGTGGGAATGAGAAATAAAATTCTGTGCCGGCATTGTTAGCTCCAAGCAATGAAGGCAACTTTTTGACATCAGTTTCGCCTGCCTTTGCCGACGAAATTAACATCGTACTTACTACCAAAACGGCAGCAAGTAAAGAGTACAGTTTTTTCATGATAAAAAACTCCTAAATGATAAAATATGAGATAAACAGTATATAATTTTCATATTGAATAAATATCTTAAATGCAATGCTAATAATAGAGTTGTTCTCCTCTTTCACTCAATTGCTAAAAAGTCAGAGCAAAATTTGTGCTGAGTTTTTACATATCAATACTCACAGTCACTTTTTTTTTATTTAAGATTTAAAATATC
>JACPWH010000033.1 GCA_016197185.1 Ignavibacteriota bacterium
GGGTAACCGTGCAAACAACAATAAATTCGCTCGTCAACGTTTGAATTTTGTTGATAAAAGTTCGTTTTTATGTTCTCCTTTCCTTTGATGACAAGGGTATAAAAGGCCGGGTATAAAACGCGGAAACGGAAAAAAAGGGAAAAATAAAAAATATTACGCGGAAACGGAAAAAAATGGGAAAAAAAAAATTTTTCTTGCGGAAAGCGGAAAATTTTTGCGGAAACGGAAAAAATGCTCATTATTTAGTGTTGTAACTTACTCATTTTTCTCTACCAACAATTAGGGTTAGGTAACCCATTGGGTGTGGTTGTAAATATGTCTACGCCTACATAGATGACCGACCAGCTTGATCCGCCATTTAAGGTTCTTCTGATTTCACCCGACTGAACGGCAATAAAGCCGGTACTGGAACTGGTAAAGAAGATGTCCGTCAACAAGGCTGTTGTTCCGGAATTACCCACCTGAACAGAATTACCACCGTTTGTAGTGTACCAGTAAACACCACCGGTTCCTACAAAATGTGCAGTTGTGGCACTTATCGCAGCTACACCCCAAAGCGAATTACTGGTAGGTGGCGTTATAGATGTCCACGATGTTCCACCGTTGCTGGTTTTTGCCATAGACTGACTCACAATAGAAGCGCCATAACCGTTCGTACTGCTGGTAAAACTGTAATCCCTGAATCCCTGATCGTTGGACATGACCCATGTTGCTCCGCCATCTGATGTAACGAGTGCATTGACGAACCCGCCCGAGCACATACCGTTTTGAGCATCTTTGAAATGAATGGCATCAAGTTTTGCACTAACGCCCGAATTGACCGGTGCCCATTGTGCAGTTATAGAAAGGATGGTTCCTGTAAAAAACGCAGAAAGTAAAAGTTGTTTCATGGTGATGGTTTAGTAATGCTTAAAAATACGAAGATTTTATGGTTCATTTTGAACGAACGAATTTAGATATTACTTGACCTTCATACCCGATTCACTTGCTCCATTTCCGCTGGTATTACTAAGAAAACACGAAAGAATTTCTACCGGTTAAGCCTTACTGCTTCACCTCTTCAAAGATCAACCATTCTTCTTTTGTTCCATTCATATTACTTACTGCGGTTAGTTGATTGGATTGGTTGGGAAAGAGCTCAAATTCGGTGAATCCTTCCAGACAGATGGTTCCATTAACAGATGTCCACTTGTGTTTTTTGGCCGTTCGGTCATACATGGTTTCATAACCTTCTTCTCTGAATTCAGGAATGCAAACTGCTTCCATTTTACGAGACACTAAAACCGTATCACCAACAAATTGTAGCAAGCGGTAGTAATAAAGTCGTAGAAACAGAAAACGTCATTTCAGGATACACATCAGGGAAATCTTCCCAGCTCGTGCAAAACAACTTTAAGGTGTTTTCCGGCAAATGAGCACTTAAATAAGCCAACAAATCCGTTACATCTTTTATGCGTTGTTGACGATTCTAAGCGATCTGACCGAATTCTTATCCCGAACTCACGTTATTTAATGTTTGTTACCCAACACACTTGTGTTTTTAATACCACAAACGACACAAACATTAATTATTCATTTTTTTAATGTTTGTATAAAAAGAATGTGTATATTTAAGGTTATAGATCAAGCAAACTTTAAAAATCGGTTTTATTAATGTCTGATAGTTATTATTCAATTAACCCGGATCGTACTATTCCTTGGAATGATTTACCATTATTGCCAATTCGCAAAGAGCTGTATCAAACAATAGAAATTCTGGAGAAATTAGGCGATGCAAAAGCTGCTTTAGCCAAACTTCATGGACGTAGCGCGATCATTCCCAATCAAGGATTGTTAGTAAATACCATCAGCTTACAAGAGGCGAAATTATCTAGCGAAATAGAGCATATTTTCACAACGGATGATGAGCTATATAAGGCTTATAGTGATCAAACGAGTGAGACTACCGGTGCATCAAAAGAGGTGTTGCGGTACCGGGAAGCATTGTGGTCGGGTTACAACTATTTGAGAGAAACAACCGAATTTGGGAAGGATTATTTCATTCGGTTATTTCAAGAAATAAAACAAACAACTGATACCATCCGTCCTGATTTTTCGAATACAACAATCAAACAAGCAGGAACCGGCCCCAACGCTGGTCAAGTAATTTATACACCCCCAAGAGGGAAACAAATTATTGAGACGAAGCTCGACAACTTAATCGAGTTTGTCAATAATGATGAACAGTTCAAGGTTGATCACTTAATCAAAATGGCGATCGCACACTATCAGTTTGAAGCCAT
>JACPWH010000215.1 GCA_016197185.1 Ignavibacteriota bacterium
GCGGCCTCAATATCCTATCCGACCGCAACCTGATTTTCGGAAATGTTATCGGACCCAATGCTCTTGGCAGCGGCTATGTCGGCAACATTACCGGAGTGCATCAGGCAAAAGAGGCAATTTATCCAAATGAATTTCACTTGCAATTACCATCGTATGAAGAGTATAATTCGTAAGGGCAATATCTGAGGTGACCTTTACATTTACCTTCACATTAGTTAAATTAGTTTTATCCTGTGTAACTTCAATTTTGACAGGATACGGTTGTGCCTGATCGAGTTTGATGGCATTGGTTACATCTGCTGCCTGCTGAGGATTTATATCGTAATGACCGTTAATTCTTGATGCGGGAAGTCCGGGGTTGCTTCCAAAATAAATTCTGCTTCGGTAATCATTCTCCGGTCTGTTTGCCATATAGAACGGGTCGCCAAGAACAGGATAGAATAGATGGAAACGAACTGCTATTACCCCGTTGGAAAGTTGTACTATCGGTTTTAGAACAGCGGTGGCTGTAGTACACGGATAACAAGTTGCACTTGTAAATTCCTCTATAATTGATAGCCGTTGTGTAGCTGTTTGTGCAGATAATTGTTGGGTGATCCCTACTATTAGCAAAGCTGCCGTGAATGTAAAAGCAATCCTAAGACGGTATATTATTTTCATGTCGATATTTCCTTATTACCAAATAGAAGAAGAATGATATGCAAAATTACAAAGCATATCCCTCTAAACAAAGCGTAATCGCATCACAAACAGTATTTGAACGGCTTTCATTCAACTATCTTCTTGATTTGCTATAAATAAATTCTGAAAGAAAGTGGTGATTCTTTGTGTTAAGTGACAGGTAAATATATAATTAGTAAGGCATTTGTTACAAAACGATTTCGTTTCTGTAAATTTCCACAAGCCTCTCAAATGAGATTCTATTGGAAGCTCTAGCTGAAGGTGAATATGCTATAACCACTTGAATTATTCGATCATTATACATAATCTCGCTTTTAATTGGCTTTTGACCTTTTGGAAATTTGTGGGTTAACTCCTTGTTTTTCAGGAATTCGGAGAACCATTTTGATGCACTTACCTTCCCACTGCTGCTTGTGCAGATTATTTTGGTAATCAGGGGATTCTCATCCAATATCCTAAAAATGTCCATATATTCGACGATTGAAAGATTTTCATCGAGAGAGCTGTTTTCATTACGGAGTATGATACTGCCCATATCGGAAATAGCCACATCCAACTTTTCAAGAATGCTTCTTCTTTCGTTAACTGCTTCCTCCCCCGAAAAATGCTGCAATTCAGTTTTAGCTATTCGTGCCATCATTCTCCAAAAGAGATTTGCAGTATTCGGATAGAAGAAATCATATTTCCAGTTGCGTTTGGTGGGTGGGAAAGTGCCAATGATGAGGGTTTTGCTGTTCGCGGGGGCGAACCAGTTCCATGGGTGGTTTTCTTTTTGTTGCATTTTTTTTAAGAAGTTATTGGCTTTTGGCTAATAGTTGTTAATTTAATATGGATAGGATTGTTCTGTTAATCCCCCCAAGTCTAATAAGTATTTTCCGGCATTGTAGAAACCTCCATCTGGGCTATGTCTGCTTACAAACCAGTATTTATTTTTCAAATGTGATTCAATAATCCATTCAGATCCATCAATTCCATAATTTACTATATATGGCTTTATTTCCCAGAATGAACATATATTTAACAATTTTTCAAAATTAGTCCATTCTTTTAGAGAAAGTCTCTTCGTTGTATTTACAATTATTGATGCTTGACGATTTGCTTTTACAAGTGAATCTGTAGATTCGCCTAAACTTTGTGTTAAATTTATAGACTTTTGTTTTTTAAATTTTTTTGGAAATGCTAAATGAATTATATCCATAAATTGTGGCTGTCGATCTAATACTTTAAGTGATAACCAGACTGTATCATTATCTTTATTAAATATAATCACAACAGGTTTATTAAATGCTCGTAACCAAAGAAATCTATACGTTTCATGCCCTAAAAAGTAATTAAAAAGTATCGGCTCATCCATACAATATAAATCACTTGAGAAACAGTCCTGAGTAGTTTTATCCATTTCAATTTTAACTAGATTAGTATCCTTCTTGATTGAAGTAGGAAAATAGAAAGTGAGTGAATCCTGAGGTTTGCCATGAATATCTGAGATAGTAGAATCTTGGGTGTAACTGCTTTTCTCTTTAGGCTGCTGATTGCAAGAACAAAACAGTAAAGTAACAAGTACGAAAAGATACATTACTCCAAAATATTTATAAGTCCTTTCCATATCTATACTTTCTCCAAAAACTCTATCCTATTACCAAACGGATCAGTCCACCATTTGCGAACAGCTCTTTTGGTTTCGGGATTTCGGTAAGCCCTATAATATTTGCGTAAAAGTCCCAAGCTTCCTGCTCTTTTCCTTTCGGGATGCAGATTTGGATATGGTCGAGGCGTTTGAAGTGGAGCATAGAGTATAGGGAATAAACATTTTTTACTGTTTCAGTGATCGGTAGTTTTGTTACTTTCAACATCTAATTCTCTTCCGGTAGACAATATCATCTTAAGATACTGTTTCTCTTCTTCAAAAGACATGTTCATGATTTCCATACTAAATTGATCGCGAATTTCACGCATAGTCTTTACTGCGTCGAAGTTCTTGTCGTTCTTCTCATTTTTTACTTGATTCATAGCTTTTACCTCGTAGTATATATGTAATATGTTTTTTTACGATTCTAAAATTTCCTTTGGCGTTCTAATTTCAAGCATTTGATAATTGTTTTTCAAATTAACTGAATTATACCCGCGAATCCGTTTTAAGTTCACAATGTGTTTAAAATTCCAACTTACTAAAACATCAACTTTATTTATTGTTGCTATAGCTATGTGTTGGCAGTCAGCTTTACTTGTTGCGCCAACAACCTGTTCAATTATATAGCGATCTGCTAAAACCTTTGCTTCTTCAGTCAATTCTACCCTTTCAATTTGCTCTATTGAATACTTATTCAAATGATTCCTGACAAATTCAGGTGCACGAATCAACTCTGCTTCAAGTAGCTCAGATACTACTAAAATAAACTTACCATTTTCTACTTCTGTAAAAAATTCTCTGGTAGATTGATCAAATTCATCATCATAGAATCCACCCACTACTGAGGTATCAATATAAATTCTCATTACTTATATCCGCAAGTACAACAAATCTATGTAAGATTTCGATATTATATAAAAATTGCAATAGGAGTTGTAACGATGATGCTAAATTTGAATATGTTAATCAATTTTCAAATAAAACTACTAAAATCAAATACTGCATTTATATATTGAGATTAAATCATATCTAACTTATACAAGCAAAACTACACATAAATTCCCACCTATAAAAAAAAAGCGAACCTTACAGTTCGCTTTTTTTACAACGTATTACAGACAATCAATTTACTTCCCAAACATCTCAGGATTAATCTCCACACCCAACCCCTGCGCTACACCCATTCCCAATTCAGGGTTTGCCCGGAAGAAATGGCATAACTGACGGTTAATGATTTCATCACGTTTCGTACCTGATATACCGCTCATTGCACCTACAATATTCGAAATCAGATTCTTACGGTCTGTATCGTTCATTGCTTTGGTATATAATAATCCCGGTTGTGTGTAATGATCGTTGTCTCCTTCGGCATTACGGTCGTACCAATCTGCTACCAATGAATCAATCTGCATCGGTGGCTCTTTGTACGACCGGTCAACAACCACTTCATCAAAACTGTTCGGGAAATAATTTGGAGCTTCGCCTCCGTTACCATTTACTGCCATTGCGCCATCACGCTGGTAATTTACTCCCATATATGGACATCTATTCACAGGGATTTGCTCATAATTCGCACCCAAACGGTAACGGTGTGCGTCAGGATACGAAAGCAATCTTCCTTGCAACATCTTATCGGGAGAATAACTTATTCCGTCCACTATATGGGCAGGTGCAAACGCTGCTTGCTCCACCTCGGCAAAGTAGTTTTTAGGAACTTCATTGAGTTCAAAAGTACCGACATCAATCAGTGGAAAATCGCCGTGAGGCCATACTTTTGTTAAATCAAAAGGATTGAAAGGAAATGCTTTGGCTTGTTCATCGGTCATCACTTGTATTTTCATGCTCCATTTAGGGAAATCACCATGCTCGATTGCTTCCACCAAATCACGTTGAGAATGGTCGGGATCAACTCCTCGCATTTCATTAGCTTCATTTGCATTGAAATTTTTTATTCCCTGCCGGGTTTTAAAATGGAATTTCACCCAAACCCTTTTATTCTCAGCATTGATCATCGAGAATGTATGACTTCCGTAACCGTTCATATAACGATGAGAAAACGGCGTTCCGCGATCACTCATAAGAAATTCCGGCAGCATGGCCACGCTCCAGAGCAAGTCCTCCAACCCTTCCTGCTTCGCGGGCGAGCCAATCAGTTCGACGGCGATTTTGAGTTCGTTCTTGGTCGGCTTACGTCCATGAGCATTCTACATTTATTACCGATTTTACTGAAAATTTTTGCTTTTGTGTATTGAGTAATATCATGCGTAATTGTTAGCGTACCGAATGCACCGCTACCCTTTGCATGTACCACACGTTCAGGGATACGCTCACGATTGAAGTGTGCCATTTTTTCGTGAAGAATGTAGTCTTGTAGCAATAACGGACCGCGATTGCCGATGCTCATTGTGTTTTCATCCTCTACATACGGTCTGCCCGATGCTGTTGTGAGTATTTGTGAAGCAGTATTGTTTTCCATTAGTATAACCTTTGATAGAAATGATAGAAAAATGAATGTTTAATAATCAAATTTAGAATCTATTAATCGAATCAAAACAATAAAAATTGCATGGTCAAGAAAAGAAAATTCGTCTTGGTGCGTTATAAAGTTCTCGAAGACGCACGTTTATATTTATTTCAATTTATATTTATGCACTCAATTCCATTTACTGAATTACAGTTTTCACATCTTTTTAAAGAATTTATCTCCGGTAGCTCTTCCATTTATTCCTATTTTCCATCAAATAGTCTCCCTACTGATAAGTGGCTTACTATTGCTGAAAAGTTTAACGGTCGCCAACAACTAATCAATTCTATTTCAGCCACAATGAATGGTTTGGAATTGTCAGCATTGCAAACAAAAAACTTACAGTCATTATCTAACAATACAACTCTTGCAGCTGTAACGGGTCAGCAGGTAGGTTTTTTGGGTGGTGCAATGTACACAGTACTCAAAGCATATTCTACAGTACAGTATGCAAAACAGATTTCAAATAAAAATTCACTCACTATTGTCCCAATATTTTGGATAGAAGACAATGATGCGGATAGCGATGAAGCTGCAAAGGCAACTCTCCTTTCATCTAAGAATGAATTGCTAACCTTAGTTTGCACCGAAGAGATTACTACCAATATCCCAGTATCCGAACGTATTTTCGGAGATGATATAAAAAGTGTAATGGATTCTATTGAAGAAGGAATTCAACAATCGGAATTTAGCTCCGATATTCTGCTTAAATTACGAGAAATATATAAAAGCGGTGTATCGTGGACATCTGCATTTACCCAACTTCTCCAATTTATTATGGCAGATTCGGGTATTCTATTTATTTCAGCATCAGTTGCCCGTAAAAAAGGTCTGTTCGGGAATATTATCCGTAAGGAAATTGAAGATTTCAGAGCTTCCAAGGAAGTAATTGAAAATACTTCGAATCAACTTCAAGAAGCGAGGTTTCATGTTCAGGCGGCTGCATCGGATGTAAACATATTCTACCATGATGGTAATAAGCGTCTTAAACTTCGTTCTGATGACGGAATACATTATTCCGCTGGGGATTTACAATTTTCAAAAGAGCAAATTATTGCCCTTGCCGAAAGCTCACCCGAATTATTCTCACCCAATGTACTCTTGCGTCCTATTATTCAGGATGATATTATCCCAACAATTGCATATATTGCAGGACCAGGTGAAATTGCATATTTGGCTCAACTACATTCAGCCTACAAACTGTTCAATGTTCCGATGCCAATTATAAAGCCAAGACATTCTGTCACTTTTATGCCGCCGTCAGTTGTACGTTTTTTGGAGAAAAATAATTTCACTCCTACGTTTTTTATGCGTCCTTGGAAACAGATTGAGATGGAATTAACGACAAGAACCAAAGATGGTGACAGTGACCTTATCTTTACAACTGCCTTATCGAAGGTCTCGGAAGTATTCGCATGTATTGCCAATTATGCAAAAGGAATTGACCAATCGCTAATAGGTGCTGCAAATGCAGCCGAACATCAAACAGAAAAACAAATTGAAGATTTACGTAAAAAAATAAATTCGGCACAAAAAAAACGTCACACCTCATTATTTGATAAAAGTTATGAAACTGCTTCAATTCTCATGCCTTTTGATGAACTTCAGGAACGTGGTTTATCGCCGATACATTGGGCAATCCGCTTTGGTATAAAACAGCTTACGGAGACTGTTTCATTACTCACGGATAATGCACCTGATACTCATTTTATCATTCCTTTAAATTTTCCGCATATAAATCAATAAAAGACGTTATTTTTGCATACAAAATTGAATCTACGAGTTTACTGTATTATTGAGGAGCTAAAGCTATGGCAAAACCCTACATTTTAGTAGTTGATGATAATCGAATTACCACAAAGCTTCTTAGGAGGTATTTAGAAGCTAACGGTTATGAAGCATCCGAAGCGTATGACGGCATCGAATGTTTAGAAAAAGTGGCTGAACGCGCACCCGATGCAATTGTGCTTGATGTTATGATGCCACGCTTAGATGGCTATGAAACTGTAAAGAGATTGCGTGAATCTCCGACAACCGATAGGATTCCGGTAGTAATTGTTACTGCTCTGAATGATATTTCCAATCAGCTCAAAGCAATCGAAGCAGGTGCTGATGATTTCTTGAGTAAGCCTATCGAAGAGAAACTTCTCATTGCAAAAGTAAAACTTCTCTCGTCAGTTAATGTAGAACGTAAAAAAGTTGTAGCACTTAAAGAATTACTCGTACAACACGGTGGAAACGACGCGCTTGTTGATTCCGGTATGTAATCAGTCATTCCGTATTTTATCATAAAATTCGTTAACAGTATTAAAAAAAAGCCGTAGTTATCTCAGCCGTGACGGCTAAAATAACTGCGGCTTTTTATATCTGAGTACTATCATAGTATTCAATACTTGAATACTATTTATTCATCTTTTTTTCAGAACAATATGAACTTACTTCGTAATTATTTGGGTGTATTCCAAAGAACTGCGGCGCGGCACAGGCATCCAACACTCGCATCCCGTCTCGCACATCCAGCAAGCGCGCGGCATACTGGGCCCCCGCATCCTGAACCGAAACCCGCGCCTCGAAAAATCCCGGCAACTTGTCTACCGAGACCGGCTTTTCC
>JACPWH010000216.1 GCA_016197185.1 Ignavibacteriota bacterium
ATTTGAAGGCGTAGAGAATTCAGTTCCATACCAAAATAATAGTAAAAGTGAGAAGTTACTTGGAAAAGTCGTCAAACGTGAATAGTTTTGCGTTTTATTTTCGTGCAAAATTAACAAAGACAAGTATTGTAACAACCTATTATTTGATTGAAGGAGTATAATTTACGATGGGCTTATTATCAAAAATGAGGCAATTTTCTCCCTATCTGTTAGGGGTATTCGCCTTCCTTTTCATCGCGTTTATGGTAATTTCGGATTCTAACTTCAGCGAAATAATGCGCCGAGGAAAAGGGTACGCAAGCGAATCACTCGGAAGTGTGAATGGAAAAGATATTTTACGCAAAGACTTTGACATTCGTGTTAAAGAAGCTTCAGATCAGCAACGAGCAGGCAATCCTGATGCTGAAATTGATGAAGAACAACTTCGCCAACAAGTTTGGGATCAAATGGTTGAAGAAGCCATTTTGAGCCAAGAAGCCGAAAAAGCGGGTATTACTGTTACTGCCGACCAAATTCAAGATATCATGCTCGATAATCCTCCTGATTATTTACGTAAGGATTTCACAGATAGTACAGGTAAATTTAATCGCGAGCAATATCTGAAAGTTGTTACAGACCCGGAAAGTATCGGAGAAAATATCCGTCAATTGATCCAAGCAGGAAAAATTCAGGCAAATCAGGTAGATCCTGATTCTGAAGTTGCCAAAATCAAACGGGGCTTATTGAAAATTGAAGATTTCATCAAGAAAAATCAATTGAGCGAATCTATGCGCTCACTTATTAGTATGCCTGCTTCGCTAACTTCTCCTCTCTATATCAAAAGTAAATTTTTGGTTGATAACAGCACTGCAGATGTCAATTATATACCGTTCGATGTTTCTAGAGTTTCAGATAAAGAAGTTTCGGTTTCTGACGAAGAAATTAGTTCATACTACGAAAAGAACAAGCAATACTACAAGCAGAAATCCACTCGTAAATTGAAGTATATTACTTTCCCGTTAGTACCGTCTGCTTCGGATACAAATAATCTTGCAAGAAAGATTACAAAAATTCAGAACGAATTTGAATCCGCTGCTACTTCTGAGCAAAAAGATAATGCATTCGACCTAAATTTTGCAAATTATAGTGGTAAAACTAATGACTTTGCACCTATTAAACTTATCGACCCTGTACGCCTCGCATTGATTGAAAATGCGAAACCACATGATATAGTCGGTCCAATTAAACTTTCCGACGGAACATATTTCTTCAGAGTGGACAGTTTGCGCAGTGGAGAAAAACAACTTGTAAAATCAAGCCATATTCTTATTAACTTTGGAACGAACAAAGACAGCGCAAAGGCATTCGCCGAAAAAATTTATAAACGCGCCAAATCGGGTGAGGATTTTGCTCAACTTGCATCTCAATATTCTGCAGATAAAAGCAATTCTTCACAAGGAGGATCTTTAAAGTATTTTGGCAAGGGAGAAATGGTTAAACCATTTGAAGATGCAGCATTCGCTGCTCCGGTCGGCAGTATAGTAGGACCTGTTGAAACACAATTCGGTTTCCATATTATTAGTGTGAAAGACAAGGCAAGCGATGAAATAAAATATTCGGAAATTAGATTCGGTGTTGTATTAAGTGGCGGAACACGTAATATGCTTAAACGGGATGCCATCAGTTTCAAAGAGCAAATTGCCGCCGGAAAACAATTCGATACACTAGCAAAACAATTAAAGAAAAACAGTGTAGAAACAGTTTTCTTTGAAAAGTCAACTCCGGTACTCGGGTCACGTTTCTTGACTGATTTCGCATTCGAAAACGAAGTGGGTACTGTATCAAACCCAATCGAAGTAAAACGTTACGGTATTGTTGTTGTGCAGGTTTCGGACACACGTCAACCGGGTACAAAACCTTTGGTTGATATGAAAGAAGAAATCAAAGAACGCTTGAAACGTATTAAAAAATTAGATATTATCAAAGCTAAAGCTGAGTCTGTATATAATAAAATTAAAGATAAAGACATCCTTGCAAGTGTATCGGAAGTTGACCCGAGTTTGGAAGTCCGTACTGCATCAAAAGTACGTGATAACGGTCAAGTGATGGGGCTTGGCTCAGAGCCTGCATTTACATCAAAAGCTCTAAGTTCGCCTCTCGGAAAAATTGTTGGACCTATTCGCGGTGAAAAAGGATATTTTATTATTCAAGTTACTGACAAACAACCTGCTGATGAATCGAAATTTGCTGCACAAGAAGATATTTTGAAACAATCTATGGCACAACAAGGTAAATCAAATGCGTATTACCAATGGCTTGCTACTCAAAAAGAGCAAGCAACCATTGAAGATAATCGCAGCAAATATTACCGCGAGAATTAATTAAACAGATTCTTTTGTTTTTCAAAGCCCGCGCCTCAAAACGCGGGTTTTTTTATAGATTGGCAGAAGAAGCTGATAACTGTCTGCTGATTACTTATAGTCAGTCTATACTTAAAAATTCATAGATACTAGTTACTAACTTATTGTCATGAAGTTTTCCACAGAAGAAATACTCGAGCTTACTACCAGCACAGGAGGACTTTTCGCTGTAAACTCACTACTTGAGGCAGAGTTATTCTGTAAGAAGCTTGCCACCTCGCACTATGAAAACTTTCCGGTCGGTTCCTTACTTATTCCTGAGAAATTCCGTAAGCATTTCTTTAGTGTCTATGCTTTCAGCAGAATAGCAGATGATCTGGCTGATGAATTGATTCAGTATGGAAAAGAAACGCAGCTAGCAGCTATCAATGATTTTGAGAAGCTACTTTTTGAAAAGAACTTTCTTAGCCTTCCTAAGGGAAATCCGGTTTTTACAGCCCTTCACCAAACAATGAAAGAAAGCAATATTCCTCCTGAAGTTCTCGCCAGATTGTTAGTTGCTTTCAGAATGGATGTAAATTTCAAACGTCCGGTAACTATGCAGGATAATCTTGATTATTGTCATTACTCCGCAAATCCTGTCGGGGAATTGGTACTCAGAATTTTCGGCTTATGGAATCAAACTACAGCTCCCTATTCCGATTCAATATGCACAGGCTTGCAATTGGCTAATTTTTGGCAAGATATTTCAAGGGATTTCGAAAAAGGAAGAATTTATATTCCATCGGAAATAATGGAACATCTGCATTCTTCGGCAAAAGATAATTTGCAGGTTGATAAAAATATCGGTAATTTTCCCGCAACCATACAATATCTATGTAAGGTGACTGAAGTCTATTTTGCATCCGGTGAAACCTTAATAGGTTTTTTACCGTATTTTCGATTAAGGTTTGAAATTGCCCTGACAATTGAAGGTGGACGAGCAATTCTTCGTAAGACTAAACGTCTCGGCAGTACAATTTTATTTCAGCGTCCCTCAATCACCGGTTTCGATATGCTGATTATTTTCGTGAATGCTCTCTTACGTTATTCGATTTTTTGGAGAAAGTATGGAAAATAACCTACTCGTTGAATATGAGACTCTTGAGTCCGTGCCGACCTCAGCACGAACGAGTTTTTATTATTCCTTCAGCTTTCTTCCTAAAGATGAGCGCGATGCAATCAATACCGTTTATTCTTTTTGTCGTCAGATTGACGATATTGTGGACGAAACGCCATCACGCAATGCGGATATTATCCTCAAGAAACGCGAACGCCTAGCATGGTGGAGAGCAGAAATTGAAAAATGCTACGACGGAACTTCGGTCAGTCCTCTATTAATTCCTCTTGCAGGGGTAGTACGCCGTTTCACAATTCCAAAACAGTATTTTTTGATGCTGATTGACGGTTGTGAAAAAGACCTGCTTCAATACCGTTATGAAACCTTTGAAGAATTAAAAGAATATTGCTATAGTGTGGCGAGTGTAGTGGGGCTGATGTGTATAGAGATATTCGGGTATAAGTACGAAGAAACCAAAGAATACGCTATTAATCTCGGGTATGCTTTGCAGCTTACTAATATTCTGCGGGATGTGAAAACGGATAAGGATCGCGGCTTTATCTATTTACCCAAAGAAGATTTGGAAAGATTCCGTTATACAGAGGAAGACTTATTCAACGAGAAGTACAACGAGAATTTTAATGAATTGATGAGATTTGAAGCACGTCGGGTTCGGGAGTATTATCACAAGGCACGTACAGCATTGCGCCCGGATGAACGGGTGACAATGTTCGCAGCCGAGATAATGGACGCAATTTACTATCGTCTTTTAGAAAAAATCGAACTAAGCGATTTTAATATTTTTAAGAAAAGAATCAAGGTTTCGACTGCTCATAAGTTTATGATAGCAATAAAACATTGGCTTTCAACTAGGATTTTTGTAGGTCGGATTAAGAAATAGCTCTATCTAAACAATAAAAGGAATAAAAATGCACAATAGTTCTTTGTGCATTTTTATTCCTTTTATAATCTCAGATAAACACCCTCGGTACACGAGCAGAAATTGCTGTTAGAACCTCATAAGGAATCGTTCCGCATTTTTCTGCTACTTGATTGGCAGTGATAATCTCATCACCCTGTCTGCCGATTAATACAACTTCCTCACCGCATTCCATCATATCATCACCAATATCTACCATACACTCATCCATACAAATCGTACCGACGATTGCATACCGTTTACCGTGAATTAAACACTCTGCCTTGCCCGTGAGTGAACGGAAATAACCGTCGCCATATCCAATCGGTATTGTAGCAATTGTAGTCTCCTTCGTTGTGAAATACTTTCGTCCATAACTTACAGGTGTTCCTGCGGGTACTCTGCGAAGGGAAATAATGGAACTTCTAAGTTTCAGCGTAGGTTGTAGATGCAGTTGAAGTGCTATTTCTTCAGTAGCACCGCACCCATGCAAAGAAAGTCCCGGACGAATCAGGTCGAACCTGGCAGAAGGAAGATGAGCAATTGCAGCAGTATTCGAAGCATGGATATACTTAAAAAAATATCCATTATTCGCTAAATTTTCAAGCACTTGATTAAATAACTTTAACTGAAATTCAGCAAATGTAGTATCCTTCTCATCCGATGTGGCAAAGTGGGTGCAAATCCCTACCCACTCTATATGAGAAAGATTTTTAACTTCGTCCATAAAAGTGAGTGCATCATCAGGCATAATACCATCACGGCTCATTCCAGTATCTATATACAGGTGTAACTGTGCAACCCCTCCCTGTCTTGCTGCTTCTACTGAAATTCTTCGTACTGTTTCCAAAGAGCAAGCAATTGCATGAAAACTATATTCTATAAACAACGATAATTCACTTGTTTCAGGCGGGGTCATCACAACAATCGGAGTAGGAATGCCAGCTTCACGTAATAACATTCCTTCAGATGCAAATGCAACGCCCAAAAATTCTGCTCCTTCATCGGATAGTATTTTTGAGCATTCTATAATGCCATGCCCATAGGCATTCGCCTTAACCATTGGCATAATCGCAGAATTTGGAGCAAAAGAGCGGAGTAACTGGAAATTTTGACGAAGAGAGAGGGTATTAATTTCGGCAATAGTAGATCGCATTCAGTCTTAAAACGAAATAAAACAAATTTTTTAGAACCTAACTATAAAAGCAAATACTTACAAATGTTCATCATGTCCTAACGAACGCAGTGCAGCAACTGCCTGACGAACATACTGGGCTTTGTCCTTAGGGCACACCAAAATCGCATCATCGGTTGCCACAACCACAATATTATCAACTCCAATAAGTGCAATCACCTGTTTACCTGAAGTATTGATAATAGTTGAATTTCGAGTATCAATCAGAACATTTTTCCCGTTAAGAACATTGCCGTCATTATCAAGCGGCTGCATTCTGTCGAGTGAATCCCATGAACCGACATCATCCCATAAAAATCCCGCTCGTATAACGGCAACATTACGGGCTTTCTCCATTATCCCATAATCAATTGATATATCAGGGAATTGCTCGAAAATAGATTTTGCTTCTGGAATCGTACCTTCATACACATTCTGAGTTCTATTGTGAATTGCATTTTTCAAGTCTTCCAATTCATCACCAACAGCAGGTAAATTCTCATGAATACTCTTTAAGAATGTATCAATTCTCCAAAAGAACATACCGGAATTCCAGAGAAAATTACCGGAAATTAGAAATTGCGATGCTGTTTCTCTATTAGGTTTTTCTCTAAAAGATATGGCAGGAAAGATTGAATTTGCTTCATAATTCGTAGCATTGGTTTCTATATACCCATATCCGGTTTCTGGTCTAACCGGAGGAATTCCTATCGTAACCAGGTCTGCATTACTCTCAGCGTACTGCAATGCTTTGTCAACGGTTTGAATAAATTGACTTGAAGTAGAAATATAATGATCGGCTGTAAGTACTGCCATCGAAATTTCAGAAGCCGAGACTCCGTATTTCTCTACAAGGAAAACAGCAGCAAAAGCTAAACAAGGAGCAGTATTCCTTTTGAATGGTTCTGCAACTACATTTTCTGGAGGTAGATTAGGAAGGGCTTCCCTGATGGGAGTTTGGAGAATTTCACTTGTAAATATATAAATATGCTCAAGTGGAATCAGTGGGGCAATACGCTCAATTGCATCCTCAATCATCATTTTATCTGATGTAAGTGCAAGTAATTGTTTTGGGCGATTTTTCCGGCTTAGGGGCCAAAAACGCTCTCCCGAACCTCCGGCCATAATAACGGCAGTACGTATCATATTTTTATTTTAGTTTATACAGCAGCTTTTTGAAGGGGTTTGCTCAAATATTCTTCAGATTTTCCCCTGGGAATCGACAATGTTCTCCAATTTTCCCCTGCTAAATGCTTGGCAAGGAAAATAATCTGTCCAATATGCGAACCGTAATGATATACTTGCCTTTCGATTGCCTGTACTACAGTATGCGGCTCAGTTCGAATAGTAATTGTACGCAGTAAATCATCGGGCGTAAGTGATGAAAGTGTATCGAATAATTGTTTCCAACCTCGTTCCCAATATTCCAGTATTTCTTGAGTGGAATTAAAGGAGCTTATAAATTCGGTATCACGGTTTCTTGTTGGTTTTTCACCGTCGGTAGTAAATATATCCGACCAGCGAGAAATCATATTCCCGGCAAGATGCTTGATTATAATTTCAATTGAGTTGGACTCTCCTCCATCAATTGAAACTTTAAACTGTTCATAAGAAAGTTGAGCGATTGCTTTATCGGCAAGTGCTTTCATCGCTTTGAAATTCTTTATATTCACATCAAGATAATGATTCGCAAGTTGCAAGTTGCTATCCATACATTCACCAAGAAGTAAGTTTTGAAAATTCTAAACAATTCATTTCTAAGAGTTTTTCGGCAATTTGCACAGCGTTGGTTGCCGCACCTTTACGCAAGTTATCAGAAACAACCCACAAATACGCCCCGTTGTCCACTGTATCGTCGATGCGCAATCTGCCTATAAATACTTCGTCCTTACCGCCAGACTGAAGCGGAGTAGGATATTCATGTTCCAATGGGTTATCTTGAATGATAATCCCTTCAAACTGACTGAGAACCTCCCGTAACTTTTCAATAGTCATAGGTCTTTCAGTTTCAATATTTACAGACTCTCCATGACCGCCGAGAACAGGAACACGGACACATGTAACAGCTACCCGTAAATCCGGCAATTCAAGAATTCTTCGGGTTTCTTTGCGGACTTTAATTTCCTCTTCCGAAAAGCCGGAATCATCAATGAATGAGTGGAAAACTGCGTTATAGGCAATCAGATGAGGAGAAATTCTGCTTACTGGTTCACGATTTTCAATTTCAGCAGTAAGATGATCAACACCTTTTTGTCCGGCACCACTTACTGATTGATAGGTAGATACCACAACTCGCTTCAAAACGAATGCTTCATCAATCGGCTTGAGTGCCATTACAAGCTGTATGGTAGAACAATTGGGATTGGCAATGATTCCGTGATGCTTCATTAATGTATGGGGGTTTACCTCCGGTACTACAAGAGGCACATCTGGGTGCATCCGCCATGCACTTGAATTATCTATAACTACACATCCGCTCGCAGCTGCTGAAGGAGCATATTCCTTGCTCGCAGCTCCGCCCGCCGAAAACAATGCGATGTCAACTCCATGAAAAGAATCATGTGTCAGTTCCTCAACAGTATATATAATCCCTTTCCATTCTATTTCAGTTCCTACCGAACGTTTGGAGGCGAGTAATTTTAGTGTACCGACAGGGAAGTTATGTTCTTCAAGGATGGCAAGCATTGTACGCCCAACCAATCCTGTTGCTCCGGCAATAGCGACAGTAGGAAGTTTTTCGTTCATTATTAGATATTATTCAGGATTTTCAGGAGTTTTTTCAAGTTCAATAGATGCAGAATTTACGCAATACCGTAAACCGGTCGGCTTTGGTCCGTCGTCGAATACATGACCTAAATGTGCCCCACAGTTTTTACATACGATTTCAGTACGTATCATTCCCCAACTTTTATCGGTTATATTATCAATTGCTTCAGGATTTGAGGAAGCAGAGAATGATGGCCAACCGCATCCTGAATCAAATTTTTCTTCGGAAGTAAACAGTTCTTCACCACAACACACACATCTGTACACACCATGTTCATCGGTATTCCAATATTTGCCCGTAAAAGCAGGTTCAGTCCCCTTTTGGCGTGTTACACGGTATTGTTCATCTGTTAACTGCTTGCGCCACTCTTCTTCTGTTTTTTGGATGTTTGGCATAGTATTCAAAGAATAATAATTATTACAGCTTATTTAGTTACTTCTGAAGCGTGAAAATACGGAGGAGTCCCTGAATGCACATGCCCCAATACATCAACGGCTTTACCATTTTTCAATTCACCGAGAGTGTCCCCGCCTGTATAGCTTACAAGAAAAACTGTCCCCTCAGCATCTACTGCATAGAACTCATCCGACTTAAATTCATGCTCTTTGTCAACCACAATTCCGGCATGAATTTTCACTTTCGAGTTTTGTTCGCTATCTGTTTTTTGACTGCTTCCTTCCAGAGCCTTTTTGAATGACACTAACGGAATTTGCCCATATTGCATTGCAATATAAACAACGATCGGTAAACCTATAACAAGGGCTGTAATGATTATTTTACGTAGCATTGAGTTTTTTACTTTTTTGTTAATTACTTGTAAATCTTATCCCCGATTTTAGCATATATGATTTCCGAAGTTGTCCTTTGGAACGATCTGAAAATAAGCCCTACTTTCAATGCATAGGATTCATACGGTGCACCGTCAAATTCTGAGGCTTTTGATCTTACCAGATAAACGCTGTCGAAAGCTCCTATGGCAGTACCTACACTATCAGTTACCCCATATACATAGCCGGCTGTTGAGTCGCCACTTGTAAAATCTATTGAAAGATTCTCAAAGAAATTATCATAGATATATACTTTATCGTTTTCAACTCTTTGGTAACTATAGGTAACTGCTCTTTTATGTATCTCAGAAGAGTTTGCTATCTTGAAATATACTTTTCCGTTTATAGTTTCCGTAGATTCAACTGTTAAACTATAGATATCTGTTGTATCTCCGGTACTGATACTTGTTACCAAATATTTCCATGTATTACCTACTTCAAGTGGGTAAAATTCCGAAGTCAGAACTGATTGGTTTGGCGATGATGGAGTATCATTGCAACCAATAAGAACTGCTAAACACAATATGGAAAGGATTATTGTTTTCAAATTGCATCCTTATAATAATCTGACGGATACTCATAGAATCAGATTAATCATTGATAAATTTTATCACTTATTTTGGCATAGACTAATTCTCGGCGAACGCCATTACTGGTACTTGAAATCAACCCGATACCCGGAGCATATTCATTAAAACTGGAATAATCCACTTGCAACCAATTAATTTGCTTTACGTTATAAAAAGTACCGATTGGATATTCTACCTTATCGAGAGAACCATAAAAAGACCCGACAGAATTGTCTCTATTTACAAAATCAATATCAAGTACTTCTTTACTATACCCGTTTTTATAATAGTACAACTTTTCATCTTCAATTCTTTCATATCTCTCACCCCGAGTTTTTTCAGCATATTTAGCTGAATCCGATAGTTTAAAATATATTTTCCCGTTTATTTCTTCCTTAGATACTACGGATATTTTATAAATACCTACAGTATCATAATTGTAATTTCTTGTTTCAATATATCTCCATTCATTGCCAATCTGTAGCGGATAATACTCCGAAGATTGGTTAGAAGGTGATGTAACGGCACCATCACCGCATCCTGTAAAAACTGCCAAACAGAGAATAATGAAAAAAACAGCTTTCATAAAAATCTATGATAAATGGGAGTAAAGGATTACTATTGTCTATTTAAACTCTTTAAGAATTATTTGTAAATCTTATCTCCTAATTTAGCATAAATCAGCTCGTATGACGGACCTTCACCAACACTGGATATCAATCCAACATTAGGTGCATAGCTATTTACCGGAGCACCATCAAAAGCTGAAGCAGGCCATCCAACATTTTTAACTTTATCGAAAGTACCTACTTTAGTAACAACATTATCCGCTGTTGAATACACATAACCGACTGTTGTATCTTTATTTACAAAATCTATATAAAGAGAATCTTTATTTACACGGTATAAATATACTTTATTGTTTTCAGTTCTGTAATAATCAATAGCTGGCTTTATATCTTTAACTATATATTCTCTCTTAACTTCATAGTAAGTTTTTCTATTAAAGATTTTGGAATTACTTACTGTTACAATTAACGTATCATCCCAAATAAACCCTTTTTCACTATAATGCCAAATATTGCCCGTCTCAAGAGGGAAATACACCTTAGATTCAACAGAAGTTGGAGGAGAGGTTAATTTATCCCCGCAGCCATAAAGAAAAATGATACACAATGCGAACAAAACAATTGTTTTCATAACAAAACCCCAGTAATGATTTAGAAAGACTATATTTCATATACTGAGACTGACATCAAAACGATTGTTTTGTTTCACCGAAAACACATTATTTAGCTCCCGCTTTGCTTGAGTTGATCAACATTCCCTTCATACTTCGAGGGGCATTTGGTAAGCACTTCCGAAGCATGGAATTCCCCGCCTTCGAAACGTCCTTTTACAACGATACTCTCAGCAATTTCAAAATTATTAGGACGTGAACCGGCAAACAGTACTTTCACTTCTTTTTTGGAATCGTCCATCATCGTAAAACTGAATACATTTGATTTATCATTATAATCCGACCCCTTTTCCTTTACCCATACCCCTTTTACTTGTACTTTTCT
This sequence comes from Ignavibacteriota bacterium, assembly GCA_016197185.1. GTDB lineage: Bacteria > Bacteroidota > Ignavibacteria > Kapaibacteriales > UBA961 > JADJXV01. Next base: position 11,260 of record JACPWH010000216.1, read on the forward strand.
ACCTGTCGATTCTGCTGCAGACAAATTGGTATATTCAATCTTTGATGTGTTGAGAGAATATGCAGCAAATCCCAAACCTGCCGCTATAATTATTAATCCGATTATATATCGTGGTTTCATAGGTTTTTTCTTTTTGTGGTAATAGTTCAATAAATGATTTTTGAATTTAGTCATTCTGAAGGAGTCTTCGACTGAAGAATCTCAGTTTCGACTGCATTAGATAATTATGTATTGCTAAAAGTCTTGTGTATTTCTTGAAATTTCTGTTCTTTGTTGGAACTTCACATAGTATTTGATTTAATTCTCGCGATTCGATTAAACTGAGATTCTTCGGTCGAAGACTCCCTCTGAATGACAAACAATTAAATTTCACCAAGAACTTTAATTAACAAGAGCTTAACAATCGAAAGTTACTCCAAAATCTTCTTTTCAAGATTGGTAATTTTCTTCTCGATACCATTCAAATACACTGTTATCCCCAACCAAACAGTCAGAGTGACGAGCAGCACCACATATAGGGCATTATTCGCAAAAAAATCATACATAAAATTTATCTTTCATTAGTATTGTGACGTTCAAGTAGCTGCATTGTTATTGTTTTCACACGGATTTGCAAACTAAGCATCCAAAAGAAGATAAGTGTAAATCCTGCAAATGACAAACTAAGAATAATCTGTTTAAGAGGATTCAATGCTTCCGCTTGGGGGCTCAGTACAGGACCTATATTTGCATCACCCTTCGACCCGGGATGAAGTCCCTCGGTTATTCTGGGAAGGATGAAGATAAAGAACGGAACGGTAACAGCAGCAAGTATTGCATATACAGCACTAAGCCTTGCACGGCGTTCTTCATTTTCAACTGCAGCACGAAGAGCGAAGTATGCTGCATAGATAAGCAACAGTACAAAAATAGAAGTCTCTCGAGGATCCCAATTCCAAAAACTCCCCCAATTGAATTTAGCCCAAATTGAACCTGTAACAGTTGCGAGCAAACAAAACAAAGTACCAAGCGCAGCAGCAGATGAAGATGTTATATCATCCCTGATATTTTTACGGGCTAAATATCTACCTGCATATATCATTGCAACTATATAGGCAAGAACCGCAATCCAACTCATCGGTACATGGAAATACAATATCCTTGCACGCTCCTCCAAGCCTATAATAAACGGAAGGGTTATCATTGGGTTGAGACTGACAGTCTCCCCTGCTTGGAATGAATTGTCAATTCCTTCGCGGTGCATCAGTACAATTGCAGAGGAAGCTGATTCAATTTGCAGTAAGTCTGTTCTATTTTCATTAAAAAGAACTGTAAATTTTATGGTGCTACCCGTAAAATCAGTTGCTTGATAAGAGACTTGATGATTTTCGATTATCTTTGTTTCAGGGAGGAGTTTTATTTTAACAGGGATATCATGCTTTACTCCCATCCGATAATTCACAATTGCATCACTGAATGTTCCTGCTGTGTGTGGAAACAGAGCAAGGACTATCATTGAAGTCAGAATTATTATCGTCAGAATTCGCCAATATAATGGTCGTGGTTTGTGAAGCGCAGGATAAAATCCAAAGAATAACCCGATTGCAAAGGCAAGTAGAAAAAGTACTGCTTTCATAGAAGGAGTGCTGCTAAACGAAAATGATTATCTAATTTCTACAGCGAAATTACGATAAATTTTCAAAAGGAAGGGGTTCGCATTGACTTGAATGTAAAAATAGCCCGCATGAGCTGTTTTTCAAGCGAGCCGTTTGGTTAGCGATAATATATTAAGAGCTGTGGACGTTTGAGCAGGAAGATACTCGATTTTGTCCATCACTTTTCGCATAATCTGGACACCTAACCCGCCTCGTTTGAACTTTTTGAAGTATTCTTCCATATCAGGTTCAGGTACGGACATCGGGTTAAATGAGTCTCCATTATCCATTACTTGAATAATAAGTTCACCGTTATTTTGTTCAATCTTGACAACGAATTGCCTGTTGTTATCATTATGGTAAGAATGACGGATAAGGTTTGAACAAGCTTCATCTACGGCGAGTGCAATTTGAAAAGCATCAACCTCTTGAAATCCGAATAGCAGAGCTTGAGCACCTACAAATTCACGGATTTTTTCAAGTTCGGCAGTACTGCCGCTTGCGCTTATCTGGTTATTATGTGTATTAAGAATAGCTACCATAATTTTATACAATAAGTTGGTAGAAGGTGAAATTAATTAGAGAACTTCGCGATTGCTGCATGGTTGTTTTCAACTATTTCGAACAGCATCGGGAATCCTAATAAATCAAAAACTGTAAAAACTTTAGGCTTCATCTCAGAGAGTTTAATATCACCGCCCAACTCTCTTACATCTTCGATATAAACCATGAACACACCCAATCCGGCACTTGATATATAGTCCAATTCCGAGAAATTGACAATTATCTTGTGCTTTCCTTCTTGAACTAAATTACCGATTGCGGATTCTAATTGGGGAGCGGTATGCGCATCAAGGTATCCTTGAATTTTAAGGCATTTTATATCACCGATACTATGATGTTCAATAGTAAATTTCGATTCGTTCATGGTGCAACTTTCTTTCTTAAAAGGATAATTATGTCGAAATAAAAAATTCAGAACTGTCTGTTGTTTTATGATGTCTGACTATCGTATTCAGGTTTAATCATGAGAGATTCTTCGAAATGGTCAAGATTTCTTTTAGAGTTATCAACACCTTTTCCGCGATAAATAAACGCAAGGCATGTCATGTCATCGTGCTGCGGGAAAGAACCTGCATGATATTCCACCGCTTTCATAACCTCTTTAATTATCATCTGTGCCGATTCAGCAGACGGGGACCTCAGAATGTCCAAAATCGGCTCATAGCCAAAATCTTTATCCTGTGAATTTTGCCGTTCGGAAAGCCCGTCAGTAAAGAGAAAACAAGCATCACCGACCGATAAATCCAAGAAGTATTCTTCGAGCAAAGTATCGAAAACCTCCGACTTGGCAAGACCTATACCTAACCCTCTTGGTGTTACTACGGATACACCTCCATGTTGTTTCACCAAAAATGGCATGTGTCCTGCCCGGGCTAAAGATATTTTAGGAGAATCCGGCTCGATGACTACACAAGAAAGCGTAATATAGGTTTGCTTCTCGATATTTCCAAACATGGTAGCATTTATTTTGCACAAGAAATCTCGCGCTCCACGAACTTCCTGTGCAAGTGCCAGCACCACACCTTTCAGTTCTGCCATATAAAATGCAGCAGGAACTCCTTTACCGGAAACATCCCCCATGAAAATTGCTATTTTACCGTCTTGCAATGTAATTACATCATAATAATCCCCTCCTACTTCAGTTGCGGGGAGAGAATAAGGAGCAATGTCATACCCGCTTATCACAGGGATTTTTTGAGGTAACAACTTATTTTGAATCTGCCGCGCAACCTGAATTTCGTGCTGAATACGTTCATGTGAAATAGATTCCCGAATCAGCCGCGCGTTTTTGAGAGCTACGGAAATATTATCTCCGAAGGAAGATAAAACATTCATATCATCGTTCTCAAAGCCAAAACTCTGTGTATTTAGTACAATTAACGCGCCAATTTTTGAAAGTCCTTCGTAGAGAGGTACTACGATCAGTGATCTTGCTATTGGTTTTTGATAAGAAGCAAGAGGAGCAAGCTCCTCATATTCTTCGAATGATTCTATTAAATTAGTTCCTGTTGATTTGGAAACAAGACTTTCGAATGCTGCGAAAGAATACAGCCAATCAATTTGCTCCTTATTTATATATTTAAGTGAGGCAATTGATCGTTCGCCGGTCGGTGAGTACAATTCACACCATGCACTTGTAGCTCGGGAGACTTCCAATGAACGTTGGGTCAAATTTTCGATAAGCATATCGAAATCAATCGTTTCGGCTATTATTCTATTAAGATGGGTAAGAGATGAGACCTCAGAATTACGTCTGTCAACTGCCGAGGCAGTCGGCAGGGCAACAAGAGCAGGAAAAAACAATCGAGCAGAATATACAGCACTGAACATCATCGCCACACCAACGATGCTTGAACTTCCATATAAGAAAAAATCAATAGATTTTGGAAGTTGTGTAATATGATCCGTAAAACAATCAACACTAAAAAAAGTAAAAATGAAAAACCCAAGAGCAGACTGCCAAACTAATTTTTTCTTTTCCTGTTTTGTAAGGAGTGCTATCCATTTTGTTCTGCCTATGGTAAGCAGAAGCATTATACATAGTACGAATGCTGAAATCCCTGCAAGCGGATTATTTGCTTCCTGTGCTAATTTTCCAAGCAAATCCAAAATATAGATTACCAAAATACCGACTGCAAGAATTTTGCAGAATTTTTTGGTTTTCTCGTGCCTTCGGATATAAAGTGCAAAGTAAATAAAAAGAATTGTTTCAATAGCAATATAATGGAATGCAGCACCAACAAGATTCATGATTACCGACTCAAACATTCCTGACGGATCTTGAGATGAACTTTGTGAAAAAATCAACATCAAAAGAATTCCGCCCAAAAGCCCCACAAGAGTAATCGTAAGAATCCTACCTCCACCATCTAAAATCAGAGAACCGGCATTACCTGCCCTATGCCGGTCAATCGATGTGGATACTTGCCCGAATCTGCCGATTAGGATACCGGAAACAAAAGAAATTGCTAAAATTGAACTGCTAATTAAACCAAATGAGGCAGGTGCTCGGTCTGCTAATACAAAAATCGCATCAAGTATTATTTTGAGAGCTAACGCAATGAATGCAGCCAGATAAAAGAGCGTGAAGTTATTACGAATTTTGTCATTGACCAATTCTGATGACATGCTATTTCTCTAATACATAAAGATACAATTCCGACAAATCAACTACGAATGCAACTTAGTAAAAGTTTCGATAGTATTACACATATAAATCATTTTTATTTATTTTCATTTGATGCAACAATCCAGAAGATTAATCGTTCATTTTACAACCATATTTCACAATAGTATAATAATAAGTCTTATTTCAACCCTTATATCGGAAGGAAGAATATTATGAAAACCGCACTATTGCTTATCCCTTTCATTGCCCTCTTGGCAATAGGGTGTGCATCCACCAAAGGAAGCCAGGAAAGCTATTTTGGTTACTCAAATTCGCCAAAAATTGAATCGAACGAACCTGCTCCCCGTAACAACGAACGCAAGAATAATCCTGTAACAGATAAATCTGTTACAAATCAAGATATAACCCAGAACCCTGATGATGATATTGATGCCGATTCCTCTCAAGATCAAGACTGGGAAAACCCGCTTTCTGATGACGTTTCAACGGATGATCAAGATTCTGATGATAGGAATTATTCCGCAGTTCCATCAGGATACACCTCTTATGCTGCTCCTGCCTATGTCCCCGTAGTTGTACCATGGTGGGATTATTATTCAGGTTGGATGGGCAATTATTATGTAAGACCTGTTATAGCTGTTCGTTACCGGAATTGGTATTGGGGGTGGAATTCTTATTGTGACTGGTATTCACCATATTATGATTACCATCCTTGCTATGGATCAAGTTTTGGATATTACCGCCCTTACTATAATAATTGGGGGTATCGCAACTATTGGAGACCTTGGCATCATTACCCGATATATACCTATAATTCAGGATCATACAGGAAACCCAATACTGTTCGCAGATGGGGAACAGGAACAGGTGTTGTACCAAGTGGAGGTAAAAATACAGTAAATTCACCAACAAATGTAAAAGCTACATCCCCGATTCGCAATGAACGCGGGCAATCCACGCAGAATCCTGTTCCCAATTCCTCGAATTCTGTTCGTCAGGAACGCTCGCCATCTACGCCATCAATCAGAAATGAACGTTCAAAGGATGCATCATCAGGAACACAACAAGGTTCTTCAAATAGTAATGTTGCTCCAAATAGCAATCCACGTAGTGATACTCCTGTTCGCAGAGAAAGCTCCGATACGAAACCTTCTCCACGTTCTAACACGCCCGCGCCAAGAGAAAACTCCGAAACAAAACCTTCTCCACGTTCTGACACTCCTACTCGCAGGGAAAGTTCCGATACAAAACCTTCTCCACGTTCTGACACTCCTGTTCGGAGAGAAAGCCCCGATACAAAACCTTCTCCACGTTCTGACACTCCTGCACGCAGAGAAAACTCCGATTCAAAACCTGCTCCGCGCTCTGACACGCCACCTCGTAACGAAAATACCGATACAAAACCACGTGAACAAGCACCAGTGCGAAAGGAACGTCCACGAGCAAGCATATATGAATCTTCTCAACATAATTCTAATGCAACTTCATCTCAACTGAGGAGTAATACCCCGGTAACTCGAGGAAATTCTGTTCCTTCTTTACAAGGAGGTTCATCTTCTTCTCCTCGTAGCAGTTCTTTTTCTTCCCCGAGCAGCAGCAGTGCTTCTTCCTCCTCATCAAGTTCAACTCGTGCAGGGAGAAGACCATGAGAAAAATAATTTTGTATTCGGTTATAATTTTATTTACTTGCCTTACATCAAAAGCTCAATTTGTAGAAGATGCCGTTCGTATGGCTAACTCTAATGAACCGATAAGCTCACGTGCTGCAGGATTAGGAATTTCGTATGCAGGAATAGCAGATGACTACTCTGCCCTTTACTATAATCCTGCTGGGCTCTCACTCTTAGCAAAAAAAGAATTTTCTATAGGACTTGAGTTCCTGAGAACATCTACTACTTCGGATTTCATGGGAAACAGTTCATCAATCGGTTCGAGTTTTGTCTCGCTCAGTCATGTAGGAATAGCATTTCCTTTTAAAACTCATATTGGAATTGGAGCGGTTGCAGTAGGTTATAATTTCGAACACAGTTTTGATAATACATTACAATTTGACGGGTTTAATCCAACTTCTTCAATTGTTCAGAGTTTGACAGGCGAAACAACAGACCTTGAACAAAACCTCGCGTATCAAGCTTCTCTTGCTGACAAAGCTACAAACGGCACACTTCATTCACCTATTATTGGAAATCTGCAACAAACAGGATTCATTACTGAAAGAGGTGGAATTCATAATTTTAGTGTTGGTGGCTCACTAAGTTTATCACAGTCTTTTGCAGTAGGATTAACAATCGCTCGGAAATGGGGTACATATCATTATGCAAGGAAATATGACGAATCTGACAAAAACGATGTGTACACTGTTTGGGATAGTGTTAATTTTACTACATCCGACTTTTCAAGTTTGACTTTGAATGAAAATCTTGATCAGGAATTTTCAGGGGTTAGCGGAACAATTGGCTTACAAGGACGTTTCAGCGACGCTTTCCGGTTTGGTGTAACCATCAAAACCCCAACCTACTATCACATTTCAGAGGTCTCATCAAGTTCTATTACAGCAAGATTTGATAATGGTTTTACCGGTATTCCAAAATATCCGGGTAACGGCAATTCCTATGATTACCAAAATAGTTATGACATTATCACTCCCTTTATCTTCGGATTTGGATTTTCATACCACTCAGGAGGACTTACCGTAAGTACTTCTGCTGAGTATAACGATATGTCCCAGCTTCAATTCAACAATGCCTTATCGGAAATTATGAGTATTAATAATGATATTTTACGGACATTAACAGGTTCTGTAACGTATGGGTTAGGTGCGGAATTTGAACTTCCGAACTCACCTGTTATTATTCGTGCAAGCTATACAGGTATATCATCTCCATACGCAAATACAGCAATTAAAGGTTCAAATCAATATTTCGGTGTAGGGTGCGGTATTTATGTAGCCCCTAATGCGCGTTTGGACTTTGCAGGGCGTTACAGTGCATACTCACAAACACGTTCTAATTATGGAACGTCAGGCTCTTTCGTAGATTATAATTTTTCCCCTCTTCAAGTTTCTGCTCAATTGACCTATAGATATTGAGCGCAAATTATATAACAAGCAAACACCATAGCAACAACAAACAAATCCTATTCTGCTCTTAACAAAATCACTATTTCATCATAGAGGTTTTGTTCTTTGAACCTAACAGTTATAAATTCTTAGCCTGTTAGGTTTCTTGTTTTTCGTAAATTGCATTTAAATTTATTCAACAGCTCCCTATTCCTGTTATGCCGCAACAAATAATGCAGTCAAATCCGGACTCACATTCAGATAATCCTAATCAACGCCCATTGTCTGCACTTGAATTTTTAGCCTTACTATTACAACATAAAATATTCCTGTCAGTCACAACTTTTGTGATTGCTGCTATTACTTTCGTTATTACACTATCATTTCCAAATTGGTACGATGCTACAGTCAATTTTGTACCTCCAAGTAATAATCAATCAGGTGTATCGGGAATGCTCGGGAATGTATCATCTGCTCTTAAAGATATAGGTTTAAGTAAAATAGGCGGGAAAAGCGGTGAAAGCTATTCATATATTGTTATTTTGCAATCAAGGTCTTTTTTAGATTCGCTTATTACTCGTTTCGAACTTGCCAAAGAGTATGATTTGCCTGATTCAATGCGTGATGAAATCCGTGCAATGCTAAAATCTAACATGGAAATCAACTATATGCCGGATGGTAATTATACAATGTCCTTCAGCTCAACAAACCCCAACAAAGCCGCTGAGATGGCAAATGTTGCGCTCACAATTGCCAATTCTATATCCCGTAATATTCAACTGCAAGAAGCATCCTCAAATCGTTTATACATGGAACAACGACTCCAGAATACTGAAGAAGTTTTAAATAGAATTAGTGATTCGTTACAGAAGTTTTCAAAAAAGAATTTAGTATTCTCACCTGTTGACCAAGCAAAAGCACTTACAACTGCTTTAGCTGAACTAAAGGCATCTGTAATTAAACAAGAAATAATAGTTCAAACGTATAAAAACTCTTACGGCGAGGACGACCCTGCAACTAAATTGCAACAAAAAACATTGGAGGACATCCGAGGACAGGTTTATAAAGCAGAAAACGAACCGGGACTCGGCGGTAGTTTCTCGATGCGAGACGCTATGGATGTCGGTATCCCCTATTTACGACTTTATACTGAATTCGAAGCTATGTCGAAAGTAAAGGGGTTTCTAATGCCTATGCTTGAGCAAGCCCGCTTGGATGAGTTCAAACAAACGCCGCTTATGTATGTATTAGACAAAGCAGTTGCTCCCAATAAAAAATCGAAACCAAAACGTAGTTTGATTGTTGGCGGTGCAGCTATCGGTGCGCTCTTACTTTCATCACTCTTTATTCTTCTGCGTTTCAGACTTCAATCGCTTAAAAGTTAATACAGATTTATGGTAGATTACCTAATAGTAGGCGCAGGATTTTCAGGATGTGTACTTGCTGAACGTATAGCTACAGTTTTAGGTAAGAAAAGTCTTATCGTTGAGAAACGCTCGCATATTGGAGGTAATGCTTATGACTACTATAATGAATATGGTATTTTAGTTCATAAATATGGACCACATATTTTCCATACCAATTCGCAAAAAGTTGTTGACCACCTTTCTCAATTCACCAATTGGAATGCATACCAACATAAAGTTCTGGCTAATGTAGATGGAATTAACATACCTGTTCCTTTCAATCTCAATTCACTCTCTTTAATATTTCCACATGAAAAGGCGCAACACTTAGAAAAATTGCTTTTGGATAATTTTGGCTATGGTACAAAAATACCCATACTACAACTTCGCCAATCTACCGATGGTGAGCTTGCCGAACTTGCTGAATTTATCTACCAAAAAGTGTTTCTGAATTATACAAAAAAACAATGGAATTTGGAGCCGGATGAGCTTGATGCGGCGGTAACTGCACGTGTTCCTGTATTCATCAGTCATGACAATCGGTATTTCCAAGATGATTTTCAGGGTATGCCAATGGAAGGGTATTCTGCAATGTTCGAAAGAATGATCGGTAACAATCCTCTCATTGACATTGCCCTCAATACCGATTATGCAGATATACTATCATCAATTCAGTTTAACAAACTAATCTTTACCGGTCCGATTGACGAATATTTCAACTATCAATTCGGGGCATTACCCTATCGGAGTTTAAGATTTGAACACGAAACGTACAATGTTGAATTCTATCAAGAGACAGGTACAATCAATTATCCGAATACATTCGACTATACCCGACGGACAGAACTAAAACATCTCACTTCTCAAAAGAATGAGAGAACCACCTGCACTATTGAATTCCCACAACCGTTTATCATTGGCGAAAATGAACCCTATTATCCGATTCCACAGACATACAACAATGATTTATATAATCAATATGCAAGAGAAGCAGAGAAAATTGAAGATTCAGTAATCTTTTGTGGGCGATTGGCAGATTATAAATATTATAATATGGATCAGGTAGTTGCCCGTGCTTTGCATATTTTTGAGAAAAGAATCAATATTTAAATAGCTGTTTTTTAGTTATTTTTTTAGCTGTTTTCAATTCTGAACCGTAATTCTAAAATGTGTAGTAACTTAACCTATCTCTTATGATTCACATTACACCCTATACGTCAGCACACCGAGATGAATGGGATATATTTGTCCGCAATTCTAATAATGGAACTATATTTCACACTCAGCAATTTTTGTCGTATCATCCTAATGCTCGGTTTCAGTTCCATCACCTGTTATTCTATGATGATAAGAAACTTATCGCTGTTCTCCCGGCTGCACTTCGTGAGAATGGAACTTCGCTCGAATCACCGATCGGTGCAAGCTACGGGGGGATAGTTTTATCGCCAATGCACTATAAACAGCATGAAGGGATAGTTGATGCACTCGTGAGTTATGCAAAACAAGCAGGTTTTGCAAAGATATTCTTAACCCCTGCCCCGTTTTTCTATCAAATAAAGCAAATGCAGAATATTGATTATGCACTAGCCTTCAAAGGTTTTGATTACGACCGTCATTACATTTCCCATATCATCGAGCATGGAACTTCCGAAGAATATTTCTCCTCGTTCAATGCAACTGCACGCAATTCTGTTCGGCAATTTCATAAAAATACCGATACAAGTATTGAAATTACTACCGAGCAAACAGCTTACGAAGAAATTTATCCTATTTTAGTCGAGAATAAAACCCGCCATAATGCCCATCCTACTCACACTTTAGTAGAAATGCTCCGATTGCAAGAGCTTTTCCCTGAATCTATCAAGCTTTTTATAGCCAGAGTGAGCGGCAAAGCAATTGCAGCTTCATGGGTTATCGGTTGTAACAGCAAAGTTACCCTTTGCTTTTATAATATGATGCTTTACGAATTTGAGCATCTTCACCCGATGTATGCTCTGATGAATGAGATTGTCGGCTGGTCGGTTCGCCGTGGCAGCAGTTTTGTGGATATAGGTGTTTCGCAGGATACTAAGAACGAAAACCCCATGACCCCATCCTATTCACTTATTGATTTCAAGGAAAAATTCGGGGCAGTTGGAATGCTTCGAAGTACGTTCAGGAAAATACTCTGATTCTTAGTATATTCTCATTGCATTGATATTAGCCCTGTATTGTTAAAATATGGGACTTTTTTAAAACACACAGACACAACAAAAACATATACTTTTTTAGACAAAAATTATAATATCCTGTATCTATTTTTTCTTCGGTTATTCAGTTTCAAGAATAAATTTTCACCTCACCACAAAATTACTTGCCAAAGCCAGCTAAAATAAATAACTTTGTTTGTCCTCGCAATTTGCTTTCAAATCTTCAATGTAAATCCCGGAGAATATTCCATGAACAAAGCCGTTATTATGGCAGGTGGGTTCGGCACACGCTTACGTCCCTTAACGACAAGTATCCCCAAACCGATGGTTCCTCTTATCAATGTTCCAATGATGGAGCATATCGTTAATCTCCTCAAAAACCATAATATTACCGACATCGTTTCCCTGCTCTATTATCAACCGGATGTTATCAAAAATCATTTCGGCAGCGGTAGTGATTTTGGTATTACTATGAATTATATGGAGCTGGATGAGATGCAGATGCGCATCACGCAGCTCCGTGGACAA
>JACPWH010000011.1 GCA_016197185.1 Ignavibacteriota bacterium
CGGCGCAAATAAATTAACTCCACATGATGACTCGTTGATTCCTTCAACGGTTCCGTTAAATTTCTGCGGGTATGAGCGGTTTAGATGCAATACTTCCCAATCAGCAGTAAACCCGTCTGAATTAATTTCCCGCTTATCTGGAAGAAACGCGCCGTTAAAACTGGGGTTTTGCCATTTGGATGAAATATTTACCTGTGTTACTTTTCCGAGTGGAATAAAATTAAGACTGGAACTGCCATTAAAATCAAGGTTGAGCGAGAAGTTATATTTGGTAGTTGTTGAGTCGGGTTGCTTTAGCGGTAGCGGCGTAGTCATTCCTTTTTGGACTACAACCGTAGATTGTAATCCCGGATTGAAGAAATATTTCCGGTCATCCCATTGTACGAAAATACTATCCTGAATACTTCGTAAATCCGATAATCCCAGTGAAATGTAAGCATCTCCCCAATCAATGTCTTCTTTATTAACCTTCCATTCCGAAAAATCGGGTACAGTGAAATTACCCGTCAGATTTATTTTTGAGTTATAAACTATTACCTCATAAATTCCCCTATATCTTGTTTCAGGTAATATATCGCCCTTTATCTTTAGTGATTCCGGCAGGAAATGTGCCATACCTTTCGATTCTATCAACTTGAATTTTTCAGTACTTCCTGCTTCAAATTGTTTTGTATATATCCTATATGGAATAGTGAGAACAATTCCGGTTACTGTTTGTTTTTCTCCCCATTTTGAACTGACTTCCTTAATCGCCTCTTCTTGCCTGTATTGCCTTTCTCCAATCAGATTTTCAATCATTGAAACAGGTATCATCAAAAGTGCAATCAGGATACCTATAACTATCAATTTGATTGTGATTGACCGTTCAATCCAATTATTAATTCCTTCGAGAAGGGTTGGTTTGTTGGCTGACATTTTGTATTCCCAATGTTGAACATTACAATTAATTCACAAAACTACATAGAGTGTAAGCAACAAAAAAGCAAAAAAACTTTAATTAACATTAATTACACAATAGTAGCAATCAGTTAATTTTTGTGAATCGTTTGCAGTTTCAGATTTGCAATTAGAGCTAAATTTGGAAGCGATTTTTTCTGATTGACATGAAATCTGCCCATACATTTTTTTCCGTCGCCAAATAACAGTAATTTTGAAAAAGTCAATCAGCATATTGCTTTAACAACCATAGGTCTGTAGGGGGAGAATATCATGGCGAAAGCTAAGCCGACATTATTCGATCAACTAAAAAGCGAAGAAGCTCTCGAAAACCCGGAGGAGCCTACCGGAATCCGCTTTTCGCGTTCGATGAAGGTAATAATCATTACACTGACGCTTATTATTACCACCGCCTTTTTTCCGAGTAATTCGGGTATTGACTATTCAAACCCGCAATCCGGCAAGGCTATGCTCGGTCTTACCTGGCCTGATGAAACGCTAAAGGCGGAATCCACGTTCCCTATCTACAAAACCGAAGCCGCATATATAACAGAAACAGAACTTGCCCGTGAACATACACCTCCGGTCTTTACAGTGAACCCTGTTACCCCACGCATTGCAGCTCGAAATGCAAACTTAATTCTTACCACTCTGAATGCTTTAGGTGATAAAGCAAGTGACAATATTTCCCAAATCCCTCTATCAGAATCTACTGCAAAAAAATTACTTCAAATTGATCCGGCTCAACGTCGTAAAACTCTTGATCATATCGATCATGAATTGCTTAAATTTCTCAATATTCTCTATCAGAACGGTTTTCTGAATCTTAATAAAAATCGATTTAATGCTTCCGATATTACTATCAAACTTGATAATATTCAAGAGCAACTATTGCCAAACGAAAAATTCATTGACTCCATCAGTTTCCCAAAAATAGCTGAGAATTTACTTTCAAATTCACTTTCTCCCGATGAAAAAGAAATAGCTATTGATATTGCTGAACGTGCTTTTATTCCAAATCTCATCTATTCAGAGCCTGAAACTGAGGAGAATAGAAAACTTGCCATCGCTGCCGTATCAAAGACCATTGGAATTGTTCGCGCTGGAGAAGTTATTATTGCTAAAGGCGAGCGAATTTCTGAGGATGCGCTTCTCAAAATTCAATCAAGCGGTAAATCTCGCTTACTTCATGGTGCAAAAGATATTTCGTGGGTGATAGTACTCGGGAATTTAGGACATTCCGCCTCTATTTATCTTATTTTGCTGCTGTACTTATTCTTCATACGCCGCAATATGTTCGACGATAATCTTAAGCTGGCAGGGCTAAGCGGGATGATGGTATTTGTGGGAGGTCAGGCGTGGCTTACTATGCACATAAGTATCGGCATCCCAATTCAATTTGCAATAGTACTCCCAGCCCTCTCTATGCTTTTTGCAATTCTCTTCGATTCTCGAACGGGTTTTTATGCAACGGTTGCTATGGCATTGCTTTTGGCGGGGATTCGAGGGAATGATTATCCAACTGCCATTGCTATGATGCTCGCCGGAATGTTTGGAGCATATACGGTGCGTGATTTGCAGAGCCGTACACAGATATTCAAATCTATTTTTTCTGTTTTTCTCGGATTTGCTCTGCCGATTGTAGCCATTGCAGCCGAGAGAACAGTTGAACTTTCCACAGTAGGCAGCCAACTGTTAGTAGCATTAATGAACTCAGCTATTTCCCCTTTGATTACCTTCGGTTTGCTTTTTATAGTTGAAAGAGTGTTTCGTGTTACGACAGATTTATTACTTTTGGAATACGATAATCTTGACCATCCCTTGCTTGTTGAGCTATCCGAAAAAGCTCCGGGTACATACCAGCATACACTTACTATTGCACGTCTATCCGAGAGTGCAGCAAGAGCTATTAATGCCAATGATTTGCTTGTAAAAGTAGGAGCTTATTTCCACGACATCGGTAAATTAGCTAAATCGGAATATTTTATCGAAAATCAAATCAATATATCGAATAAGCATGACAAACTCTCTCCCAAGAAAAGTGCAGCGGTTATCAAGAATCATATTGAGGAGGGAATCGAACTTGCTCAGGAGTATAAACTACCTAAACGAATCATTGACTTTATAGCAATGCATCACGGCACAATGCTCATCAAGCATTTCTATGCCAAAGCAATTGAAGAAAATGAAGATGATTCTGTGGAAATAAATGAAAACGATTTCCGGTATCCGGGTCCTAAGCCCGCATCGAAGGAGACGGCAATACTCATGCTTGCCGATGCCGCTGAAGCAATTACAAGAGCAAAAAATGATGATGAACGAGAAGAATTTGAGACTACACTGGATGCAATTATCAAAGACCGTTTGCTCGACGGGCAGTTTGACAATTGCGATATTACCATGCGCGAACTGCAGATTATCAAGGAAACATTTATCAAGAATTTGATTGGAATCCATCATCATAGAATCCAATACAAGACAATACCACCTGAAGACAAGGAAGCCGGATTGTGATGATCAGTCTCCCGAAGCAAATGAACCGAGAGCTTTCGCAATTCAAGCAATATATTGCTCTTGAACGTGGGTTGAGCGAAAACACATTGGACGGTTATCTGCATGATTGTAATCTGTTCGGACAGTTCATGATTCAATTGGAAATCAATTCCTTCACATTGGCGACACCTGAGAACGCAAAGCAATTTCTTCGTCACCTCGAAGACCTTGGCATTTCCCTTTCTTCCCGTGCGCGTTATCTTTCATCGCTACGCGGTTTTTATTTGTTTCTTGTAGGGAATAATAATACTTCGGTCAATATTTGTGAATTGATTGACCTCCCCAAATCAACGCGCCCTCTTCCCGATACGCTTTCAGCCGAAGATATGAATCTTCTATTGCTTCAACCGGATGTTGCTACTCCGGCTGGAGTGCGAAACCGTGCAATACTCGAAACATTGTACGCGTGCGGCTTGCGGGTTTCGGAAGTGTGCGGACTGAGGCAGAGGGATATTCTTCGGGAGGTGGAGATAATCCGGGTATTCGGCAAAGGGGCAAAGGAACGAATCGTTCCAATCGGGCAATCTGCGTTAACGTGGATAAAGAAATATCAGGATGAGGTTCGTCCGCTTTTTGCAAAACCGCAGGTGGTTAATGACGATATAGTATTCCTGAATCAAAAGGGGCAAAAGCTGACAAGGATGGCAATCTGGAACTTCGTAAAACAGGCGGCAAACGACTCACGCCTTGCAAAACACATTCACCCGCACACTTTCCGCCATTCGTTCGCTACGCATCTTCTGGAGGGCGGAGCTGACCTCCGCGCAGTTCAGGAAATGCTTGGACACGCCAATATCTCAACTACGCAGATTTATACGCATATTGACAGGGAGTATATTAAGGAAGTGCATAAGACGTTTCATCCGAGGAGCTAGGGGGGTATTATAGATACTTCTATCTTGACTGCCGTAACAACCTATATTCTTTATTAAGAATATACTCTGAGTCTCAATTGTAACAACTAACATAAATTAAATCTTAATTAACCATATTTATATACTGGTTTAATTCAACCTTAGTTTGGTTATTCTTGATATGTGAGGTGGCCCAAGCAGCGTCATCCTTGTTTTGGTTTTTTAAGTAATAGAAAATATGGACAATTTCAGCCAAATGGAATAATTCTTTATGGATAACAGCTGCAAATGCCTCAATAGTATCCTCAGGAATCTTCTCCTCTAATTGTATATGAATCTGTGCCTTTTTAAAAATTGCATGATATTTTATCAAATATACTTCTATTTGTATTAACTTATCTGAAGAAATTACGAGGGATATTTGCTTAAAATACGTATTTTCTGTTCCGAATGGATCAGTAATTGGTTCTTTTATTAAAGTAAATGTTTTATTCGGATGTACAATTTCAAAATATTGTATACCACGCCCTTTTAGTTTTTCCATAATCTTTAATCTTTCATCCTTTTTCATCCTTAAGCCAAAATATATAGATTTTAATGAAGAAAAATGATAACTATTTTTACCAATAATATCTGTTATTATTCTATATTCTTTCTCATACTCCCATACTTCCGATTTCACTCCTAATATCTTTTTTACTAATGTATCACCATTGCTTTCTTGAGTAATCATATCCCTTAGCTCTAAGTTTGGTATATCATTGGTGTAAGTAATAGGAAATGAGTATACTTTTGGATACCCTAGAGTGCCTTCGAGCAATTTAACATCATATTCGATACAAAATCCTTTGTGAGAATTTGCATAATGAGCCCATAAGAGTTCATTATCGTATGTTTGGGACAAGGAATATATTCCTGCTTTATTGGTAATAAAATCGATTGTAGTGCTTAGTTTATCTATTAACTCATGCCAATTTTCAGTTTTTAAATCATTAACATACTTAAAAATTGCAGCTAACTGATTCACTTCCTCCGTAAACTTTTGAATTTCACACATCGATTCAAAAGGATCATTTAAGTCTTGAATCTCTGAAGACCATATACAATTATTTACGATGCAATCTAAATCTCGCTCGAGATGATCGCCTCCACTTCTATACTTGTATCCGAACATAAATTTGTAAACTTAATAAATTGTTTGATTTACAGTCATGTAGGTTGTTACAACCTATATGACTGTAAGCTTTTATTTGGCATTTAGTTAAACACTTCGACGGGCTCAGTGTGACAAAGCTTTTTTTTGAGTTTTTTATGGAACTTTCTTATCAAAACCGCATAACAACCAATGCACCCGAAGGGGTATTCATATACTCCACCGACTTGGCAAGCGAATGTATCAAGAACACTCCCCTGCCGCCGTCACGAAGTAAGTTTTCAGGGTCGCGCGGGTCACGTATTGAATCGGGATTGAAGCCCAGACCTTCGTCCAGAACAGTGATGATAAGATCATCGTCATTTTTTGCTACGGAAAGAGTGACCTGTTTGTTAGGATTTAGTTTATTGCCGTGGATAATGGCATTATTGACAGCTTCGGTAACTGCCACAAGAAGATTGTACCACAGGCCTTCCTCGATAGACTTACATACTGATAATGAAGAAAGAAAAGGCTCGACCATACCGATGTTTTTACGCTCGGAAGCAAGTGTAAGGATGTTGGGCTGTTGCCCTTCTGACCTGAACTGAGGAAAAGAAGTATTTGCCATCGTGATTACAAAACGAATGGAACGTTGTGAGAATTAAACATTCTCTGACATTTACAAAGCATACGTCGCAAGCAAAAACATAGTCGGCGTTGTGCGAAACAATTTTTTATTGGAAAACTGGAAATCATACCAACCGTTCAGGGAGATTTTTGAGCCGGAAAGAAATTGCAAGGATAAAGCAATTTCGGGTCCGAAGAACTGCTGAATACCATCCGCTGTACTTCCTGAAATTTGCGGTTGGTTAAGAGTTGTTTGACGCAAAGAATAGTATCTGCCGCCGCATCCGATGTAAAGTCCGTTTTCTACAGGTGTAAAAATAAGCAATTTTACGAATTGCTCGAAGTTTTTACTGACGGGAGTTTCAGAAAATGTTGACCAGGAAAGTTGTCCCCGTTCAAAATACCGGGTAAAAAGTGAAGTATGTAAGCGGTAGTTTCTCCCTAATTCTATCCAAATTGAGTCCCTAACACTCACTTGCCTGAAACTGAAGCTCTGTATGCTTCCGCTCAACTGTTCAAAATCATACGTAGTGTAATTTGCCAGTACTTCAAATCTGGGTTGCATACTAAGCCCTTTGGTGACAATATTCACACCCGGAGTCAAACGAATGATTCTATTCCAGTTATTCAATGCACTCCGTTGTGATTTGATATAGACGAGATGCAAAAGTTGAGCTTCAGCTGTAATCGTAGCCGAAAGTATCGAAGAAACCCGCCGTGAATATGTTGCCTCAGTTAAAAAAGAAAATTCATCGCGGTCATCATAATTTTGAGTGGCAGGAGTATCATAGCGCAAAAGCCCAAATGAACTATTCAGACGAATAGTATCTTTTCTACTTGCAAGCCATTCGGACTGACCAAACAGTCGAGTTCGTGCAGCAGAGTTATCACGTTGATTTTCCGATTGCCTAAGTACATTCTCCTCCACCGGATCAATTGTAAAATGACTTGCAATTTGATTTTCTTCGAGACGCGAGGTATATTCAATACCTACTTTCTGAAAAAAAGTGGGAAGTCGATAGTTTGCAGCTACATTAAAAGCGATTTGGAATTCATGCAGTTTTCGAATAATTGAGGTTGTAGAGACATCTACAATCGGTTCCCGGTATTGCCTGTTCACTGTGCCATTATCAATTGTCCACTGTACTTCGGTTTGGAGCTTGTCTGCAAGAACATATACCAATCCCCCGTTTATATTTAAACGTTCCTCCAATCGACTCTCTGTGGCAAGCAATGCCGAACTGCCGACAGGTGAAATGAAATCACGATTCAAAAGTCGATAGCTTACCGAAGATTGTAAATTATTCCCGTCGTCAACCACACGAAAGAATATAGCTTGCGCACTAAGGTCGGCATTGGTACGGTCGGTGTTGAAGCGCGTGTAATTGCCATTAAACCCTGCTGCTAATGAATAATCGTCAATAATTGTGGGAGATAATTTTCCTATGGAAGCAAATGCAGGAGCGGTTTCGGTTACTCCAAGTTGTCTATACTGCTCGATACCGCCTGCCACATCTATAGTGAGTATATCTGCTATTCGAGTACGTACTCCAAGTAAGGAATTAAGCCGTTGAAGATTTGCTAATCCAATATTACGTGAGTCGTTGGAAAGCATGAAAAAGCTATTGGAAATTAACGAGACAGCAGGACTGAATGTATATCCGTATTGCAATGAACATTGTTCGTCATCACGGAAGGATACTCCCTGAGAACGAACTCCTACTCCACGATATTTCTGCTGCAAGGATACTTGCTGTGAATTAAAAATATATGCTGCATCAATGTCGCCTGAGAATGTAAAGACATTCCCAATTTTATTTGTTCCTACACGAATTGATCGTGCATCCACTGAACTGTCGATCAATTGAATTGAAGGTGGTAGGGACTGAGCGAAGATTTTGTTACATGAAGTAATACTTCCACAAAAAACTATAAAAAAAAGGATGATTATTTTTCCAAAAGGCAGAGATGCTTTTGGGAAATAATCATCCGAATTTTTGGCATGAAAACGTTCCATTTTTCAGGATACTAATCTGGTTTTTGAATAATCCCGGGCAAGGGACTGTTGCATTCCCGGCGATATGCAATCACCATTTGAATGATTACCGGAGCAGCTTCCTGAACAATAATACGTCGCCCGCTTCTAAGGGTTATGGTGGTATCATGATATGATTCTACTGTTTCAATCTCATCTGCATTAACTGTAATGGATGTTGTATCAATCCGAGTCAGTGTAATCATACTTTTTACCCTTGTTATTTCGGGAAATGTAATGGAAAATCTGCTGCTATATAGGTCATTATTGCCATTGCAGCAGAGCAAAGGTTCAAATCCTTCGGATTGAGTTTATCCATTGTATCAGCGTCAGTATGGTGATACCAGAAGTATTTTTCATCGTCAACTATAAGTTCCATTCCCGGAACTCCGCTTTCAAGAATCGGTCCGATATCCGCACCGCCACCTCCATCTACAATACGGTTAACACCTATTGGTCTCATTAAGTTAAGAATAGCATTCGCAAGTGCTTTGGTACTCTCACTTCCTTTCACTTCAAATCCATTAGGGGTAAATGTTCCTGCATCGCTTTCGATGGCAAGGACATGTTTAGAAAGTTCATTTTTACGATTAAGAGCATATTGCTCTCCGCCTTTTATGCCGTTTTCTTCGTTTGTCCAGAATACCACCCTCATTGTACGTTTTGGTTTCAATCCCAATTTTTTGATAAGCCTGAGCGCATTCCACGACACAAAAACGCCGCCTCCGTCATCCATTGCCCCCTGCCCAACATCCCATGAATCAATATGCCCTCCAAAGACTACAACTTCATCAGGTTTTTCTGTTCCTTTGATTTCAGCTATTACATTTCGTGATACTGCGTCCGATAATGTTTTTGCTTCCATCTTGAGAGTAACAACCGTTTTTACACCACGATTTTGGAATCGCTGGAGCATCTCTGCGTCCTCCAAAGTGATAGCAGCATGAGGAATTTTAGAAACTGAATCATTATAACGCAACATTCCCGTATGCGGTGTACTGAGTGAAACCGGTGTGATCGACCGTACAAGAGAGGCAACTGCACCTACTCGCGACGCTTCATTACATCCGTTCACACGATATTGTACAGTTTCGCCATAGGTCGTAAAAGGAACATTAAATATCACTATTTTCCCTTTTGCCTGAGCAGCACGCGTTTTCAAATCCTCAAAACTTTTTACCACTAATACTTCAGCCGTAATACCTTCTGCAGGTGTTCCGATACTACCACCTAATCCTAACATTGCAAACTTTTTAAATCGTGGAGACACCATTGCTGCAGACTCATTACCTCGTACCCAATGCGGCACCATCACTTTTTCTGTTGTCACATCCAGCCCGTCCTTTTTAAGGGTTTCAATTATCCAATCAAGTGCTTTTTCCAAACTTTCACTCCCGCTCAAACGGTGTCCATACGTATCGCACATTTCAGCAAGACGGTTGTAGCATACACTGTCCTCTTGTGCAAGACGCATAATATCATCGGCAGCAGGTTTATATGAATCAACAACCTGTTGATAACTGCGAATATGAGCTGCAAATTGTTCAGTGATTGGAGCAGGACCTTTCTTTGTACCGTTTGCAGGGAATTGTGCAGATACAGGAATAGCGAAAATCATCAACAGAATAAATAATGAACAAGGAATACGCATAAAATAATTAAATAAGAATAATAAATAAAATAAGTATCAAAGGATAATGCAGTAACAAATAATATAAAATTGGGAATTCTTTAATTTACGAGAAAACACACTGTTGATAAATTGGCAAGTATTTATACAACGACTCCGCTTAGTGTGACATGAATTTATTTATAAAAGTATAAAAACACTCGTCATTTACAGCATGGTCGAAATTTCTTATACTTACCAGTTTTTCACGAACTCAAAGCGTTCATAGCATCAATTTAAGAGCACATCCTTTGCCCTGTCAATAAGCTCCTGAGCTTCCTTTACTGTAGCTGCCTCCGCAATAATACGAACAATCGGTTCCGTATTAGAAGAACGGATATGCACCCATGATTTCGCAATGTCAAAACGAACTCCGTCACCGAGTGTTACTGTACTTTCCTTGAATGATTCTTGCAATTTAGCTGAAAATTTCTCAAAATCACCCGAAAAATTTATCTTGGTTTTTAGCATTTCATAATGGGGTAATAAGTCTTCCAATTTCGAGAGTTTTCTATGTCCTGAAGCCATGAGTTTCAGGAGCAATGCTATACCCACAAGTGAGTCACGTCCATAATGACACACAGGAAGAATTACTCCTCCGCTCCCCTCTCCTCCAAATATCCCGTTGTTTTTTTGTAAATTCCTAACTACATTCACTTCCCCTACCGGAGTTCGATTAACGGTAACTCCATACTCACTTGCAATATCTTCAATCATTCGTGATGTTGATAAGTTAATTGCAATATTCCGTGAATACTCCTTCAACACATCCATTGATTCCAGAACAGCTTGTGCAGCTAAGACAATTGTCTTTTCCTCACTGATGTTTTCACCTTTTTCATTGACGAGTACCAATCTGTCTGCATCAGGATCAACGGCAATTCCTATATCCGCATTGTGTAAACGAACTGTATCTGCAAGTGCAGTAAGATTTTGGGCTAATGGTTCGGGTGTATGAGGAAATTCGCCTGAACCGTCACAATATAATCGTACTACTTCGCATCCAAGAATCTCCAAAAGCTGTGGAACTGCTACCGAGCCTCCGGCATTAACAGCATCTACAACAACTTTATATTTTCTGCTACGAATTGCATCAAGCATTTCATCAGAGAAAAGCGATATATTCAAGAGTGTTTTAATATGCTGCTCGATTGCATCAGCCCTATGGATAATCTCTCCTTTTTGAGTACTTTTTTCTAGTGAACTAACACCATCGGCAAATTTCCAAAACTCTTGATTTTCAGCTGCATCAAGGAATACCCCGTCACCGCCCATGAATTTCATTCCATTCCATTCGGATGTATTGTGCGAGGCAGTGATCGATATTCCGCCCACAGCATTCGCAGTGTGTTCTACAAGCAATTGAACTGTGGGTGTGGGGACAATTCCGAGTAAATGAACAGTTCTGCCTCGTTCCTTTAAGGTCTCTGCAATAAGCTGCTCAATCCACTTCCCTGACGGGCGACCATCCCGACCAATAATAATTTCACCTTTAGGAAGATACTGTTCAAAAGCTTTGGCATATAAACTGACTATTTCGGGTGATAATGAATTATCAAGGGTGGCACGTAGCCCTGAGATTGATCGGATAAACGGCATCTAACTATTAAAGATTTTATTACAATAAGAAGCGTAGCCAAACGACACAGTATGTTCGCAGTCGGGCAATAAATAAGCAAACAACGGTTTGCCATAGCCCTAAATTACAAAAAACCTTCGTAATTTGCGGACTTGCATACTATATTTCCTGTTATTTTCCTGCTTTGTTACGTCGTTTATGGCTAAAAAATCCTCCGTTAATGTTGCCGACGAACGCACTCACATTAGCGTAATCGGGGCACGTGAACACAATCTAAAAAATGTTTCCCTCGAAATTCCACGCGATCAATTGGTTGTGATTACCGGACTTTCCGGTTCGGGCAAATCTTCACTGGCATTCGATACACTCTATGCCGAGGGGCAGCGCAGATATGTAGAATGCCTTTCTCCGTATGCACGCCAATTCCTCGGAATGATGAAAAAGCCCGATGTGGACAGCATCGAAGGGTTATCCCCTGCTATTTCCATCGAGCAAAAATCGGTCAGCAATTCTCCCCGTTCAACGGTCGGTACTGTTACAGAAGTCTATGATTACCTCCGCCTTCTTTATGCAAAAATTGGGATTCAATACTGCGTTGATTGTAATATCCCAGTGCAATCCCAAACATCCGACCAGATTGTAGATACAATAATGACTCTTCCTCAGCAAACACGGATTCAAATCCTTGCGCCAATCATTCGCGGTCGAAAAGGTCATTACCACGAACTTTTCGAGCAATTCCGCAAGCAGGGTTTTACCCGTGTGCGTGTGGATGGTGAAGTTATGGAAATTGAAGAGGATATGCAGCTATCACGTTTCAAGATTCACACGATTGATTTGGTAATTGACAGGTGTATCATCGAACCGGAACAGGATACACGTATCTCCGAATCCATTAGCACCGCCCTTAAAATGGGGGAAGATGTTGTGGTAATCCTCACGGAACAGCCTGATGGCAAATGGTCGGACAAGCTCTATTCTACGGAAAATTCATGTTCGCATTGCGGAAGATCGTATGAACAACTTGCTCCCAATAATTTCTCTTTTAATTCCCCTTTCGGAGCTTGCACTACTTGTTCAGGACTTGGCAAAAGAAGTGATTTCGATGAAGACCGTGTGATCCCCAACCGTGATGTTTCAGTAGAAGAAGGAGGTATTTCAATCCTCGGAAAAAAACGTAAAATGTGGATTTGGGATAAGGTGGTAGCTTTTGCCAAAACAGCTGAAATTAATTTAAAAATTCCAATTAGCCAACTTGCAACAGAGCAAGTTAAAGTCCTGCTCTATGGTACGAAAAATAAAAAAATTACGCTTGTTTATACCCTGTCATCCGGTAAAAGAGTGGAATATAAAACCAAATTCGAGGGAATACTGGAGATTTACCGTCAGCAGTATGAACAAACTACATCATCAGAAATAAAGAGTGGTATCGAAGAATATATGTCGGCGCAGGACTGTCCCGATTGTAACGGTGGGCGGCTCAAACCCGAAAACCTTGCCGTGAAAATTGACGAGCGCAATATTGCCGAAACGACACTTTTGGATATTTCCAAAGGGTATGAATATTTCAATTCACTCGAGGCGAAACTGAACGACCGTGAAAAGAGAATCGCTCATTTAGTCATCAAGGAAATTTCTACAAGATTGAAATTTTTGCTGGATGTAGGTCTCCATTATCTAAATCTTAACCGTTCTGCAAAAACTCTATCGGGTGGTGAATCCCAGCGGATACGCCTTGCTTCGCAAATTGGAAGTCAGCTTGTAGGGGTGATGTATGTGCTTGACGAGCCGAGCATTGGATTGCATCAGCACGACAATCAGAAGCTCATTACCTCGCTCAAGAATCTTCGTGATTTGGGGAATACTGTTATCGTGGTGGAGCATGACCGTGAAATGATTGAGCAAGCGGATTACCTTGTTGATATTGGTCCGAAGGCGGGTATTCACGGTGGTGAAATTATGTTTGAAGGTGTGCCGTCGGAGATATACGATGCTAAGAAATCGCTGATTGACCTCTCGAACACAATGCAATATATTACCGGTGTTCGTGAAATTGAAGTGCCGAAAGTTCGACGTGAAGGAAATGGGAAATGGATTGAACTCAGTGGCGCACGGGGCAATAACCTTCAGGAAGTTACACTTCGTCTTCCGCTTGCTACGTTTGCCTGTATAACAGGGATGAGCGGCAGCGGCAAATCCTCACTCGTGAATGAAACACTCTATCCGATTCTCTCCAAGCATTTTCATAATGCCGTGTCGTCGCCGATGCCGTATTCCAAAATTGAGGGTTTGGAACATATTGATAAAGTGATTGAAATAGACCAAACACCGATTGGGCGAACTCCACGCAGTAACCCTGCCACCTATACGGGAGTGTTCACGCAGATTCGTGATTTCTTCTCGCAATTGCCCGAATCGAAAATGCGCGGTTATGCACAGGGACGTTTCTCGTTTAACGTGAAAGGCGGACGATGCGACGATTGCGAAGGTGCGGGTATCAAGAAAATTGAAATGAATTACCTGCCGGATGTGTATGTTCCGTGCGAAACGTGCAATGGGAAACGCTATAATGCCGAAACCTGCCAAGTGTTTTACAAAGGGAAAAACATTGCCGATGTTCTGGATATGAGCATTGAGGAGGCACTGAGCTTCTTTAGCGAAATCCCGAAAATCAGAAGGATTATGCAGACGCTTAACGAGGTGGGTTTGGGGTATATCAAAATCGGACAGCAAGCCCCCACCCTTTCCGGCGGCGAGGCGCAGCGCGTGAAACTTGCAACGGAACTTGCCAAAGTCTCCACAGGAAAAACGCTCTATTTATTGGATGAACCGACAACGGGTATGCATTTTGAGGATATTAAATTACTGCTCGCACTTTTGGGCAGATTGGTGGATAAGGGTAATTCGGTGGTAGTAATCGAACATAACCTCGATGTAATAAAATGTGCCGATTGGGTAGTGGACTTAGGTCCAGAAGGCGGCGGCGGCGGTGGACGTATAATTGCCGAGGGAACACCGGAGGATGTGTGCAAGGTGGCGGAGAGTTATACGGGGTTATATTTGAAGAAGGAGTTGGGGTTGTAAATATTAATTATTTCAGATAATTATAGTTGGGTATGTGGTTGTTTCCTCCTATTTTCGCATGTGTGCGGGGATAGGGGGATTTTTTTTGGGTGAGAATGGGCAATAATATTAACAATGAAGAGATTATTATATTTTTTCTAACAAAATGAAAAAAGCAGATTTGATCATAGATAAGGATGAATTAATAGATATTGCCAGTAGAATATTATCACCCATAAAGCCAGCAGATAGTAACACCATGGCACCGAAAGATTTTTTACATAGTGCCTTAGAGAGCAAATCAAGTATGTTATTGCCAAAACATTACTTGATATATTTTCTTTTATCAGATTTATTAAAATACAAAGATTTAGGACAGGGAGAAAAAATAGCATGGTCATTTCCAATTGATTATGAGGGACAAGCATTTTTAATTGAGTATAGAAAATTTGGTGTTGGGATTTTTGTTCAAAACATTAATGATGATGAAACTACAGCATTTAAAATAGCTTCTAAAATAAACAGAGCTATAAATAGTGTAAAACCCTTTTTTGACTGGATTGCAGAAAATGCAGTTAAAGATTCAAAATTAAATGTAGAAAACTATAATACATCATTGTATGATAGATTCAAATACTTACACGATTTGTTCACCGAACAAAAGGCAAAGCAAATTGAGAATAGAGGGAAATACGAAATAGTTAAGAAAAAAATGAAATATGGTGAAATGACTGAATATACACCTTTAAGTTTTAACTATGCTCAGAGGTCAAATTGGTTAGCCGTATCTTGTATAGAAGCTTTTTTTAGTTGGACAGAACACCTTTTTATTCACCTCGCAATTATTGGACAAGGCATGTGGAATGGAAGTGAAATTTATGAGTTAACTGGTAAAGAATGGAAAGATAAATTTACAAAGGCTATTCCAATTTCAACTCCCAAATCAAAAAAGTATTATGATGAGTTAATTATTATAAGGCAACAATTAAGAAACTTTGTAGCACATGGAGCTTTTGGAAAAAATGGTGAAGCATATAGTTTTCACTCAGGTTCAGGGTCAGTTCCAATATTAATGAATCGCCAAATTGGCAAAAATAGATTCTCATTAACTGGAGGTCTTGGTTTTAAAGAAGAAGCAGTAATAGAACTGATTGATCAATTTATAAACTATTTATGGAACAGTTCATTAGCACCAGCTATGCATTATACTCAAGAATGTAGTTTGCCATCAATATTAACTTACTCAAAAGATGGAACGTACAAAGCAGCTATGAAAAGTCTAGCCAAAATGAAAAAATTGTCTGCTCAGTTAATGAGGGAAATTGATGATTCAGCCAATATGGATTGGTAGAATATTTCCAGTCCATTCAGTTATTGCAACACTGATTTCTTGAATAAATACTAACACTCTGAAAAACCTGCACAAAGGATTCTTATGTTAAAAAAAACGAGTATAGTTCTTGCGATTTTCATAACTGTTTGC
>JACPWH010000286.1 GCA_016197185.1 Ignavibacteriota bacterium
AGCGGTGTATATTTAGGGTTTTCAGCTTTCAGTACCGGGAAGCCCTGTTCTGTAATAACAAGCCGTTTAACAGTTAAATCACCATTTACCGAAGCTGCTACAATTGCACCGTGCTTTGGCTCGATGCTGCAATCAATCACAAGCATATCGCCTTCATAAATTCGAGCTTCCACCATGCTGTCGCCCGTAGCGATAACAGAATATGAATCTTTGGAATTTGGTACCCAATATTTACTGAAATTAAGCTCAGTTTCTATATCATCATTCACAGGACGTGCAGGGAAAGCACAAGGTGCGTTATCAGAAAAATGAAGCAGCACCGTATTGTCTGTTAACACTTTGGAGAGGTTCATTGTTTTCATAAAGAGTTTAATTAGTTATTTAGTGTTTTTGCAAATCTACGGTATTTTTCCACACAATTCAAGCAAAAATTATTCTATGCGTACAAGACGTGCTGCGAATGCTCCGTCTGTGCCGTGACGATGAGGGAATGTTTGCATACATCCATTGATGCAAACTTCCTTAGGGAGATAATTTTCTGCATCATCAAGAATAAAATTTGGGAATTTTTCTAAAAACCATTCAATATTTTGGAAATTTTCTTCCGGCTCTACCGTACAAGTGCTGTACATAATTGCTCCGCCCGGTTTTACGAGAGTAGCTGCATTCGTAAGAATTTCACGTTGAAGGGGGACAAGTTTTGTAATATCGGTTGCCTCACGCTTCCATTTAATATCAGGTTTTTTGGAAAACGTACCGTGACCCGAACAAGGGACATCTGCCACCACAACATCAACAAGCTCATGCTTGTATGTTCGAGCATCGGCAACCTCAGTTTTTACTTCCGAAAGCCCAAGTCTTTCAGAGCCACTCTTGATAAACCGTAATTTTGCTTCATATTTATCAAGTGCGATTACTTTCCCTGTATTGTGCATTAGTTCAGCAAGATAAAAAGTTTTACCTCCGGGTGCTGCACAAAGGTCAATTACCGTTTGGTTCTCTTTTGGTGCTGCGAGAACTGCCGCAAGAGATGCACTTACATCCTGTACAGAGACCCACCCGTCTCGAAATATTTCACTTCCTGCAATATCACGGAGTGAACTCACCTGAAAGCAATGCGGGAGCAGAGGGGAAGCGGTAAATGGAATCTCCTGTGCAACAAGCCATTCACTAACGGCAAGAGGAGTTGTTTTGAGAAGATTGACCCGAAGTGTGAGTATTGGGCGTTGAACATTAGCCTTCAGCATTTGTTCGGTTTCCTTATCTCCAAAAATATCACTCCAACGTTTCACCAGCCATCGTGGGTGAGAATAGATAACTGAATAAAACCAAATATTGTCTTCGGTGGTATTTGGATAGCGAATATCATCCAAATGACGAAGCACATTTCGGAGAACCCCGTTTACAATTCCTGCAGAGCGATCGCCTTTCAGACGTTTCACAATTTCGACCGATTCATTGATGGCAACGGGATGAGGAATTTTAGAAAGGAACATAATTTGATAGAGAGCGATTCTCATTGCGTTTTTGACAGGAGTAAGACATTTGTCGAATTCTCCGTGATAAAACCCGGTTAGAACCCAGTCCAGTTTGCCTAACCACCACCGGACTGTACCATTCACCAATTCTGTAAGAAGAGCTTTGTCTTGTGAACTGAGTTCACCCGTTCTTAGTTCATATTCAAGCAACTTATCCAGATATGAGTCGCTTCGTTCAAAACGGCTGAGAATACGCACTGCCGCTCCTCGTGCGCCTTCGTAGATCGACGAGTAGGGCATAATTGAATCGTTTGTAGGGTCATGAGAAACAGGTGCTTCGGAAGTCATGTATATCATCTCCAAGAATAAAGATTGAGTAATTTTTGCATTATCATTTTAAGATTTGAATACCCATCAAAAGTACCTTTAGCAATTTTTTTTTCAAAAAAATGATATTTTGTGCGGCAAGAATAATAATTCTTTCTTAATTTGACATTAGAACGTTATTTTGCAATTGTAATTTTGTAATTCAACATGTGCAATTTAGTCATACCAACCCAAACTATGGGAAAAATATTTTTTTCAGCTATCGTTTTTCTAATTTTTGCAGCCGGATTCCCGGGTATGGTGATTGCACAAGATGGGGGACTATCAAGCGGAGATATGGCAAGCCCGATTGATCCTCACATTACTTTGCCTTCTTTTGTAGGAGCAATTGTCGGCTTCGGTCCCAGTAATCAATCTGGCGAATTTAAAACGGATAAATGCGATTGTCCTGCTTTTACAGAAGGTACGGGCAT
>JACPWH010000287.1 GCA_016197185.1 Ignavibacteriota bacterium
ACCCACTTTTGGAGACTCTGGGCATCCGTTTTTGTTAGGATCGCTGTTTGGTTTGCCCGGTATCAAAGCACAATAGTCAACATCATCCCGTACACCGTCGTCGTCAGTATCTGCCTTGAGAGGATTAGTCGGCTCCATACTTACACCATCTCTCTTTGCCTTACGGTTTACTTCGTCACCGTCGCTTAAAGTATCACCGTCTGTATCAGTTTTAAGAGGGTCGGTTTTATATTTATTTACTTCGTCACCGTCAGCCAACCCGTCTTTGTCAGTATCTGCTACTGTAGGATCTGTGTTGAATTTATTTACTTCTTCACCGTCTTTCAAGCCGTCTTTGTCGCTGTCGGCAAGTGATGGATCTGTTTTATATTTAGTTACTTCATCACCGTCTTTTAGCCCGTCATTATCGCTGTCGTCAGAAAGCGGATTTGTTTTATATTTATGAACTTCCTCACCGTCTTGCAATCCGTCGCCGTCCGTATCTACAACAGCAGGGTTCGTTTGATATTGTTTTACTTCGTCACCGTCATTCAATCCGTCACCGTCAGAATCAAGTTTGAGCGGATTGGTTTTATATTGTTTCAATTCGTCACCGTCACGTAAGCCGTCTGTATCAGTATCAGCTATTGTTGGATTAGTCATGTAGGTGCTGATTTCATCACCGTCATTCAATCCGTCATTATCAGTATCTGCTACAGCAGGGTTCGTATTGTATTTCGTTACTTCATCGCCATCGTTTAAGCTATCGCCATCACTATCTGCTTTAAGCGGGTCTGTTTTGTATTTATTGATTTCATCACCGTCGAGAAGAGTGTCGCGGTCAGTATCAGCCATGAGTGGATTTGTTTTCCGAACGATTTCTTCACCGTCTTTAAGACCGTCTGTATCAGTGTCGGCGAGTGTCGGATTCGTATTGTATTTGAATACTTCCTCGTAATCGTTTAGGTTATCACCGTCTGTATCCGGCAAGAGCGGGTTTGTAAAGTATGTAAATACTTCCTGACCGTCGGTCAGTCCGTCACCGTCCGTATCGGGATTGTTTTCATCTGTACCGATTTCACGTTCCCTTGAGTTTGTTACCCCATCATCATCATAGTCTGCATCTCCGAATACATAGAATGTAAAACCGCCGCCAAACGTCATAAATATATCATCGCCGTCTGATGGTTTGCCATCTATAGTCGGATCATAACCGTCTAACCATGAAGTTCCTGTTTGGCGTAGTGTTGCCCTTCCGTTAAACACGAAATTATCACTAAGGTATAATTCAAATCCTGCACCGAACGGAAACATTATTTTCCGTTTCTCATAAGTACTGCCATCATTTAAAGGCAATGCTTTTCCGTCATCGTATGTAGGATTCCAATCAGTAATTCCAACTCCTGCAAAAATATAAGGAACAAATTTTTCTCTCGGAAGAATATTCCAAGAAAGGAATGTTTCGTAAGTACTTATTCTGGCGAAATTCTTTTCGTGAGGGGCATCATATCCTCCTTTTCCAAACCGTCCATAAAATTCTGGGAATTTTTGTTGTTGTACGTCCGTGTTTTTATAACGGAGTTGACCCCACCCCATAGATCCCTGGAGTGATAATTGGTTGATAATATTCCATCTTGCAAATAAATCACCGCCCAGCCAAATTTGGTTGTCTGTAAAAGTTCCCCAATACTTCAAACCACCTGCCATAAAACCAAACCCTACACGACCTCCTTCGCTTTGTGCGAAGACTGTAGAATTTCCCGCTACTCCTAATGTAATAACTAATACTATTGTAAGGAGTTTGTTGCGCAAAGACATTAGAGCTTTCATAAAACCTCCAATACTATAATGTAAAAAATAATATCCGTTTCAAAAAGGATACTTAATTTTTGATTAAATTTTAATTGGTTGTATTATCTTCTTTGGTTCTCTTCTTTGTCCCAAAATTGTTTTTCTGCCGGGTCTTTATTTGCTGAATTATACTCTTATTTTCTCCTGTTCCGTAATAAATAGTATGTAAAATATATTTAGATGAAATTGATTGATAAAGTTTTTAAGATTTATTTACTGAGAAATAAATCTGTCAATGCTTTTTAGTGTTAATTTCATGTTCTTTTCTTAACATTCATAATTTCTTTACTCTTCAAACTTTTGTGAATCATAGCATAAATACGAAATAATAATAATAATGTTACATTTTATTTTAGTATGTATTTCCCCGTATTCTACTTATAGTTAAAGGTTTATATTGGGTAATACTTATGCTTTAAGTAGCCACATATCCGTCCGGGATAATTAGTAGCTATTGCCTTTGCCTTCCGGCTAAGAGCAAACTCTAAATCCTCTGATGAGTTGACCGTATAAACACCAAGATATATATTATTTTGCAGGGCATCTTCCGAGCGTTTACGGGTAAGCTCACGTATAGAGCAAATAAACCCTTCGCACCCAATTTCGGAAGCTATTTCTGAGGGTAGCCGTTTGTCATTCGGTACATTAATGGCAGCTGTATGGAGAATGGGGTATTGACGTTTGAGGTGCGCAAGTGCGCCATGATGAAATGAACCGAAAAGTGTAAATTGTTCCATCTGCGTATCGAATATACATTCTAATATCTTCTCGAGACGGATGTGATAATCCTCATCTTGCTGAGGTGGCTTTATCTCAATATTCAAATAGGCTTTACCGCGAATTAGCTCTATAGCCTGACGTAATGACGGCACAATCTCGCCGTGATATTCCTCCGAAAACCATGAACCTGCGTCTAACGATTGGATTGCACTAAGTGACGCTGCTTGAACCCTTCCTTTACCATCAGTTGTTCTACCAAGTACTACATCATGAAATACAATAATCTCATGATCGGCAGTTAGCTGTACATCAAGTTCAATCATATCTGCCCCTGATTCAAGTCCTTGACGAACCGAAGCAAGGGTGTTTTCCGGGGCAGTTCCAGAGGAACCTCGATGCCCTACCACAAATTGCTGTACAGATGGAACAAATTGTCGCAAAGGAAGCATACGTATATTACCCAAGTTTAAAATCTAAAAAGAAAATTCGTATATAATTCGAAAGAATTATAATCGCCGTCTCCTGAGACAACATTATAACGGAGTTCTGCACCCCAAAAAATATCATGACTGAGCGGGAATTGAAAAAACATTCCCGGGCTGATTAACAGATGGGATGCAGTTTCATTTGCTTTGATATTTATAGGCTTGCTAATATCTGTAATATCTCTGAATGTTATAAATCCGATTGTGACAGACGGACGAAGAATAGCTTTCTTTTCAATTAATACATCATAACCCAATTCTCCTGATATGGAATATGCGAATTTTTCTAATGAAACTGTAATAGTATCAAATGTTTGCGTGATTGAACGTCCGAAATGATAATTAAAAAGTCCTCCCAAATACCATCGGCTCTCTGAGGAAAGCCCGGCACGAACATTCACACCGAAATCATAATTTTGCTTGAATCCGTAGCCAAACCCAAGTCCGATGTTTACACCTGAATAAAGAGTTGCTTCCATTTGGGAAACTATCTTATACGTAGAATCAGGCTGCATCAAAGAATTAGCGTCAGAATCATTAATTCGGGCGAAAAGATTACCATACATTAAAGTAAAAATTAAAACGGAGTATAAGACAATTTTCACATGTATTTCCTTCTATCGTAAATAGTTATGTTAACTTAATAATTCTTTTTTGGAGTGACTGTTGAGGTGAGTATCGCAACTTACCAAAATACACCGAATTTCCCAAATGAAAAAGACGCTATTATTCTTTGAACTCTGTTTAATTTTTTAGGAATTTAGAATTTTGCACGCTAACATCACACTTTGAGATTCTCCCTCGAGTAGATTTCTTGAAATTTTCAAACTCATTTGGTTTAGGAGATGTTTATTTATAGGAATTTATACGTTAGAATTTGTTTATAAGTCTAACCGAATTCTAAAATCACTCATTCAACTCAAGATATATAGAATCAAAAAATTATTTCTCCCGAAAGAACCCCTGTTTATTTTGTATTTTTGTATGAAACAACCCTTAAAATTCCACCTTTTTTGGAGAAATATGCGAGTCCCTCTTCTTGATTTACAGCTTCAATATCAAACAATTCAATCCGAAATTGAACCGATGCTTCTTCGTATAGCAAAATCTCAAGCCCTAATTCTCGGTAAAGAAACCTCAGACCTTGAGCAAACATTAGCAGAATATAGCGGAGCGAAATTTGCTCTTGGGGTATCGAGCGGAACGGATGCCCTACTCATGGCATTGATGGCATTGGATATAGCTCCTGATGATGAAGTTATCATGCCTACCTATTCTTTTTTTGCAACTGCCGGTGTAGCTGCCCGCCTTCGAGCAAAGCCTGTATTTGTCGATTCCGAACCAATCACTCTAAATATTAACCCTGATGCAATTCGCGCTGCAATAACATCACGCACGAAGGCAATTATCCCTGTGCATCTTTACGGACAAAGTGCGGCAATGGACGAGATTCTGACAATCGGCAAAGAATTTGGTATCCCGATTATCGAGGATGCAGCACAGGCTATCGGTACTCAGTATAGAAACGGTTTGCCTGTCGGTTCAATGGGATTGATGGGCTGCTTTTCATTCTACCCGACAAAAAACCTGGGGGCGTTCGGTGATGCGGGATTAATGACTACTAACGACGAAACACTCTATAAAAAACTCCGTCAAATGCGTGACCACGGAATGGAGCCGCGATATTATCATAAATTCGTAGGTGGGAATTTTCGGATGGATGCAATCCAAGCAGGAGTATTGAATGTGAAATTCAGGCATCTGGAGTCATGGCACGAAGCGCGCAGGACTAACGCACGACTTTATGAGAAGTTATTCTGCGAAATAGGATTAGCTGAAGAGACCGGAAAAATTGCTTTTGACGGAGCAAACAAAGTTCTTCTTCCTGCAGCAATTTACCAATCGTCAGGTGTGAAAAATTATCATATCTACAATCAATTTATAATTAGAGTTGAGCGGCGTGATGAACTGCGGGAATTCCTGAAATCACATGATATTGGTGCTGAGATTTACTATCCCGTCCCATTCCATCGTCAGGAATGTTTTCAGTATTTGAATTTGAAAGATGCAGATTTTCCGGTAGCGAACTTTGCTGCTGCAACTTCGCTGGCACTTCCTATTTTCCCTGAACTTAGCGAAGACCAGATTTATTTTGTAGTTGAGAAAATTGCTGAGTTTATTCGCGGGTAAAATATAGAGAGTAAAGTAATGAAACGACAAAAGGACTTGGAAAAGCCCTTTTGTCGTTTATGATGTTTTCTTGTAAATCGCAGTAGATATGGCTGTACCCTGTCTCTAGCCATCTAAAGAACTTATGTATGGAAATATAAATAATCCCAACGGGATTAAATATTTATAACAATTGTAAACTTGGCGATAGTTCGACCCCATCGGGGTCGAATGTAAATTTGAATATGATATTCTATAAACATTTGAATCCTTCGGATTCTTTATACCAATGTTTAATCATCAATGAAATTTGCAAACAATTTATAAATCCTTAAATATCAAATCAATCCTTATGAACCATAGTCAAAATCTGCTTGAAATCCGCCGGAAGTTCCGCTTCAAATTCTAAGCGTACTCCTGTATGGGGATGAGTAAAGCCGAGTGTACGGGCATGGAGTGCCTGCCGTTGCATTACATCCAGGCATTTTAGAGCCAATGACTTTTGGGTGGTATTTTTTAAGCCCCCGTAAGCAATCGTATTTCCTCCATAAGTGCTGTCACCTAATAGTGGGTGATGCATACTTGTTGCATGAACTCTGATTTGGTGGGTACGTCCTGTGTGAAGTTTGAACCGGACAAGGGTCAGAAATTCGTGACGTTCAATAACAGAATAATCAGTGATTGCAAGTTTTCCGTCTTTTTCCACAACTGCGAATTTTTTCCTGTCGCGTGGTGAACGTCCTATGTTTGATTCTATGCGTCCTTCGTTTTCCTTTACAATTCCCCACACGATTGCATTATATTCACGTTGGGTGGTATGTTCAAAGAATTGCTTTGCAAGTGCTGCGTGAATGAATGAATTTTTCGCCACTACAAGCAAGCCCGATGTTTCCTTATCCAATCTATGAACGATTCCCGGACGGATTGCATCTGTATTGTAAATGTATGTAGTTTCTCTGTCTTCATCACTTTCAATTTCGCTTTCTTCGTCATCGTTAATATCCTCGATTGGGATAGCTTCTCGCTGCCCGAAGTGGTACAAAAGTGCATTTACAAGTGTACCATAGCGGTTGCCGAATCCCGGGTGTGTTACCATTCCTGCGGGTTTATTAACTACAAGAAGATACTCATCTTCATAAGCAATATCAAGTGGAATATTCTCGGGTAACAACTCCATTGGGGGAGGTTTCATTACGCTGCATTGCACTACATCACCGGGCTGTATCTTGCGTGATGACTTGTGAATCTTTCCGTTAATCGTTACATTTCCTGCATCTATTGCGGCTTGGACTTTCGAGCGGGTAGCATTTGGAATTGCTTCGGTGAGAAACATATCTACGCGTTCAGGTCGTTGCCCCGACGGAATTATAAAATTGTAGATTTTTTCAATATAATCCGGATAGTTTTTTTTGTCTTCGGAGCGTTCCATTGTTCTTGAGATATAAGGCAATTAAAATAAAGACAGGCGTTCATGCTGAAGATTGAACGCCTGCTTGTGTATATATTTTCGAGTATTGTATTATTCGACCGTAGTACTTTCCTCGTGAACTTCTTCTAATTGTACAGGAATTTCGTGTGATTCCTGTTGAGGTGGCTTAGGTGTAATATCATTGTGCATCGGTATTTTCTTGTTCATTATAAGCAAAAGAACCATCCCGCAACTTACGCATGAATCTGCAATATTAAATACAGGCCAGTGTGTATAGACCTGCCCGAACCAATTAATATCGGGAATATCCACTTGAATAAAATCGACAACCAACCCGTAAAACAAAGCACCCTCATTGTAAAACACTCCATAGAATGCACGGTCGATGAAATTACCCAATGCGCCTGCAAGTAAAAGGGTTATCCCGAACTGTACCCATTTGGAGCTATTGCGAATTTTGGTTAAATACCATCCCAAGCCGACTCCTGCCACAAGGGAAAACAATGTGAGGAATACCTTGCCCCAACCAAAGCTGACTCCAAATGCCATTCCTGCATTCTCAACAAATGTAAATCGTAATGTCTCACCAAGTACCTGGTGACTTTCCCCTACGTACATTCCGTCGTGATGGATACCAAAAAGCGTAAAGCCTTTTACGGCAAGTTTCGTTGCCTGATCAAACAGAATCAATCCGGCTGCCAGCAAAAAGAACCATCGTGAACTATTATTTTTTGAAGATTCATTCATATAACTTATCCTTGTTTTGTTATGCGGTCGATACCGTCTTCAGGGCATTGTTGGCGAATTTTCCATGAAGCGGAAAGAGTAGTAATCGGAACAGCCATCAGTCTTTCTTTGGCGATGAGTATTCCACATTCTTTACAGACACCATAGCTTTTGTCTTTGATGCGTTCCATAGCCTCATCAAGTTTACGGAGATAGTCGTTTACTCTGTTAAGATGAGCATACGTCTTTTCTTTTTCCATTGCTTCAGAACCTTGCTCTGCCATGTGCATAGAATAGATCATACTATCTGCATTATTATCTTGATTCGTAAGATCTTCCAATCGCTCATTGAGCATTCGCATTTCATCCTGTGCTTCCGCTTTAGCTTTTTCAATTACATTTTTGAACACAGCAAGATCTTCATCCGAATATCTGATTGTAGGACGAACTGCGATTTCTTCCTGTTGTTCTGTTTTCAAATCCGACATGATTTCACCTGTATAATAAATAGGTTAGAATTTTGCAAAGTACGGTTTGTAGGTCGCACCCGGCATGTTTATTGGTTTAAAGCTCTATTGAAAATAGGAATGAGTATTATTTATAGTACTTAGATACCTATTTTTTCAATAGACATTACGATTACTTCACCATCAATTTCAACACTCTCACCATTTTCCATTTCCTGATACGTTATGACTTCTGCAAGAGTTTCACTTTGGATATATTCTTTCATAGATCCAATTGCAACTTCAATTTGCGGTGAACAATAATAGTTCAGTACAATTCTGTCTGTTACGTCCAATCCCGATTGCTTGCGAAGGTTTTGGATACGATTGACAAATTCGCGTGCGATTCCTTCGGCGCGTAATGTATCATCAATTTCAGTATCAAGAGCTACAGTAAGTGCTCCTTCCGATGCTACAAGCCACCCCTCAATATCCTCACTGATGATTTCTACATCTTCTGTAGTGAGGTCGTATTGCTCCTCCCCAACCGTCAGGATATAATTTCCGTTTTGTGATAACATTCTGAGTGCTGCAGGGTTCATTTCCTTGATTGCATTTGCTACTGTCTGAGTATTTTTACCGCATTTTTTACCCAATGTCTTGAAATTCGCTTTTGCACTTCGTTTTACGATACCTGTTTCTTCACTGACGTATTCAACTGCTTTTATGTTGATTTCTTCTAAAATAACATCTTCCACTGCCTGTAAATCACGACGCTGTTGCGGAGAAGCGACCGGAATCAATATTCTTCTAAGAGGTTGACGTGTACGTATTTTCGATTTTTCACGAAGTGAACGGGCAAGGAATACAACTTTCTGAGCAATCTCCATTCTGCGTTCCAATGCTATATCC
>JACPWH010000288.1 GCA_016197185.1 Ignavibacteriota bacterium
GATGGGCCAATCAAGGATTATTGTGGCACCTGCACTGCCTGTATAGATGCTTGCCCTACCGATGCAATACCCGAGCCCTATGTAGTAGACGGCAGCAAATGCATTTCTTATTTTACCATCGAACTAAAAGAAGAAATTCCAAAAGAAGTAAAAGGCAAATTTGAAAATTGGATTTTTGGTTGTGATATATGTCAGGATGTTTGTCCCTGGAACAGGTTTTCTAAGCCGCACCATGAACCAAAATTCTCGCCTGCTCCCGATCTTGAAAAAATGATGCAAAAAGATTGGACGGAGATTACAGAAGATGTCTTTGAAAAGTTGTTTAAAAAATCAGCCGTTAAACGTACAAAGTACACCGGGCTGAAGAGAAATATTAAGTTTGTCGATCACGGGTTTAAGTAGTATGAGCGTACGAAGAATTGCAGCTCCTTTGCTTTTAGGTACACTGGTCAATATTGTGGTCAATTTGATATTTAACCCTACCAAACTTCACCTACCCTTTACTGAATTTTTTTGGGCTTGGATTTTTGCCACGCCCATAACAGAACTAAACAGGTACCTGGAAATTAGATTAGAAAAAAAATACAGTTGGATAGCTAAACCAGGCCTTCGGCTTTTTACTCATTTTTCATATTTAGCATTGTCGTTGTTGGCGATATTAAATATTTCGGGAAACATCTACTTATTGTTAACAAGTCAATGTTTTTTTACATGGATGGAGCTGCTCATAATTAATCTTGTTACACTTGGCATTTCCATATTGCTCACGGTTGCCAATTGGGGCTTTGATTTTTACAAAAGATGGCGAGCTGCCGAATATTCTATAATGGACTCATCTCATGAAATCAATCATCTGAGATCTCAACTTAATCAGTCTTCCGATTTGATAGAATTGCAAAAAGGGAATACCAAATTCAAAATTGAAGCTAATAATATAGCTGCGGCAGTGCACACTCATGGCATTGTCAGAGTCTATGCTAAAGATCGGCAGCAGGGAACGTTCAACGGAGCGCTTAGCGAGCTCTCGGATAGACTCCCGAATCATCTTTTCTTTCTTGCAACACGAAATACGATTCTTAACAGAAACATTATTGCTTCGATTACCCCGGCTACCTACGGAAAGCTTCAAGTTAAGGTTAAGGACCTGATCCTTGATGAAGGAGATATAGTGGTTAGCCGCTTGAAGGCCTCAAGCTTTCGCAAGTGGTACAATAGCACTTCAGTCTAAAATTTATAGCAGTTGGCCAATTGCCATCTGAAAATGCTGTCTGGGCTCCAGCTAGGAGGCGTTTTTTGTGAAAAAAAGATACCTATGACAAAGCAATCAATCATAACACTACTCGTTTTCAGCACTCTTTTTACGGCAGGCGCCCAAGATCTCCCTGGAAAATTCAGGAAGATACAGAAGTACATTGATCAGGCAACGGCAACGAAACTAAGTGGCGTGGCGGTTTATATTGAAAAAGCCAAACAAGGAAATTGGATAGGCACATCTGGTTACGCTGATCTGAACGGAAAGCAAAGTTTAACCAAAGAGGCCATTTTCAGTATGGGCAGTGTGGGCAAAATGTATAATGCGGTGGCTGTATTCAAATTGGCCGAGGAAGGGAAAATTCAGTTGGATGACAAAATTGCCAAGTACCTGCCATCGGAAATAATTGAACATCTCCCGAATGCAAAAAATGTTACCATCCGGCATTTGCTAGGACATACTTCTGGATGGGAAGATTATGACCGCGACCCGGAGTTGAACAGATTATACCTTGAAGGACGGCTCAAGCTCGATACGCTAAGTAGAATCAATACGCTAAGAAGGTACTGTTATAACAAACCTCCGCTCAGTTCTCCTGGCACAAAGTTTAATTATAGCAGCACTAATTACTTGCTACTAGCGATGATTGTTGACCAAGTCGTTCCTGACGGGCATACTTCGTACTTGCGCCAATTGATTGCCACGCATGACTACACTAATACCTATTATAGAGAAAAACCCCCAGAAAAAAATGTAAGATATTACGGTGATTTAAATAAGGACGAGGTAATCGAAGACCTAACTTCACAAACATTCGAGACTGCCAATTGGTTTGAAGGAGATGATGGCGTTTATGCACCGATAGAAGAGGCCGCTCATTTTCTCCAGGACCTAATGAAAGGTAAAATTATCAATCAGCAATCCTTGAACGAAATGAAAACCGGAAATAAGGGAATAGACGTAGATGTCGCGCTAGGGTTGGCAACAGACAAATCTTTTCCTTATGGTGTTTTATACGGTCATTCAGGAAGAGGAATCGGTACAACAGCTGATGTTTTTTATTTCCCTAAGCAAGATATTACGATTGTCATATTCTGTAATA
>JACPWH010000289.1 GCA_016197185.1 Ignavibacteriota bacterium
GGACCAACCGCTCCTACTTGAACAAGATTGTTAGAACTGGATACTGTTTTACCATTCAATGTAGGCATTGAAATAAGTGAAGCTGCCTTCAATGTATAATTGCCAAAATCCATTGGATTCTGTTTTTCTGAGTCATTCATATAGTTTGTCATTATAGTGAAAGATCAATATCTGGATTATATAAATTACCAATGAGCGGCCCTGTTTCTCCTTTTTCTAATTGTATGAGATACCATGATCCCTCGGCTAAATCATCAAACGATTTTAAGCCCAGTGTGCTGAGTATCTTGCTACCATCTTGACCCACCATACTATAGGAAGCCGTGGGAATTTCGGGTGGCATTTTACTCACCTGAACACTGCCTGCAAACATCACATTATCTCCCCATTCTTTGGTCATCAATTCAAAATAGAGATCGTAGTTACTGCTATCTACCTGATCTACTTTAGAAAGAAATGCATAGTATTGATTGCTCTTAGAAATAAGACCATTGAAACTATCACCTTGATTGGATAGATTACCAAAAAAAGAGGACCATTGATCTCCATATATACTTGTTGATTTTGCCATGGTTTATATAGGTTTATTAAATTGAAAATTAATCAGGAGTATATTCAAATACATGATCCTGACTGATGATATATATTTTTCCATTCACTGTGTTGCAGCTAAAGTTAGATAAGCTTTGAGGCAATGATGGAAGATTTTTCCACGTATCAGTAGCAGGGTCATATACTTCAAAATTCTTGTTAGCAGCCCCCGATCCATTCGTCATTCCACCCATCACATATATTTTACCATTATATATAGTTGACGAATGCCCTGAATGAGGTGATAACATATTGGCTTTACTTGTCCATGATTCTGTTACAGGATCATATATCTGCAAAGAATCGCTTGGGTTATCGCAAAAGCCTATCGACCTGAAAGGACAACCACCAATAAAGTATATTTGATTGTTTAAAATTAAAGCTTCGGCATTATAATTTCTCTTATATGATTTGGTCAATCGCCACTTATCAGTCACTGGGTCGTACTCTGCTATTCTTGCGGGTTCTGGATTCGTAAATCCACCTATTAAATAAGCCTTTCCATTAAGCTCGGCAACAGAACTCATCCCTAATGCAGCATTAGAATCAACCGGAATAGAATCTTTGGGCACCCATTGATCGGTGGCAGGGTTATATGCCTCAACGGCCCCAGTCCAATCAAATCCTTTATCTCCTCCAAAAACATATATAATATTATTGATCACACAACTTGCTTGAGCTGCATGCCCCGACAGACAAGACTTTTTGGTAGTCCATGTATCGGTAGCTGGGTCATATTCTTCCACCACTTTGAATGCATTATTCGATGCGTTGTATCCACCAATGACATATATTTTTCCATTCACCACATTGCTAGTAAAAGCATATCTAGCCGTTGGCATTTTAGATTTCTCTGCCCCATTAAACACCACCACTGTTTGTGTTGTATCGTGACTATCGCCTTCGCTATCAGTAGCAACAGCCTTTAGCACACGTGGTTGCCCAAACTTATCGGTACTTTCCCAATCACACTCCCAAGGGGCTTCTGTATCTGTGCCATTAGGCAACAACTCATTGTCTACAAAAAACTCAACCTTCTTGATGCTTCTTTTTCCTGAAGGAAATGCATTCACACTTATATGAACTTTGCGAAGCACACTCTCACTATCATGTATAATTGGCGAAGTGAATTGAACAAATGGAGCCTTTTCGTTTTTATCTTTTTTGCACGAATGCCAACTAAACATAACAGCAAACGCGAACAACAGAGCAAATGATTTTAAATGATTCATTATTGGATATTTTATTTAAGTATATATATTATTTATTGATATTAATTTTCTTCTTGATCCTCTAATACAGGAGAATAGTTCTCTTGAATAGAAAGAATAGACATATTTAAGGTTTGATCTGTTACTGTGCCCGAGCATGCAGGATTCCTTCCATTGAAATACTCTTTGGCTATGAATATATCATTATATCCGTTGCTGGCTTGAAATGAAGAAATATCTAC
The DNA here is from genome assembly GCA_016197185.1 of Ignavibacteriota bacterium. GTDB lineage: Bacteria > Bacteroidota > Ignavibacteria > Kapaibacteriales > UBA961 > JADJXV01. The sequence goes on from JACPWH010000289.1 coordinate 2,045, forward strand.
CGGATTGCCATTGGTTTTTTCGAGTTGAATGGTTCCTATTACATTTTGAGTACCATTGGTGAGGTCTATAACGGTGATTGATTTATCGCAATAATTGCTTACAAATAATTGACTTCCATTATCATTAATACACATACCTGCGGGACTATTCCCAACACTGATGGTCTTAATAACACCCCTTGTTGAAACATCGATCACCGAAACTGAATTGCTTGCAAAATTGGTCACAAACAACAACGTATTGCTGCTATTGGCAATCAAACTAAAAGGCCTACCTCCTACTTGTATTTCAGCTACAAATGCATTCGATGTCACATCAATAATAGCTACTGCACTACCACCTTCACAAGCCACATATAAGTAATTTCCTATCAATTGAAATGCACGAGGTTCTCCAGTTGGGAGATTAATGGTAGCAACAATAGACAATGAACTTAAACTCACCACTGATATACTTCCTGGAATACTTTGACCGTCGCCATCATAGTTGGCTATATAGGCATTGCCATTGGCAAATGCTGCTGCCACAGGGCTTTTCTGCACTGTCACATCTGAACGGTAACTTATAGTACCTGCTGCAACATTTACATTAAATATATTGACACCTGAGAGCAAATGTTGCTTCAAGGCAAATAGCAAAGTTTGATCTGGTGAAAGAGCCATAAAGCAAGGCGGTTCTGCTGGCATAGCAACAGAAGATAATGCATTGCCAGAGCTTGTATCGTATACTGTTATTTTAGATCCTGTAGGGCCAGATTGCTCTATATATAATCTGCTACCATCTTTGCTCAAGGCCATGATATTGCCAGGAAACACACCGCCGATTAACGCCTTGTATACTTCACTTACTTGCGATATTTGTCCTCCTCCATAGGCATTAGAAACATATATACGCTGTATAGACGGCATCTTATTGACCAATGATAATGGAAGTGACTGCCAAGTATTGCCATCACCAGCAGGACCTACAGAAACTGATGGATAACTCCTATATACATATACGGTGAAGCTTTGTTGAACAGGTTTCTGAACCACTCCATATGGAAATGCTATTAATGAAAACACAATGGTTTTTGTTAAAGTAAATACTTGTGAGTCTACCGCAGCCACCTTTACCCCTTGCAAAGTAACTGTTTGTGCATTACTCACATTCCAACTGATTGTTACGGTATTGCTCGTGCTGGATATATCTACTAAAGAAACTGAAGGAGTAAATGAATTGATGACGACAGGAAGTTGATTTACTGTGAGGGATCTGGTTTCTTCATCAGGGTTGTCAGGGTCGTTATCATAGGCACATAAAGTAAATTCGGTAATCTCTTTATTAGGTGCAGGATTTGGAACAAAATCTGTTTCATTGGTTCTAATTTGATTTTGAGCACTATCAAAAAAATGTCGACCCCCATCTCTATCAAAATATTCTAATGTTACTCTCCAAGCTACCTCTGTTTGCCAATTGAGTTTCACATTATCACCAACTGTAATTGAAGTTGGCAACACTGAAAACTTAGCTATAGAGGCTACTGCTGGCACCTTGATCATCTGCATGGTATATACAGTATCTTGATAACCGGGTATATTATTAAATTGAATTTTTACCGTTGATATGGTTTGCTCTTCTGCATTTAACTCTGTAATCAAATTTGAGACATTGAAATAAGCCGTTTCATTCCCAAAAAAAACTTGACTGCTTTGGGGTATAAATTGCCAACTAGGAGTGCCCGCCTGGTGTAAAACAGTTTTCCAAGTAGACTTTGCCTTTACTCCTATTTGTATATTGTCTCCATTTGATTGGTTGGTTATAGCATCTGGATCATCGGTAGCAAATACAAAAGATATATATACTGATGCATTCCCCAAATCGGTTCCGTCAGGTTCTAGTGGGTTACCAGTTGGGTTGGTTAAGTTAATTGTAAATCCATTCTTAATTGGATAATTATTATCATACGTGATATCAACTTCTATCAGATTACTTAAATCTTTCCCATCCAAAGGAGTAGTATACTCTTGCTCAGACAAAAAATCTCTAAAAGTTTGATTGCCTATAGGGTGAACTACATTTGAGAATCCAAAATCTAAAGGCAGTGGAATACCTGTTGGAGGATTTAAAACCGATGTTTGATAGGTATATGGATAGCTCCTATCTGACATGTTGGCTATATTAAAATACTTCACATCGAAGTTTCCTGGGGCTTGTGTATTGCATTTAATTCCGTTAAGAGTAAATACAGCTTTATCATTAGGAGCAATGGTTAAATCGGCTAATGGAGCCAATGCCCATGCTGATGGATAACCAGCTCCAGAACTTGGAAATAGCTTAAATCCCCATTGGTTTTTATCATCAGTAATTTTTATAGCAGCCACCTGATCTACCGAAAGGATTCCTGAAAAATCGACTACAAAAGAGGAAGCTCCATCTTGAACTTTGCTATTAACAGGATCTCCACCTTTCAACACCAATGGATCGGTGGTATTGTTTGTTATAGTATAAGTCATCACATTCCATGAAGGGTCATCGGTAATATATATAACACTTGAACCTGCACTCGTGGTTGTTTTTGTCTTGTTGTTGATAATATTGAAAGCAGTATTTTTTAAACTCATAATATATTTATTTGGAAGTTGGTAATTGAACATTAATAGCTAAAAGCACAGGGGCTATACTATCTGGAATATCAGGAAAAGCAAAGTAGGCCACTTGGAAATTCCCTGACTGAGAACCCGCTGGCACCGTAATTCCTGTAATACTAAAAGATATAGATTCGTTGGCAGCCAAAGTCATATTGTTGAGAGGTGCCACTGCCCAAACTGCTGGAGAGTCTTCATCTATTGGAAAATATTTTGATGACCAACCATCAGCGTTCACAGTCAATCCCGCCAAAATCTGGTCAGGGAATATCTCTTCGAAATTAAATACAAAAGAAGATCCTCCTTCTATATATGAACCCGAAACTGGATGCCCACCAAGCAATTGCAAAGGAACACCTGTTTTATTTGTATACTTGAAAGTCAAAGCATTCAAATTGGCATCATTGGTTATATATAAAACTGCTTTACCAGCTTTGTTATTCAGTATACTAAAACTAATCCCTGTTAAAATCATATTCGCCAAATTGAGCCATCCTTCGAGCAATTGTTGCGATCCGTAATTCATAACAGCATCTACTGTCACAGGCAATATTTGTTGCTTAGAAGACCAAGCCGAACCCTCGTTCTCAACCCAAGACCATATACCTCCAGTCTGAGATGGCAAAGGCAACGACAACCCCGATTTACTAGTAAGTATAGGACTAGTCAAGAAACAAAGCTGAAGTTTTTGTAGTGCATCTAAATATTGATCTGGAGGAATTTCTATAGATTTAACTGGCAAAATTCCAGTGCTTGCATGAATCTTTCCTCTTGGTTCTATCAACATAGAAATCTCTAATGATCCTTGATCTTCTGAGCAATTCACCAACAAATTATTAGGCCCCGGAGGCAATACTTTATCGGTGGCATTTTTTACCGCAGGTGCATAAAAAGTTCCATAGTCTTCATCCTTAAAATAACCTATAAGCCCATCTTCCGTTTGAGATATATTTCCAATCTTTACCGGAAAATCAACTTTGGTAAATTGATAATCATTACCCGCTATATATGTTCCGTCATCATATTGATCTACTTGATATTTCAAATCGGGCCAACTCTCGCGAGAGGCTGGCTCTCCTTGAACCGCCAGATCTCTAGAAGCACGCACCACAGCCAGAGGTCTGCCCATCAGCACCGCGATTGTTTGATACTGATTGTAGCTGCTTGGTTCTACTGTGGTAGAAGCAGTATCATTTCTATGGTATCATCGTCGGCCGAAAGCCATCTAAATAACAGCCTAGAAGACTCAGTTAATCTTGGTGCAAGATATATAGTAGAAGCAGGTAGCATGGTGGATTGTTGCATACTTGATGCTCTATATATTTTTGCAGGTTGATCGATCACTACATTTCTACCAAACACATCCACCAAAGTAACATTGGCAATTTGCATAAGACCCACTCTTATAGGATTGAAATTATATCCTGTAGCGGGCATATTGATGTTCTGATTATGAACCGCAGGGCTTACAATTTCATTAGTAAAACCATAAAAATCTCCTGTTCTAGGATCGGCAACAGGTAATTGTAAATCTTTGCGATGCATGAGCAATGCTTCATTCAGACCACTGAGAGCTTGCGAAAGCACTGGCTTATCAGCAAGTTTACCTAATATATATACAAGCTCATCTTTTATAGGATCTTTGGGATATTGATCTATAAAATTGCTCAGTTGTTTTCTTAAATTGATATTGGCGTGCGGTGTTAAAAAGATGGTATTATCATACTGTTGAATACCGGCTTCACCAGGCGTAACAGGAGGGCCTATATAATCTAAATTGGTATCACCAATATGAAACTGAGAGGTAATAAAATCATGAGTATATCCGTCATCGCCTGGTTTAATCAAGTCTAGCGGATAAAAATACACCCTCCATTTTAAAGAAAAAGGCAACCAAGGATTCTTAAACCATGACTGAATACCAGCCATTGAGAAAGCTATTCCTGTATATCGCAGCGACCCATGAGATGGATTATATGATACCGAAATAAATATATACGTTAGTTGTAATACATCCTCATCTTTCAACTGATCAATAGGAGTATTCAATATATATGAATCTCCAGTTAAAGTATAAAAGCTATTGAGGAATTGGGCATCACTGTCACTTATAATTTTCAAGTAACTCTCATATATACTCTTCTCAATCTCTGTTGGAATTACAGGTTTTAAAAAGGCTTGAATTAAAGGATATATTTTTTGAACCAATGAAGATAACGAATCTGCAACACCAGCCAATTGGAGCTGTGCAGCAATCACCTCTTCATTCATTAAAGCACCATCCACTAAAAGTAAATTAAGAGCGGCTATTATTGGTTGATTATTGCTATTGGTGATAAGTGAAAAGACACTGCTATTCATCACCACATCAGCACTATTGCCTAGGGCTCCAGCAGGAATCACCAAATTGGAAAGCAACTGATTGCTGAGCCTGCATACCAATGTATTGTTGGCCATATATCGACCGTCGTTTCCATATCTGTCGGTAGGCTCAATACCATCACCTTGAAATAATAATACTGGGTCGTTTGGTTGCCAGTATCGTGGTGCGGTAATCTGTGATAAAAAATAGGTATCTCCCAAGTCATTTCTCAATAAACTCTCTTGACTTGTTATCTTGTCGGCAATGGCCTTTGTATCATCAATCAACACCCCCATCAATCTAATTTTCTCGGTCATATAATTGGCTAAATCTCCAGTATCAATGCCGCCTGATGGATCAAACCCACCTGGTTTATATTGTACCATCATGAATCGATACCAGTCGGCAAACAATTGATTTTGTTGGGAGATAATTTTCTCTTGATTGTCGTTATATGCCTGCTGACTTATATTCAAATCATTCAGTGCTTTTGCTAAATCTTCGGGAAGTGTTACCTCTCCTATTTCATCGGCATTGTTTACTGCCAACTGTATTTCCCATAAAAATCCACCTCTAGTTGAACCAAAAGAACTTTCATGCAATGCTGCTTTTAGTTCTTCCCAATCGGCCAACATACTTTCATCTTTTACTTTGCTGAGAAGTCCTGTTTGCAAAGCATTTAAAATTTCCTCCACTTCTGCAACCGAACCTTGATCGAAGCCAGAAGTATTGGCAATTAAAGCCGACAGAGCTTCGCTCGATGAGTTGCCAATGGCTATATTAAAATTATTACTTGGATCATCTTTTTTCTCAAAATAGTCTTTATCTGCATTCCACACTATATTATTGATGAGACCTGAATATAAGGTAAAACCTGGCGAAATATCAGGTATGGTAGTGCCCGATGGCATAGACCATTTGGCTTTGTTCAACACTTGACCAAGGAAATCAAAACCTGCAACCGAAAGTATATCCCACAACTTGGTAGACTCGTCGGCATCTAGACCACCAATAAGCCCCATTTCTCCCAAATAATAAGTCTCTAAATATTCTTTTTCATCGGCCGATATATACGTAAGCACTTTATCAAAATCAGCCGATTTAATCACCAATGGAATGGCGATCTCAAGCGGATACTGACCTTTCTTTAATATATTCCAAAGTTTCTGACCTGCATCTACAGGTAAGTTGTCTGATAATATATATGAAGCCAATTCGTACGATGCTTGAACAAATGCTTTATCAGGAGCATTGTTTATTTTAGCTAAAACATCATTAAAAGTTGTGAGCAATAATTTAACTGGTAACTGCCTAATAGGGTCTTGTGTAGGATCGCTAAACCAACCGATAACTTGATAGCCAAGATACTTATCGCTATTGGGTGTTCCAAGATTGACCAAGTCGCTTCCTTTGTCATTAAAACCATATACATTTTGGCAGTTTTGATAGGATGCTGCAAAGTCGGGCAAACCATAACCAACCGCCGAAAGTGTACCCAAATAACTTTCAATGGCTCCAGCTTTTAATACAGGGTTTTCCTTCAACCATTCTTCTAAAGTAACCACCTTACCCAAATGACGCCAAGGTTGATCCTCCCAGCCATCTCCCTTAAATGGAATAGTGACTGTAGCTTTACTATCGTTTTCATTCCCACTTGAATAATAATTGCTCTCAATCACCCAGCTTGAAAATGCTGGTTTTGTGGCCTTGTCGGGGTCGCAATATATACGAGTAACCAACCATCTATCAGGCACCGATGGAAATACAATCTGACCATTATTTTCATGACCTTGAGCTAAGCTATCTGGCAATGCCCAATGCAAATGAACGCCATCGCTCATAGAAACAGGAGCTCCAGCGGCAGCAAACTGACTCAAGTAAGGTTGATTTTGTAAAAATGCAAAATCGTATGGGGCTTCATCAAATATACTTCCCGGATTGATGCCTATACACAAAGCTTCCAAGTCCATTGGAATAATCAAACTTAAATCATTGGCAGCCTCAGTATAAGTTTTTGTCAAATTTTTTGTAGTCTTCTTTGTCATTATTTTTTATGGTTAGTAATCCCAAATTGAAATACAACTTCTTGAACTCCTTCTATCATCTCAAGTGCAAACTCAGCCGATGTAAACAAACCTGTATATGCTATTTTCTTTTCAACTTCATCTTTCATCGACACTGCTATATCATCAATTTCTAATACCGAACTTACATTGGTTCGAGTATATTCACTTATTTTCAAAGACGGAGCCACACTCTCTGGAACTTCTTCTCCAGGCTGTTTATCATTATATGCTGTTATATATCTAAACGACTTGGTAAACTTTGATGGAATAGGATCTTGTATATCCACATTTACACCAAAATGAAGTGCTTCTGGTTGCTCTTGTATAATTACTTTTTGCACCACACCATTGAATATACATAATGAAACTCCAGAACTTAATTGCTCAAATCTCAATATATCCAATTCCTTTCCTGTGGAGTCAAACCCATGAACTTCCATACCAGGCCATCCTGCCACCACTTGCGATCTTAACAGAAACCCTGTGGGGTTCGTCACAGGAATGATAGGTTCGTCGGCTAGCAATGTTTTCTTAAATAATTTTTTACGAATTTTAGGAGCCGAGAGCATGCTCTCTGTGTGCAACAAAGGCGATAATACCTGCCCCATTGCTCCATCGCCTGAGGTTGAAGAACCAATACTAAATGCCCCTTCTACCAATGCATCGATCCATGCAGTATCTATATAAAAAAACCTTAACGACTCCAACGGCAACATGCGTTCGTCGGGCACCATATAATTGAACGGAATGCCATATAATAATTTCAATCTAGAGATGAAATTTGAAACAATAGTTGGAATCTCTATATCATCGTTTTCAGTTGTTAGCAATTGTTTTATCCTTGCTGGACTATTCATAACAGAGCTAATCATTTCGATGCGAGCATGCTTATTCTTAACCCTCTTTAACGATAAAAGTCCCGAAGATATATTGGCACTTTTTAATTTCTTCACCGAGGCTTCCTCTTCATTTATATAACTAGATAAAGCCTCTTTTAAAATCGAAGTAATTCCTGAAGTATTAATCCCTAAAAATTCCTTTTCAGCTTGCTCTATTACTTCTTTGGTTAAACCTCTTTTCCAATTATATAAAGTGGTTGCAAAACTATTTGATTGAAGACCCAATAATTTCCCCAACTGAAATGCCGACGAATACGAAGTATCAAACATACCAGAATCGGGATTATATCTAGTAAATTCGTCAGACGTATTTCCTGGAAAATTGACTGTGGTATTGTGTTGAAATGGAACAAACGGACCATGATACCACGATACGGTATGATCTCCCAATCGTGTTTGATGATTGAATGCTGCGAAACCCATGTTTAAGGCATTAGCCACAGCTGTATCGCCTGGCTCGATGCCTCCACCTTTAGATTGGATTTTTAAAGTATTGTTAATTGTATCACCATCAAACTTATTTATATTGGTGAGCAAACCAGCGAACGTATAATCTTGCGAAATGGCTGAATAAGTCCACGACTTGAGGCTTACAACCCTAACTGTACTAATGCCGATTGGTATATGAGATGCACCATCTTTACCTGGAAGTATATCACCAAATCCCTCGAGACAAACCAAGTGAACAGTGCATTTTTTTCCGGCAATAGCAAACCTATTTCCAACCACTTCGGCCAACTGCACATCAGGTGTCAAATCATCCTTAGCCGACCTTATCGTCTTTATATATGTTTCAGATTTATTTTCTATTTTAACCTCGCGAGCATGAGCCAACCAACTCAAGTCAATCAGGCTGGGAGCTATATTATTGAACAAGTCTTTTGCAATATCAAGCACTATGCATTTGTCAGTCCACGATTCGCCATAGTCTAGCATTCGCCAAGTTTCACCTTGCTTCGCTGGAAACTCTGGAAAGTATGTACCATTAGGCAGTAAACCTTGGGTTCCATCTTTGGTTTGCTCTGTGGTTGGCAATAAGTCGAGTAGTGTTTTTTCTAATGCTTCAGGAGCTGGGTCATCCTCATTAAACACAAGAATGCCTAACCAAGGAGGTGTATTTACAAAACCAGTAGAATCTCCACCTACACTTCTTTCCCATGGCATGGTTCGTCTTGTCAATACCACATGCGGCAATACATATGAAAATTCACCAATGCTAAACTCAGGCGGAAAAACAGAAACAATAGAAGCCGGATTGATAGAAAATCGTTCCCCAGCTACTGCAAAATTTTTCTCACTGGTATATACTTTTTCTGGAAGCTTATCTGAAGTAGAAGCAACCACCTGTTCAACGGTAATGCTATAACTACCATCTTCCAATTGTGGAATTGCATTTTGAATAAACGATAATTTTTTGCTTATATCTTTTCCCATGAATGAAGTATGTTTAGGTGAAATTGATTTATATATACTTGATAAAACATATAGTTTTTTGTGGTTAGACTAATCTGATTTATATATACTTACAACAATCTTTAAAATATACACAATGCATTATATATATTATTTCTAACCAATTATTTACAAATCAGATTAATTGAGGTGAGTGGCAAAGTAAAGTGAATTAACTGAACTAAAACAGCGTAGTTCTACGCAATTTTCAAATGAGCCAAATAAAATCATTTTAAATTAATAAACTAGTAATAAGTAATTTACAAAAAAATAATGTAACTGTCTACTAATATATACTTATCGAATAAAGTCATAAAAATTGAAGAAAGATAGATTGAAGAAATGATATAAAAATGAAATAAATATAGTTTAGTAAACAAAACCTAATGCTTTAGTTTTGGGATTTATTGACAAAAAAAGTCTAGTTGATTCAGCTATAGGTATATTGTCTTTAACAAAGGTTTCTCTGCTAGCAAACAAGCCTAATCCGTTTTGTATATTGGTGAAAGATTTACTTTTCTGTACAATTCCTAACGAAGGTTGTTGCGAAGCAACATACTGACACAAATTTTCATCTCCCCCAACTGCTCTAATAGCACAATTCCTTATTCTCCTCCAACAATGTGATTTTTGAGTAAGTGC
>JACPWH010000220.1 GCA_016197185.1 Ignavibacteriota bacterium
AAATTAAATAATTTGTATAATTAAGTATCAGTTATCTGTAATTTTTATGCTTTTTTCATTGTTAAACTGAATGTTAGAGTGATATCATCACCACATTTTATCACACCCAACATTGCAGAAGGTCTTTCGAGATTAAAACCTGTTAACGTTATTTTTTTAGTACCGGTAAATACAATTTCTCCGTCTGCCTGAATCTTCGCTTTCACAGTCATATCAACTGTTTTGGCTGTGCCTCCTATCGTTAGAATTCCGGTTGTTTCTACAATCCAATCTTCACCACTTTTTGTAAGAGAATTAACTCGAGAAAGCGTATATGTTATGTTCGGAAAATCTTCAGCTTTTAACGCGTCATAGATTTTTTCGTCCATGCTTTCTTTTTCACTTTTAATAGATTTTGCGAGACACACTACACTAAGAGAGCTAATAGCTTGCAAGGAAGTATTCTGAACTGTGATATCTCCTTTAGCTGAGAGATTGGAAGCAGGTGCAGACCAATCGTGGAGAGTGGATGTACCTGATACCACCATTTTTTGAACCTTCGATGAGTATTTATCTGCTTTTGTAATAGGAGAAAACATTAAAGCCAATATGGCTGCTATTACTACACTACTTGTTTTCATAATTGTACCCTTAAAAATTATAATACATGCTATTAAATTTACTTGTTTGGACTACTTTCTACTTGAATTTTTCTGATTAATCTATCTTCGTTTTACAATACAAATCTAAAGCTATACCAAAGCGGATTCTATGATATTTGTCATGTTTACACTTTTTTTTATTATTTAAAAATGGAACGGATTACTTTCTGTATTTTTACCGGTGATTCAGGCATAAGATATTGATATTAAATACTATTAGACTTGTAAATTTATTTACAAATTAAAGAATATTACAGAATGAAAACTTCCAATAGCAAAGATTGATGAAGTCTCACGATAATTAAAATTCCAACACACCACTGACTTTGACGCTATGAAGTTCTAAAGGTTATTTTGTATTTTTGTAGGGAATAATTGAATGGCAGGTGTGTATCAGCAGAACTATGTTGGTCACTCAACACATTATATATCAAAGAAGTTTTATGACCACAATTTATGCGGTTTATAATGGGAAGATCAGGCATCTGTCAATTCCTGAATTATTTATTCTAAGAAATCAGCCGGAATATTCCGAAACAGTAATTTGGGCTGATCTTGAATCCCCATCAGAAGAAGAGGAAGAAACCTTGCTTGTTAATTTCTTTCTTTTTCATCATCTCGCTGTTGAGGATTGTCAACGGGAACGAATATCCCCACATATAGGAGACCATTACCCTAAAGTTGAAGATTATCAGGACTACCTTTTTGTTATTTTTAATCCCGTTGACCGTCCAATAGAGGAATTCAGCGATTCCGGTAGTGATTCTGCTGTGTGTGTTCACTTCCCTACCCGGCAGATGAATACTTTCTTAGGTGAGAATTTTCTGGTAACACATCATTATGAACCTTCGTCGGCAATCAGCTATGTAAGCCAATTATGTCTAAAAAACCCACAAACACTCCAACGGGGGCCAGACTTTTTATTCCATATCATCATTGATGAAATAGTAGATAATTACACACCGGTTATTGAATACTTCGATCAACAGCTGGATATAATTGAGGCGAGTATTTTTCAGAACTTCCAATCTGCTACACTTCCAAAACTTCTGGGAATTAAGAAAGGTATTATTCGCTTGCGCAAGATTACTACATATCAACGAGAAATACTCAATCGCCTGTCACGCGGTGAATTCCCTCTTATTTCTACAGAGGAAATGCTATATTATCGAAATGTTTATGATCATCTTGTTCGTATTGCCGACCTTGTAGAATCATACCGCGAGAATGTGGCAGGGCTCTTGGAAGCGTACCTTTCTGTTAATTCAAATAGAATGAATCAAGTGATGAAAGTGCTGACGGTGATATCAACAATTTTTCTTCCGCTTACGTTCATTTCAAGTATTTACGGTATGAATTTTCGGTACTTACCCGAACTTGAATGGCACTACGGGTATTATTTTGTGTGGAGTATTATAGCAGTGATAAGCGGGTTTATGCTTTACTTTTTTAAGAAAAAGGGCTGGTTGGAGTAGAAGATTGAATAATTAGTACTATCTTCTAATTATTAGTATGGACGGCTATCATTCACTGAAAATATAATCATTCCTTTAGTGCCCCGGCTGTCAAACCCTGAATAATCCTTTTATGAAAGAAAACGAACATCAACAGTATCGGTAGAGCCGAAATACTTGCACCCGCCATCAAATGCCCCCAATCAATGGATTGCTTGCCAAGATAAAACGCCAAGCCCACAGGCAATGTTCGCATAGACTCTTCATTGGTAAAAAGAAATGGAAAGAGAAAGGAATTCCAATTACTCAGGAATACATATAAAGCAAGAACTGTTAATATGGGTTTACACAGGGGCATCACTATTTTCCACAGAATATACCATTCCCCTGCTCCGTCAATACGTGCAGCATCTTCAATCTCAGCAGGAAGTGCCAATACATACTGTCTAACTAAAAATACACCCAAAGGTGTAACCAACCAAGGGATGATTAGAGCATAATATGTATTTATCCACCCGAATTCCACCATCAATCGATATAATGGAATCATTATCACCTGCTGAGGAATCATCATTACACCCAAAATTGAACCGAAAAGCCATCTTTTCCCTATAAAATTCCTCCGTGCAAGCGCATATCCTACCCACAAACAAAAAATTACATTTCCAGCAGTAACAAGTAATGCTACAAACGTGGAATTGAGAAAATATTTCCCGAAAGCATCGGAACTGAGGGCATCCGTATAATTTTCAATTGAAGCAGGCGCAGCAAACAATCCTCCGAATGTTCCATAACTTTCAGGATGCTGACGAAGTGATAAGAGAAGCATCCACAACATCGGGGCTATCATACCGAAAGCCACGAAACCGAGTGCACAATATAAAAGTGTCTTAGTTAGTACAGAGGTTTTTTCTACCATTTTATGATTGAAGATAATGGATACAGTGAATATAATTACGTTCCATATTCAATATGAAGTACAAAAGTATTATTTTACTGTCAGCCGACAAAGAAGCAGTAATAATTTCATGTAAACTGAACTATGCGAATCATCTCAGGAAAATTGAAGGGAAGAATAATAACTACATCTGCTCCGAGCGGTGTACGCCCAACCACAGACAGAGCTCGCGAAACTATTTTTAATATTCTTGGGAATATGATTGATTTTGATGGAATCAGAGTTTTGGATCTTTGTGCCGGAACAGGAGCTTTAGGGTTGGAAGCATTGAGTAGAGGGGCGGCATATTGCTGTTTTGTGGAATTATCCAGGAAAACATCGGAGGCAATTACCAGAACACTCAGAACTTTTGAATTGGAAGCAGCAAGTTATAATGTCATTACAGCCGATTCACGATTATTTGCAAAACGGTTTTCGATTGAAATTGATCAGCAATATGACCTGATATTTACTGACCCTCCGTATAAAGAGAAAATTGTCAATTCTATTTTCAATCTGATTATCGAAAATCGTATTCTTGCTCCTGACGGTGTTTTTGTAGCCGAGCATGATATTCGTGAAACAGTTCTTTCTCCAGATCAATTTGAAAAAACTACATCACGAACTTTCGGTGAGACAGTGGTGGATTTTTTTATTGAGAAATGAGAAAGACTCATTACATACTCGTAGGGGTATTCCTCTCAATTCTTCCTACCCGACCAAGCTGTAGCCACTACTACCCAAATCATAGAAAATAGAACTGATAGACCAAATGTCATCACCAACATCAACGGACGTTTTGGAGTAGCGCGAACACTTGGCTTCACTGCCCTGTCAAGCACTTGAATTACCGGAACATCGCGTGCCTCCTGAATAGATTCTTGCATACGTTGAGATTCGAGATAGGCGTTAATTTGTTCCTGTATTTTAATATCCCGTAATAGGTTCAAATATTTACGACCAAGATGCGGAACATTCCCGAGTGGAATAGAGTATTTATCCTGTTCGGAAATTCCACCTGTTTGTGCTTTTTCATATTGCTCTTGCAAGCTCTTTACTGTTTGTTCATACGACTGAACAATCTGTGAGTTTGGCTGGTATTGTTGTTTTATTGCTCCAAGTTCAATCTGTGCCTTACTTAGCTCAGTACCGATACTGACTGCACTCGAAACTATTGCTTTGGTTTGGTCATCGATTGTAAATACTTTATTTGCAAGTTGAAACTTCTCCATCGCTTCTTGGGTCGAATCTAATGTACTCTTGGTTACTATCATCATACGTTCTATGAATTCACGTGTTTTTCGTGCAGTAGAAACATTTTTATCCCTAAGCATTTCATCCAAACACGCTGTTACAGCATTCGGTATATCACTTGAAAGCTGCTTGGCGATGGATATTTCCTGTTCAGAAGCAAAATATTTAGTTCCAATCGTGCATTCAATTCCTGTAACACCTGTGCGGACCCTCGAGTCAATATAGAGAGATGACCTTACAATTGTTACGATTGTCCCCGTATCCATACCCTTAAAAAATGTGTGTTCAGGAAGATTCAGCCGACGAATAACTCTTTCAATAAGGGAATTACTGGTTATAATATCAGATGATACTGCCGATGATTTTGAGTCCATACCTCCAAATGAAATCCCCGGTGCTGCACTTTGCAAGAGAGCAGCAAGCCCTCCCCCGCTACTTCGCTGTTCAGGTGGCATAAGGGTAGCTACTGCCACAAATGTTTGAGGCATGAGATAGCTATACACACCCACTGCTATAACCGACAGCATGACAATAACACAGATAAGTACAATTTTCCTGCGAATAATACCTAAAAACTCATGGAATGTAATGCTCTTTTGTTCTTGAGATTCTTGCATAATTTTTGAGAATATATTAGATATTTTGAGTTGGGTCTAAATACTGAAAAAAAATTAAAATTTACTATATTGCCATTTAGTAATAAGTTATTGAAATTTGGACGTACTTAACGCGGACGCGACAAAGTATAGACAACACCGACAATAGTAATAACTTGTGCGATGACTGTCAGAACATCAAGGAATGTAACTTTTGACTCGCGTACTTCCGGCACTATAATATTATCTCCTGCCTCAATGCCATTAGGACTGTCGGATGCAAGAAGTTGTTCTCCTTGGGGTTTTACTATTATTGTTTCACCCTCGTCTGCCTTATATGCATATCCCCCTGCTAATTTAATGTAATCTTTATAGGTCAAACTTGGCTTATACAAAACCTTACCCGGGACATTAACCCTCCCGGCAATATTTACAAAAATATTTTTGGGTGGTACATGCACTGAGTCATCTTGTTTAAGAAAAATCTTATTTGCCGCAGAATTCTTATCATCTAATTTAGTAAAATCTATTGCAATTTTCCCTCTGATTTGACGCTGAGCCTCGCGGAAATATGCTTTTTCACGTTCGCTCATCGAAGCAATCGGCTGTCCCAAAAGACGGATATACTCATAATCGGGTTCATCCTTTAAATCGCTTCGTCTAATAAGAACCGCGTGTTCGATTGCTGCCTCATTAGTGAATCCACCTGCACGTTCTATTACCTCACTTATCGTTGTACCATCGGGATTTATACCGTATCTTCCCGGAAATCTGACTTCTCCCTTTATAGCAACAGTTGCACCTGAGTGCCAATCCGGTAAACCACGTACAAATATCCTATCTCCTGCATGAATTGGAATATCGTTACGAAATTGTCCGTGCCCTGTCAGCAGGTTTTGTTGCCATCCGGTAGCATCGACTGATATTCTTTCAGTTGCAGAGCCGTTGTTTTTGAATCTTATTATCTCAATAGAATCCATAAAAGCTGATGGAAGCACCCCTTGTGTAAACCTCAACATAGTAGAAAGCATATCACCTTCTACAAATTCAAATGCCCCCGGAGCAGCTACTTCGCCATATACCTCTACAATTTCACGTTCGGGATATGGGGCGACATTCACAACGTCTCCACCTTGTAAAGTAGGATTGCCCGCTTTTTCACCCAATAAATAAAAACGCACAAGGTCGGCAACAATAGGCTTTGTAACACCTTCTCTTTGGATTGTAATACGTCTCTGAGATCCATTAAAAAGCAAACGCCCCGCACGTTCAATTATTTCAGACAAACGGTCTGCCGGAGATGCAGGGATATAGCCCGGCGAGCGTACACTGCCAATTACCATTACTTTGAATTGACGAAGCCGTTTTAAGGAAAGTGAAACAGCTTGCGTTTTATAGACACTTGCTACCTTAACTGCAACTAATTTTTCTGTTTCTGCAAGTGTTTTACCCTTAACATTAATAACTCCTATTCCCGGTATAATCAGTCTGGCTTCGGGAGAAACCGTTAGATCATATAATTTTGGCTCGAGAGCACCTATGAATAAAGTAACACCATCTTGAGGTCCAAGTATATATTCTTCCGGATTTATCGGTTGTTCTATAATCCCGGCAGCTTCTTTTGCTACCTCTGAAGACATTTTCACACCTATTGTATCATATTCACCCGGCTTAGCTATTGGTGGCTTGGGTAATTTAAGAGAAGGGTTTTGAGAATGGGCTGTAGTGAAACCAAACAAAGTGCAGAGAATAGAAACAAAGATTGCCACTTTTTTCATCTGTCTTTGGACTGCGAAATGGGGTACTATCATTTGTAATTATAGGTTTTTTAAAAAGATTATACCACAAAAATAAAAAAAATACTGTCAGCAGATTTTTCCTTAAAACAAAAGCCGCTTTCTTACCGAAAGCGGCTCAAATGTTTTCCTATTCAGGAATTTACTCAAACTGTTTGTAATTATCCTCAAACAACCCAACCAAATGATTCGCTTTTTTGTCGTAAGCAGCCTTATCTTCCCATGTATTACGGGGATTCAATATCTCAGAAGGAACACCTTCGCATGAAGTAGGGATACTTAATTTAAAGAAATCCTCAGTTACAAATTCCACGTTGTTCAATTCACCTGCGAGTGCAGCACGAAGTAAAGCACGGGTATAACTTATTTTCATACGTTTGCCCACTCCATATTCCCCCCCGCTCCAGCCTGTATTCACAAGCCATACTTGTGAGCCGTTTGCCTTGATTTTATCACGGAGAAGATTTGCATATACCTTAGGGTGATGT
This sequence comes from Ignavibacteriota bacterium, assembly GCA_016197185.1. Classification (GTDB taxonomy): domain Bacteria; phylum Bacteroidota; class Ignavibacteria; order Kapaibacteriales; family UBA961; genus JADJXV01. The sequence goes on from JACPWH010000220.1 coordinate 7,167, forward strand.
ACCATGAATGGTGCACCAAAACAGGTGCTGAAAGTAGCCGATGGTTCTTTTACACCTGCTTCAGTTCCGGCAACTTTTGCTGTATAGCCTGAAAGAAAATGGAACATAGCCTGCTCCGGTGTAAGTCTTGAAATCGGAGGCATTACACCAAAAGCATCACACGTAAGAAAAAAGATATTTGTTGGGTGTCCACCTTTGTTTGATTCAGCAGTATTATCAAGCACTTCACGCGAATAGGATGCACGTGTATTTTCAGTAATACTGTCGTCATAAAAATCAATTGCACGAGAATCGGGGTCAATCACCACATTTTCGAGAATTGTACCAAACGTTCTTGTAGTTTGGAAGATAATCGGCTCTGCGTCTGCCGAAAGGTTAATGACTTTGGCATAGCATCCACCTTCAATATTGAATGTTCCTTCGTCTGACCATCCATGCTCATCATCTCCTATAAGAGCTCGTTCAGGGTCAGTTGAAAGGGTTGTTTTACCCGTACCGGACAGTCCGAAAAAGAGTGCTGTATCTCCAGCTGTTCCAATATTTGCAGAACAGTGCATACTCATTACCTTTTTGAGTGGAAGCATGTAATTCAACACGGTAAATATTGATTTTTTAACTTCACCTGCATATTGCGTACCGCCTATGATAACAAGTTTTTGTGAGAAATCAAGGATAATGAAGGTATCGCTGCGAGTGCCGTCAATACTTGGGTTTGCTTTGAAATCCGGTGCGTGAAGGATTGTAAAGCCGGGAACGAAGTTATTTAGTTGCTCATCAGTTGCTTCGATGAACATATTCTTTGCAAAAAGATTATGCCAAGCGTGCTGTGTGATAACACGAACGGGAAGTGAATAACTGTCATCGGCACCCGCTATACAATCGAGAACATAAAGGTCTTGGTTTTGGAGGTAAGCAGCAATTCTCGACTTGAGATTATTGAATTTATCTTGAGGAAACGGCTTGTTGACTTTGCCCCACCAAACATTCTCTTTGCTTGACGACTCTTCTACTACGAATTTATCTTGTGCACTTCGTCCCGTATGCGGCGAGGTAATTGCCACGAGTGCACCATGTTCGGAAAGCTGGGCTTCGCCATACGTGATAGCGTGCTCATAGAGATCGGGTGTAGATAGGTTATAGTAAATTTCACCAAGATTCGTAAGCCCAAGCTCTTCCAATGAGAGCGATATTTCTTCGATAGTTTTCATTGAATATACCAATAATGAAACAAAATGTGTGTCCAAAACGCTAAAAATACATTTTCATCTTACAAAAATCGTGATTTTTTAGAACTTATCCTTCGTAATTTTGCTTTTGGCAGAGTATTTTTGCTAAAAAACATGGAGAGTTTTGCAAACTTCCGTCTCATTCTACCACTTTCTTTATTTGATTCTATGGCTCTGAATCTCGATACAGTAAAGGTCATTTACTTCGACATCGACAATACGCTTGTAGATCATAGCCATGCTGAGAACAAGGCACTTACATTGTTTTTTGAGCAGTATTCCGAAGAGTTTCCTCTTGCGACATTCGAGAAATTTACTTCAGTTTATAGAGCCTCCAATCTAAAACTATGGCAAAAACTTGCTAAAAAGGAAGTCACTGTAGAAGAAGTGCGGGCGAGGCGTTTTTTGGATATCCTCCAGGAGTTCTCCGGCAGGGATAATTTGACCTTTGAAGATGAAGCACATAAGATGGGGATTCGATATATGAAAATTTACGAGAAGTTTTGGGAATTGTTCGATGGAGCTTCGCAAGCAATCGAAAAGGCATCAAAAATTGCACCGCTCGGTTTGCTCTCTAACGGTTTTCGCAAACAAGTATTGGGTAAGATCAAACAATTTGATTGGGAGAATACATTTCATCATGTTGTAATCTCGGAAGATGTAGGAGTGATGAAACCACATCGAGAAATTTTCGACCATACGCTAACAATAACCGGATACACAAAGCCCGAAGAAATGCTCTATATAGGAGACCATTATGATACAGATATTATCGGAGCTTCAGAGGCAGGATGGCAAACTGTGTGGGTGAATGTTCATAATGAGATTAAGATTGATAGTGTGGCGGATGATGAGGTTTCATCAATTGGGGGTATTTGTAGGTTGTTTGATTTGCTGAAATCATAGTTAAAATAGAATACAAAACAGAATATTCATTATTATTTGCACTCCGCAACTTAACAAGAAAGCTGTTAAAAATTGATATAAAATTATGCTCAAATGACAAGTCACTTCATCTTTATTAGCGTACTGAAAAAAATTACCGTAATTTCGCAGTTGTGTTGTGTATAATCTTGTTTGAACCCGTAGATGATTAAGGAGAATCCCATGAAATCAAAACTCACCCATTACTGTATATCCACATTTTTGCTTCTGATGTGTGTGTCCTTAGGAGCAGATGCCCAACCCGTTGATAAAGACAACAAAGGAAGGGACTTTTGGCTGACCTTTATGCCGAACTTTCACAGGTCATCTATTCCTGTTGAGAATCCTAGTGATTCACTTTCAATATTTATTGTTGCAAGTGAACCGACTCAAGGTGTTATTTACTATAGAAATATAAACGGTACAGTTTTACGAAAGGATTTCCAAATTACGGATATTACAAAGATATATTCATTCGGAACCCACTACAGTGGTTATGCACTTGAAGGTTTTAATAATTCCGGAGAAATTACTCCAAATAATCAAGGTGAATTTCCAGCAAGGCAATACTTTCACGTTACATCTGAAAAAGATGTAAGTGTATATGCTCTCGACCAAGCAATTACAACAAGTGAGGCTTTTTTGGTATTACCTACAGATGTCCTCGGTCAGGATTATTATGTAATGTCGTATAATAGTGATGGGAGTAATGGCAATCCAATTAACGGCAATCAAAGTACACCGTCCCAGTTCGTAATCGTAGCAACAGAAGACAGTACTACGATTACAGTTACCCCTAAAACAGCAACCTATATTAATGGAATAACCCCTGAAACATTTACCCTTAATAAAGGAGAATCATATTTAGTTCAGGCATTAATCACTTCAACCAATTTAAAATCAGATTTAACAGGCAGTCATGTAACTTCAACGAAGCCTATTGCAGTTTTTGGAGGTCAGCAGCGTGCCTTAGTGCCACATTACGAAAAAGGTAATTTAATCTCAAGGGATTGCTTGATTGAGCAAATACCTCCTGTTGGAACTTGGGGAAAAAATGCTTTTCTAACTCGATACCCTTTGCCAATTGGAATGAATCCAGCGTCTAAAAATGGTTCTGATTTGTATCGTATTCTTGCTGCTTATGACAGTACTGATGTATATATAAATGGGGTTAAGCAATTAGTTCTGAACTCTGGCGGACTACTGGAAGGCAGTTTAGATGTTGCCGCTACAGTGACATCGACAAAGCCCATAATGGTAGCTCATTTCAAAAAATCTGCTGGAGAACCAGGTAATGGTAATGCTTTAAGCGACCCGTTCATGCTTATAATCCCGCCTAAGGAGCAGTTTCAAAATTTCTACCGTTGTATTAATGTACAAGCAAATGACATCGAGCATCCTGACAAGGTCTATTTAGAGCAGTATATTTCAGTTGTAGCACCCAATACCACACTTTCAACTGTAAAATTGGATGGTAATCCTGTTGATAGTACAAAGTTTTTACCTATCCCCGGCTCGAATTATTCCTATGCAATACTTGGTGGTGCAAATGGTGCTGATGGTGTAACAGACGGTACACATACGATAGAAGCAATTGAAAAAATTGGAATTTATGTTTATGGATATGGTTTAGCCAATTCATACGGTTATGCCGGCGGCTCCGTTTACCATGTTTTCGATTTTAATCCACCTAAAATTACAGACATATCCGAATGCTATAAAACACAAGGTACTGTTTTCGACACACTTACAGGCGACAGCCATGTACTGGAAGTAAAAGCTCCTGTGGATTCGATGATTAATACCATAGTTACGATTGAACCTTTTTCTCCTGTTCAGCCCTCGGTTGCTTTTTCAGCCCAATTGAAAGATATTTATAATGACGGTTCGTTCGTAATCTTTGCCAGAGATTCAGTTGAATATCTTACAAGAAAATTGATTGAAATCCCGGGTTTTACCGTAGGAATTACCCAACCCAAAAATGCTGATTCGATTGCACACATTAAACGCATCGGCCCCGTAGGAAAAAAATATTGCTTCCCTGTTGAATTATATAATTACGGGAAATTCCCCCAAGAACTGAACTTGTTGGATTTCCGTGCACAGAATCCATTGTTTACCGTAGATACTACAGCTCCAATTATATTACAGCCGCATGAAAAGAAAGAAATTACAGTATGTTTCTCATCCCCGAATGAAGGTGATTTTATCGATACATTAGTTATCGGCGAGAAATGCAGCCAGCGAGCATTAGTTGAGTTTCAGATGAGCGCAATAGTTGATAGAAATAAACCGGCATTCATACTTTCTGAAGATAGTTGCAAACATTCATACCAAATCTTCGTGACTGATACTTTGCCAAGTGACTTGGGGCTTCTTTCAACCACAGTCCCTCAGGATTCATTAGTTAACTGCAATGTGGTTACTGATACAAATACAATCAATTCACGTATAGTTCATTATGTAATTACAGTTCTTGACTCATATCAGGATGCAAGTTATACAATTTTTGCTCGTGATTCGGCAGATAACAGAAGCAGTCGTACCGAAAACATACCCGGATTTACCTTAACTATCGAATCTGTAAACGATTCTACAGCTTTTACGTATGACAGCTCAGTTGTAGGGATTGTACGGTGCAAACCCATGAGTTTATATAATTATGGTAACTTCCCACTTACTTTAACAGAAGCCGAACTTGGGAAAAATATTATCTTCTCAGTCCCTCAGTCTCAATTCCCATTAGTTATTCCACCTAAAGAACGTAAAGAAATTCAAGTTTGTTATACACCTGTTGCAATATACTTGGATGGAGAAACCGATACTCTTCAATTTAAGTTTGGCTGTTTACAAAGGTCAGCCGGTCTCTTAGGAACTAACACGAAACAAGGCTCAATAAAAGCAGATACATCCATTTGTGCAATTCCATTGAAAATAAGTGTCCTGAATACGCCGACTTTTGCATTTTTGCAACAAAATACCCCCAATCCTTTACCATCCGGTGGACAAACTTCAATTCGTTTCGGACTTATTGATCAATCACATACCTCACTTGAGGTCTTTGATTTATTGGGTAATCGAAAGGCAATATTGGCAAACGGTACTTTAGAAGCAGGAGTGTATGAAGTTGCAATATCAAATCTCCAACTCACCCCGGGTGTTTATGTATATCGTCTTCATTATGGGAATGAAGCTCTCAGTAAAGTAATGGTGATTTCGGAATAAGAATTTGGAATTGTTTCTAAAATAATGTAATGATTTTGTGACCGTTGTGTAACCTTAGTATATTTTGTGTTAAATGGAAACCACAGAGCATACTAAGGTTTTGCAGTTTACACAATGAAGCATTAGTCAAACATGAATATAATGCAATTATGAATCGGAAATAAGCTTATGCCTACTCTTCTAACAAATATTTCTTCACTTGTTACCTGTAACTCAAACGGTTCAGTCAAGAAATCCGGTACTGAAATGCAGAATATCGGTGAAACCCGAAATGGTGCATTGCTTTTTGATACTGAGATAATATGGATAGGAAATTCAACAGAAGCATTGGCATACTGTAACCAAAATAACCTGACCCCAACCATTATTGATTGTACGGGAAAAACAGTTCTCCCAGGATTTGTAGATTCTCATACCCACATAGTGTTTGCAGGAAGCCGTGCAGAAGAATTTGCAAGGAGACTGCGCGGAGTAAGCTACCAACAAATTGCATCGGAAGGTGGCGGTATTCTCCGCACTATGAATGCTGTTCGTGTTGCAAGCCAAATAGATATTGAGGCAATGGGCAGAAAACTTGCTCTCAGTGCAATGAATTATGGAACTACTACCATTGAAATAAAAAGCGGATATGGTTTAACTACCGAGAGTGAACTGAAATTACTACGAGCCATCAAAACCCTGCGTATGGAATTACCGATTAGAATTATCTCTACATTTCTTGGTGCTCATGACTTACCTCCAGAATTCCGTTCACGTAGAAACGAGTATATTGATACGATTTGTAATGAAATGATACCGATTGTGGCAGAAGAGCATCTTGCTGAATTCTGTGATGTATTCACTGATACAGGCTATTTTACCATTCCTGAATCTGAAAGAATCCTTGAAACAGCTATTGAAGCCGGGCTTCGAGTAAAAGTTCATGCAGACGAGCTATCAAGTTTCGGAGCTGCTGAGATGGCGGCACACATGAATGCAGTAAGTGCCGACCACCTCCTTTTTATTTCAGATGTTGGGATTGAACAAATGCGTAAAAGTGGAACTATCGCAACTCTCCTGCCGGGTACAGCCTACACTCTGAAACTTCCCTTTGCCCCAGCTCGAAAAATGATAGAACGCGGATTAGCAGTTGCGCTCGCAACAGACTGTAACCCGGGATCGTGTTTTATGGAGAATATGCAGATGGTGCTTTCCCTTGCCTGTACAATGGGTGGAATGACAGTGGAAGAAGCGATAAGTGCCGCTACTATAAATGGTGCTGCTGCTCTTGGAATTTCAAGCGAAACGGGAAGTTTGGAAATTGGTAAATCTGCAGATTTTATTATAGCGGATTGTAAGGATTATGCAGAATTGGTGTATCATTTCGGTACGAATCAGGTGGGTGAGGTGTGGATACGCGGGAATAGAGTGGTATAGATTTTGTTTCTACATACAATGTACTTTACTTTCACCTCAACATATAAGTACTTAGACACAATTAATCTGAGCAAAGACTTTTTTATAAAAAATGTATGGAAATCACCATGCACCTGAACACACCGGTAAGTTCATTATAACAATTATGTTATACCTCACCGAGCCAGCCGAAACGCATATTTACTTACCTGATTTCTTCATTATATTGCTAAAATAATAATGTCCCTCTACATACAATAGTATTTTTACTTTAGATGCTTACGCCAGAATTACAATAACCCTGACTCTTTCAATTTATTTACGACCCCCTTAATTCTTCCAAACGAACAATTACACCTCAAACACTCTGATGCTCTTTGCAAAAATCGAAACATTCTATATGGCTGTTCGTATAACAAAAAGGAATTACTCTTTGATATATATCATACATACATGCCGGAATATATATTGTGCAATCAGATCAAAACAATGCTTTTCGACAATTCAAAGTAATTAAATGTAAGAAGTCGTTTAAACTTAGTTTTTTTATAAAAACATCGTCTTAAATTTAGTAAGTTTGCAACATAATCAAGTTGTTACAACAATTGGGCTGCATTATGTTGACTAATAAACAAATAACTGCTTTGAGACAGTATGTTGTCCCCTTAATCCCCAAGAATAAAAAAGGTTTTAGCAGCAACCATGATCCGATTGATATTTTGCGCTGTATTATCTACAAATTAAAGACCGGGTGCCAATGGAGGCATATTTTCGTTGAATTGGAAGGAGTTACCTATCCATTCTCTTGGCAATTAGTCTATTATTACTATCGCAAATGGCTTAAAGCCGGAGTTTTTGAGCAAGCATTTATGGCAATCCTCAATAATCGAAAAATTAAATTAAACACTCAAATTATGTACCTTGACGGTACCCACAGTTTGAGTAAAAAAGGGGCTGTAGAGTCGAGTATCAAAGACGGAAAAAAGGTCGAACATCAAACATCTTAATTCTGACTGACGGTAAAGGAATCCCTATAGCTTTTTCTGACATTGAAGCAGGTAACCATAATGACCTTTATAATATTTCAAGCAAAGTTAGAATAATGATTCGCAGTTTGTTCACACAAGGGTTTACACTGCTAAAATCAATTCTCATAGCTGATAAAGGATTTGATTGCCTTATACTTAGGAATTTACTACGCCGATTTCAGATAAAAGCACTTATCAAAGTAAATCACCGCAATTCGAAGAAAATAAAATGCGGTAGAAAGAAGTTTTTCGACGAAGAACTCTATTCAACAAGATACATCAACGAGCGAACATTTGCATGGATGGACAGTTACAGAACTCTACTTGTCCGATTTGACACAACAACTGAATCATGGAAAAACTGGCACTTTATTGCTGGTTTTTTAATGATTGCCAAAGTTTAAACGACTTCTAAGTAAAAATTCTTAAATGACCGAACAATGTAAACGAATGTAATTGTTAAGTAGAAGGATAGATTTATTTTACATTTCAGCATTATCAAAATTAGTACGTAATTGAACCCTTCTGGGCGGCTCAGAGCAATGTATTTTTTTTATTGTAAGGTGCTTGTCGAAACATCAGATACTTGCCAATTTCATCTCTCTATATTTGGATTAATTATTTCTCCATACTTATCTGATTAAACTATTGGCATCCTGAAGGTATCTGATGAATTGAAATACACTACCACGTATGAAAACATTTCATTTACAAAATAGGAGAACAATCATGTTTAAGAAAATGTTTTTAATCGGACTATTGTTTTCATTAACAGTAGTATTATTCCCTACGGAAGCATCGTCTTTCCATCGTCATCATAGAGGCAGAGCACATGTTATTATCAAAGCAAGACCTCTCCCGCTTGTTGGAATTATCATTGCTCCTTCACATCATAGGCATCATCCTTATTATCACAGAGGGCATTATTATCATGGATGGTATCACGGTTATTATGGAAGGCATTATCCTCACAGAAGAAGGTTTTAAGATAAATCAAACAACCCACAATTTCAATTGCGGGCTGTTTGATTTTACAATTGAAATTTGCTGCATAAATAAAATTTTGAGCTGTTTGTCGGCATCTACTACCGACTTTAAATTTTGGTATTGTTACTTTAGAATAGCTGCAAACTTAAAATGAAAAATGCCAGCATCAGATGCTTCAACTCCACTCAGCATGATATACCTGTTACTTCGTTCAAATAATAAGTTACGTCACGCTGGGAGGGGTTGAAGTGTTCAAAATACTTGCCAAGTTATTAACTATATACATTTTTCAAAAATCTAAACTATATTAAATTAACAATACCTAAATTTTTCAAAAATCTTTGAAGAATATAGAATTCAACAGCACTTTTTATGATTACTGTTCTCACTGTCATTATTCGATTACCGATACAATTACAGCAGTCCTATCAGTCCCTTGTTCAGCAGTAAGGCAATATAATCCTCTTGAGAGTTTATCAAGAGGTACGGTGAACATTCGTTTGCTTTCTGTGAACTCCATATGTTTAACTCCAGTAACAGATGAAATTGTATAATTTACAGGTTGAGTATCATTCGTATGAAATAATGTTCTGTCTATAGTAAGGGACTTTGATGCCGGGTTCGGATAACAACTTATACTAAATTGAGTTGTTTTTTCAGATTTGAAGTTTTCCTCAACACCTAATACAGTAGCATCAAGTTTCCACATACTAGCCCCTTTTGAACCTGCAAATAGATAATCCCCATTTGATTCTAAAGCCAATATTGCGCTTTTTGTCAATCCTTTATCAAGCAATGTCCAATTTTTTGCAAGGTTTGTAGAATAATATACTCCATTAGCAGTTCCTGCAAAGAGTTTAGTTCCAATAGTTTTCAATGAAAGAATCTGAGTATTATTTATAATTCCGGCATTTGCCGATTCCCAACTTCCTCCGTTATCAGTAGAACGAAACACACCTTTTGCAGTCCCTGCAAAAAGATTGGTTCCAATAGCTGCAAGTGAATACACAGTTCGATTTGCTAAGCCTGTATCTACTTCCTTCCAGATTTCCCCATGATTTGTTGAAAGAAATACACCACCACCTTGAGTTCCGGCAAAGATATTATTCCCACTCTCTATAATAGCATTAATATAAGAAGTATAAGTGAGCCCGCTATCTGATTTAATCCAAAGCCCACCATCGTTGGGAGAACGGAATAAGCCTTCTCCTTCAACTGCTGCAAAAAGAGTAGTACCGCAAACAGAAAGATAAGAAACATAACCTTGTGGTAACGTTGTGTTGACAGCTTTCCAATTGTTACCAAAGTTTGGTGAGTAGAACAACCCTACATCAGTCCCTGCAAATATGTATAATCCTTCTGCAGCTAATGAATATACATAATTATTACTCAAACCTGAATTGCACGTTGTCCAACTCTCTCCGTTATCAGTAGATCGATAGACTCCTGTAGTTCCTCCTGCTGCAAAGAGATTTGTACGTGATACGCCTATTGACCAAACATACGTATTTGTCAAACCCGCATTGGAAGCACTCCAATTCATACCGTAATCCGTTGAAAGAAACATTCCTCCCCGAGTAGCTGCATATAGAGTTGAACCAAATAGTGCAACCGAATTTACATAAGTATTCGAAAGACCTGAATTTAACAGTGCCCAATCAATCCCGTTATTCACTGATACAAACACCCCGCCGTC
>JACPWH010000221.1 GCA_016197185.1 Ignavibacteriota bacterium
AATTTAAAATGGTTTTTAGGAATATTTTGAATTGCATGGTTGACAATTTTCTTTTCATTCGATCTATCTACCGTCTATATAAATATCTGCCATCAATTGTGTTTAAAACTTAAACGAAAAAAAATTTAGACGAACAAGCGAAGAACTGTAAAAACAAATTCCTAAAATTTCTTAACGGTTTGAATATGAATATTCTTGTAGCAGCAGGGGGTACAGGTGGTGATTTATTTCCAGCAGTTGCAGTAGTAGAACAATTGGAAAAGCTGCTGGGTAATAATCTTTCTGTTGTATTTGTGGGGAATCCAAATCGAATCGAAGCCACTAAAGTACCCGAACTTGGTTATAGGTTCGAGCCGATTTCCGTTACAGGTTTTCAAGGTATATTTCATAAAAGTACCCCTACGCTCCCATTGCGGATTTTCCGTTCAATTGTAAAAGTACGTTCGCTATGCAAGTGGCATAGAATTGATGCAATATTATGCGGAGGTACGTATATCAGCTATCCCGCCGGAATTGCAGCGCAGCAACTGGGTATTCCGATGATGCTTCTTGAGCCGAATGTTTTACCGGGTAAAACGAATCGTTTACTTGCAAAACGAGCTACATCAATTATTCTTGCTTTTGAACAGTCCAAACGGTTCTTTCCTTCTGAAATCCATCATAAAATGCTTGCTGTCGGGAATCCTGTTCGTGAAAGTATGTTATTGACATTGCCTGAACAGGCATCATCAGCAGCAAGAAAACAATTTGGATTGGAGCCGTATAAACCGACTGTATTCGTGTTCGGCGGGAGCTTGGGTGCACGTTCAATCAATCAAGCTGTTGAGGCTTCTCTAAATGACTTTGCACCCCATAATATGCAATTACTCTGGCAAACAGGTAACAACTATACTCCTCCCGGAAATTTACCTGATGGAGTTGTAGTGAAAACTTTTATTGATGACATGGCATCGGCTTATGCTGCAGCCGATTTGGTGATATGCCGTTCAGGTGGCGGAACTGTTGCAGAACTGGCAAATGTCGGGAAACCCGCATTACTTATTCCTTTGCCCTCAGCTGCAAATAACGAACAATACTATAATGCAAAAACTCTTGAAGAACATGGGGCTGCACGTTTGCTTGGTAATGATACTCTAAAACAAACTTTGTTTGAAACGATTTTGGAATTGATACATAATCCAAGTGTTTTACTCGAAATGTCGGTGGCAGCCAAAAAGCTGGCAAAACCAAATGCTGCTTTTCAAGCTGCTACCGAGCTGATAAAAATTGTAAGTAAAGCTAATACTTAAAAACTACTGTAAATCAATTGCATCTACAGAATAAATACTCAAATACTAATTGTTGCATTGCGTCTCACGACTTGATTTTTTGTAGCATTAGTTTTTACAACAGATTTTTCAAATTATACCTGTATGGCACAAACTCCTAAGCTCGATGAAAAAGTATTCTCACACAGGATTGACTTTTACTGGCAGGCAATTGCGATGTATTCAATTGCATTAGTAATATATTCTTTCCTAAGAGGAACAATTGCAGAAGGGCAGTTATCGATTACGCTCAAAGACCCTATCGTTCTTTTATTAGGGGCTTTCGTGGTGGCGACGGGTATTGGTGCATTGATAAGCCAATACATGAAACGCAAATTAATTATTAGCGACGATGCCATTATTATTCGTAATCGTTTCCGCGAGAAAATTGTGAATATCAGCCAAATACAACGTATTGCTTTCGGACGGGAGAAGAGATTTGAGAGAGGAGCATACCGAATTATTAAGATTCGCATTGCCGGAAGGAGACGGTTGATGCGTATTCGTCCTTCGGTGTATGATAATGAACCCGGACTAATTGCAGCACTTCTTCAACTCAAACGTTCCATTCATCACCCTGGACATTAAGTAAGTAAGTGGTGGGACAAAAATAATCGTCATAATTAATATTCGTAATTTGGTAAGTATCAGACGCTTCTACTAAGCTCAGTGTGGCATAACTCGATTGTAATGATGGGTTTAGTAGAAGCATTTAATTAAAAGCACTTTCATTCGCAGATTTATTACCTAATGAAGTCTATGGAAAAATGATTAAATCGGGGATATGAAGCGGGTTTGAAAGAATAGAAAGAAAATCAAATTGATTTTGCTTTCTTCCTCACAATAGCCCGTATATAAGGAATCCCTTTTTTGAGTGAGAAATTCTCATGATCTGTTCGAGGCAAATTCCACTCATCATCCGTAGCATATTTGAAATCAAAACCGTCATGAAGGCTGAGCATTTCTTGTTGGTAGCTATCTACTTCAGGAACATCTGTCATGAGATACAGAGTAGCATTCGTGCAGAGAGTCCGGTAAAGCTCACGAAGCAGGGTCTGGTTAAATGCACGGCGTTTACGATGCTTCTGTTTATGCCACGGGTCAGGAAAAAAATAAAATGCAGAATGCAGTGATTCAGATTGAATAAATTGAAGTTTATTTGAAGAATTATACCACATAACAGCAGCATTCTTAATAGCTTCCCCTATAATTATTTCATCAATCCAATCGACTGCTTGTTTTCGTACCTCCAGACCAAAGACATTCGTTTCAGAATTAAGCATAGCATATTCAAGCAAAAAACCTCCGCGCCCGCATCCTATATCCAACGCTTGGGGCGGTTTCCCGTTTGCAAAATATAATGACCAGTCCAATTCCGTTTGCACCGGAGGGTAGTAATTCGGAAGTACCTTGAAATTCTCATAAGGGACATAGAGGTTAGATGCTGTATGATGCCTCATACGGGGTGTAGGGTATTTTTTATAGTCTATTTGCATGAAAAATCAGGGGGAATTATTTCTTTTCTTGTTTGAGATAACGATTGAGAGCGGTTATTACATTCAATGGCTGACTGCGTTTAGCACTGATAGCTTCCAATTGTTTGCGTATTACTATCAGTCTGGCTCGTTTTTCTTCTGCTCGTACTGCAATTTCCTCAGGAGTTTCATTACGGGCAGGAGGAAGATTATACAAATGCGGGTTATCACGTCTGAATTGCTCGCGAAGTTCTTCGAGTTGAGAGATATTATTGCTCATAGTATTTGTTCAATAACAAAAAAGACGATGAATCCATCGTCTTTTTCTCGTTTTAGATGGCTGTCATTACTCTAAAAGAAGCAAAAAAGCCGTTATTTGTCGGAGTGAGAGGATTTGAACCTCCGACCCCCTCGTCCCGAACGAGGTGCTCTACCGGGCTGAGCCACACTCCGTATTATACAAAAATAACGGATTTACGGAAGTTAGGCAAGAAGAATTACAATATCATTTGTTTCATGACTATTAAGTTTTTAGTTCATTCCAAAACTCAAACTGTCAAGCATGAAATCATGGAGAATGATTGGCTATTATTCTACATGCATCTGGCTGTAAATTGATTATTATTCAATAGTGGAATTTGAGAAACTGAGTAGGGAATTCTTTGAAACATCATAGAAAAAGTAGGAAAAATAATGCTATGTTAATATGTAAGTATTTTATGAATATAATTATTATGATGTTTGTGATTGAAATTCGCAATCGGCTTCGTCGTAATATTTTTAGATGATATTTGTTATAGTATGTTGTAAGATTCTCTCTTACGTATGTAAAAATACCTATTGGCACACAGCTTGTCAATAGGTTCTGCAAAGAGATAATTTCTTTGTTGTTTTATACATAATTTTAGGGAGAAACGCCATGCCATCATCTGTTTCAGGCGGCGCAAGAATTCGTACAAACACTCCGGCGGAAAATGCTTATAACGCATTACAATCCGCCAGCAATAATGTTGCTCTTCGTCAACTCCGATTATCGACGGGGAAGCGGATTAACTCCGCTGCAGACGACGTAGCAGGTTATATCACATCTCGCTCTCTCGGAGCGAGGAACGGTGCATTAAAAGCTGCATTACGAGCAGTTGGCGATGCAACCAACGTTGCAAATATTGCTCAAGACGGTTTTGACAATATCAACGACTTGCTTACCAAAATCAAAGATGCTGCGGCAACCGCTTCATCAGGTGCATTAGGCAGCGATGAAAAAGTAGCTCTTGCAAAAGCAGCATACCGTTTCGCGCAGCAAATCCAAACTATCGTGGATTCAACCGTATTCGGTGGTCGTCAATTGATTGACGGTACGTTCTCCGGTGATTTTGTGATTGGATTTAATGCAACGAATACATTACTTACTCTTGCAGTTGATTTGACAACGTCGGCAAGTACCGCGAACTTCGATATTACGAATGGAAGTTTCTTGGTAACTGTTACGAATAACTCGAACTTTGCAGGTGTATCCGGTTTGGATTTGGCAAGTTTGGATGCCGTTAACACAAGCAATCTTGGTGTATTCAGTGCCGCTAATATCAGCACAACACTTACGAGCTTGGCAAATGCACTCAATAATGTGAATAAAGTTGCATCTTACCTTGGAGGTATCAGCAATCGACTTACCTCGCAAGAAGATGCACTCAAATCGCAAATTACCAATTATAATGCAGCAATCTCACGTATCGAAGATACAGATGTTGCTCAGGAACAACTCGAACTTGTCAAGTCACAATTCTTGCAACAAACTTCGATTACAACCTTATCGCAAGCGAATCAAACTCCGCAACAGTACTTACAACTTATCAGCGGACGATAATAGAAATATTCTACCAATTGCTTGAAATTCCACGGAAGGAATAGCAGGGATGCAACAAGCATAAAAACATGGACGATTAGATACACAAGGAAGTGGACTCACAAAGACCCTCGAAGGCAAGGATGCTATCGGGGTTTTGTGTTTTTAAAGAGGATGCCTTTATATTCTATGGTTTTGTAAGTAAATATATAGTTGAAAATTGGCAAGTATCTGTACATTTCGACTGCCGCTCAATATGACAAATTATTTATGTAACATTAAACTAACAGACTTGTCATGCTGAGTTCATGACAGTCGCAAAACCAATTGTAAAACAATGCAATGACATTAAAAATAAAATAATTATGTTCGTCATTCAGAAGGAGTCTTCGACTGAAGAATCTCAGTTTAGACCGCTCATTAGAATATAGTATTTCATTGTTAGTTGTGTTAAACTGCTTCAGCTTTTCAAACATTTTTTAATTCTCGAGAATCCATTAAACCGAGATTCTTCGGGCTAAGAAGCCCTCTGAATGACCGCCAGACTTAGAGATGTCATTTACAGCGGAGTCGAAGCATCTGATATTTGCCTAATTCTAAGTGGTCATTAATTATTGTAACACTTTTTCGTAAATGTGTTACATTTGATTGCTATAGATTATAGAGTAATCAAATTTGTAAACCATCCCTACATAAACAAATACGGTCGCCAACTGTCATCTGCGCTACCCATATACTGTTTCAGAAACAGCACATGATGAGGACGTCGGGGAGTGGATAATAATCGCATTTGTGCTTCGTCCGGCGTTCGATTTCCTTTCTTATTATTACATTTCAAGCAGGCGGTAACAAGATTTTCCCATACATCCATGCCACCTCGTGATTTGGGAATGATATGGTCAATTGTCAGAGGACTGGAGGTACTGCTGCAATACTGACATCGAAAGTTATCTCTACGCAATACGTTTTTCCGAGATAATTCAATCTTTTTGAACGGTACACGAATATACGACGAAAGACGTATTACACTTGGATAGGGAAATGAGGAATTGACGGAGCGGAGTGTGCGGTTGTTACGCTCGGCAACAATTTCCGCTTTCAACATATAGATAAGGAGAAACGCCTTTTTAGCATTACAAACGCTAACCGGTTCGTAGCTCTGATTGAGGACAAGTACCTTAGTATTTAAAGACATCGGCGAAGACTGCAAGGGCGGGTTACTGCCGGCAATCGTTTGATGATAGTGTGCGGTTATCGCACCGGAAACGGGTAAGACACTGAAGGCAACCTCCTTGATAAAGAGTGTGATCGAGAAATTTTGCACATCAACAACCGAAACTTACGAAAAAATGTTTTAACTTTGCTTTTGAAATTTAAATAATAACAAAATAAAACAGCTTAGAGCTAAAAAATACGAAAAGGAAATACAGGCAATGAAGATTGGAAAAGAGAAGAAAAAGGCGATTCTTGCACTCGAAAACGGAATGACGTTTCAGGGGTATGCTTTTGGAAATACAGAAGTTGAATCTTGCGGCGAAGTGGTGTTCAATACTGCCATGACAGGCTATCAGGAAATCATGACCGACCCAAGTTACAAGGGGCAAATCATGTGTTTTACGTACCCGCATATCGGCAACTACGGGGTGAATCAGGTTGATGTCGAGTCGGGAGCATTACAAGCGGAAGGCATTATTGTAAGGGAATACTCGGATACATATTCAAACTTCCGCGCAACTGAGTCGCTTGGTAAGTGGATGGAAGATAGCGGAAAACTTGGCATTGAAGGAATCGACACCCGGATGCTTGTCCGTATCCTTCGTTCGGAAGGTGCTATGCGTGGGATAATCTCTGCAACAGAGACGGATGCCTCCGTATTAGTTGAACGCGCACGTGCATTGGATTCGATGGAGGGATTAGACCTTACTGCAGGTGTTACATGTGATAAAAAATACTCATGGGTGACTACTGAAGAACCTTTTGAATTACCATCTACGGCTAAGGGAAAAAGGTTCAAAGTAGCAGCGTATGATTTTGGAATTAAACGGAATATCCTGCGACGCTTAGCATCGTATGGATGCGATGTAACGGTATATCCTGCAAGGACATCAGCAGCAGAAGTACTCGAATCAAACCCCGACGGAATATTCTTATCCAACGGACCGGGCGACCCGGCAGCAACAATATATGCAATTGAAACAATAAAACAGCTCGCAGGTAAAAAACCAATCTTTGGAATTTGCCTTGGGCATCAGCTTTTAGGTCTTGCATTTGGCGCACAAACGTATAAGCTAAAATTCGGGCATCGGGGTGCAAACCACCCTGTGAAAAATCTGCAAACAGGTATTATCGAAATTTCCTCGCAGAATCACGGCTTCGGTGTGGATATTAACACCCTGCCACCCGAACTAGAACCGACGCATATCAATTTGAATGATAATACGCTCTCCGGTTTCCGTCATCGTGAAATGCCGATATTTTCGGTGCAGTACCACCCCGAAGCATCCCCCGGGCCGCATGATTCGGATTATTTGTTCCGGCAGTTTGTGGAGATGATGCGGGAGTAGATGTTTAATTATTTTTAATAATGACAAAAAAGAAAAAATGCTTGATTCATTAATGATAAAGAATTTCCGTAACCTGAAAGATTTGAAAATCAATTCTTTGGGAAGGGTGAATCTTATTATCGGGAAGAATAATACGGGGAAGACTGCTGTTTTGGAAGCACTTGCGATTTATGCTACCAAAGGAGATTTTGATAACATTTTTGAACAGTTAGAAGAACGAGGAGAGAATTTCAAGGAAAGTATTGAAAATAAAAATATTATCGATGAAAATACTCGTACTTTTTCCACCTTGTTTACCAATAGAAATCCCGGTTATGATAAAGAAAATGCGATATATATAGGTAAAAATGAGAAGATAGAATTTAAAGGTGAAATTTATCCCGAAGGATTAGTTTCAATTCGTTTTTTTATTCCGGAAGTTGTGAAAATAAATACCGAAAATGGAGATATAATTGATAAGGCAATAGATAGTAGTAGGATTGGCCTTGTTGTGAAATTTGGGAAACGCAGTAGTCTTCATTCCTTTAATTTAGAGAGACCTTATATTATTAAATATCCTCCTCATGAAGATAAGGAAGAATTACAATTTATTAGAACCAGTAATATTGAAAGAAAAGTTAATAGTCAGCTTTGGGATAAAACTGTTTTAACTGATAAAGAAGAATATGTAATACAAGCATTAAAAATAATTGAACCAACAACTGAGAGAATAGGTTATACAATTAACGAGCAAAAACCAATAATAAAATTGTCAAATATTTCCGATCCCTTACCTCTGCAAAGTATGGGCGACGGAATTAACCGTATCCTAACCATTATCCTAGCATTAGTAAATTCTGAAAACGGATATTTACTTATTGATGAATTTGAAAATGGATTGCATTATTCAGTCCAAGAAAAACTATGGGAAATAATATTTACTTTATCTGAAAAACTTAATGTTCAGGTTTTTGCTACAACTCATAGTAATGATTGTATTGAAGGGTTTGAATCAGTATTAAATAGTTCTGATAAATTTGACGGAAAACTCATTAGGCTTCACAACGAAAAAGGAGTAATTAAGTCTGTTGAGTTTGATGAGAAAAAACTAAAAATTGTCACTGATAATGATATAGAAATACGATAATGAGAATTAAAAAGCATCCAACATCATTACTCTTAGTTGAAGGAAATGACGATTTTCATGTTCTTCATTCTTTATGTAAACAATTTGAAATAAATGTCAGAAATCTTGAGAATCCA
>JACPWH010000222.1 GCA_016197185.1 Ignavibacteriota bacterium
AATGAAAATTATTTTGTTTCTGAAACAAAATTAAAAACAATTATCTTGTAAAAGGAATCTTTTTACAGATGTTTCCGATTTGAATGATTTTATTTGAATTCCGCTTTAACACAGGCTAAATAAGGGTATGGATTAATTTTGATCTCTCTATTCAGTGAAAATAAAATCTCTACCTCTATATCGAGGGAATAAAACAAGAAAGCCCGTCCCGATTAATCGGGACGAGCTTTTCTTAGTACACCCGTAGGGATTCGAACCCCAAACCTTCTGATCCGTAGTCAGATGCTCTATCCAGTTGAGCTACGGGTGCTTAGAACTATTTATTTTTCTTATGCTGTAGCTGCTGCTTTTAGACGATTCACAGCTCTTGCAAGCGAAGACTTACGGTTTGATGCTGTATTTTTGTGCATTACGCCGCGTGCTGTCACTTTATCTAGAATACTTGTTGCAATAATGAGCTTTGCTTCTGCGTCGGCTGCATCAGTTGCAGTACGAACAGCTTTTACAGCATCTTTTACTAACTTTTTGTTAGCACGGTTGTATTGATTGCGTTTGATTGACTGGCGGTTACGCTTTTCGGCTGATTTATGATGTGCCATTGAAAAACCTTGAATATACAAATTTGAGAAATTACGAACGGAAGCTAGAATTTTAATTCTGTGATCCCGGATGGTCTCGAACCATCGGCCCTCTGATTAAAAGTCAGATGCTCTACCACTGAGCTACGGGATCGCCATATTTATTTTTTTATAGATTGCAAAAATACGACACTTTTTCATTTTGACAAAATGAAAACTTACTTAACAGCGATTTTATTATCTAAGGCACATTTATTTCTACTTAAAATTAGCACGGTGTTTTATTCACCACAGGTTCGTAATTTTGTGCAATGGTATTATATCCATTCAGTATTAACTAAGAGGCATTGCTATGTTCGGACAAATTCTCATACACCTGCTTTTCGGAGGTTCCCTTGCCTGTTTGACGAGTTATTTTTTGGGTTTACGGGGCAGAACCGAATTTATTCCTATTGCTCGGAATCTCTATCGTGGCATTGCTGCCGGAATGCTCATAACGTTCTGCCTTCTCATGTCAATAGTTATAAGCCACAGTTTTGAATATACATACGTATGGAGTTATTCGTCCAGAGAATTACCCCCGTGGTACTTGGTTGCATCCGGTTATGCTGGGCAGGAAGGAAGTTTCATGCTGTGGACTCTCTGGGTTTGCTTAATAGGTGTTGTTCTTCTACCTTATTTGAAAAGGCGAGGATGGGAAGCACAGGTAATGGTTTTCTACTCTCTCATTCTGGTATTTCTTTTTTTACTCTTAGTTGTTAAAAATCCATTTTCTTATGTATGGGAAACATTCGCTAAAGATGGTATTCCTGACGGCTTTGCTCCTCCTAACGGACGTGGGCTTAATCCTCTCCTCCATAATATATGGATAACAATTCACCCTCCCATTCTTTTTACAGGCTTTGCTGCAATGAGCGTCCCGTTTGCTTTCGCTATGGGAGCAATGTTAAAACGTGAATATCAATCGTGGATAGAAATTGCCCTCCCCTGGACATTATATGGTACTGCAATTCTCGGTTTCGGAATCATGCTTGGAGGTTTCTGGGCGTATGAAACACTTGGATGGGGTGGGTTTTGGGGCTGGGATCCGGTTGAAAATTCTTCGTTAATCCCATGGCTCGTTGCAGTTGGACTTGTCCATACTATGCTTGTGCAACGCAAAACCGGAGGATTGGTTAAAACTAATATTATTCTTGCTGTCACTGCATTTATTTTGGTATTGTATTCCACCTTCCTTACACGTAGCGGTGTTTTAGGTGATACATCCGTTCATTCGTTCGTTGATCCGGGCAAATTTGCGTTTATCCTTCTTATTGCATTCATGATAACGTTTGCAATACTCGGATATGGATTTGTCATCTATCGACGTAAAGACATAGGTAGCAAAGAGGAGAGTTTTTCTCCAAAATCTCGTGAATTTACACTTTCAATCGGTTCAGCCTTCGTACTTGCAAGTGCCATAATAGTTTTTATCGGTACAAGCTGGCCCTTGATTGCTGAAATAGTCGGACTACCAAAGATTGCAATTGACCCGTCATTTTACAATAAGATGCACCTGCCGCTTGCAATTATGATTATGATTGTGAATGGCTTCTCTTTATTAATAAGATGGAAGGCTACAAATTTCGGAGGAGTAATGAAGAAATCATTATACCCGCTTTCTCTCACAGTTGTTGCAACAGCAGTTTCCTTTTGGATTGGTGTGCATGATTTAGCTTATTTACTACTTGCTTTCGGAGCATGGTTCTCATTGTTTATCAATGCTGAGCTCGCTTTGAAGATCATTAAGAACAAGTTTTCATCTTCTGGTGCATATATTTCTCATGTGGGTGTGGCGATGCTTATGATTGGTATTGTATTTACTGCCCGCTATTCAATTATCGACCATATTCAACTTGTTCAGGGAGTTCCAACTAAAGCTCTCGGTTATGAATTTACATTCAACGGTCGTGAGCAAATTGAAAAAGAGTATAAAGATCGCGAAAAATTCAAGTTTCATATTGATGTTGCAAAAGACGGAAGTATAAATCATGTTGCGCCTATCCTCTATTGGCATGACTTCAACAAACGTCAATCACCATATAAAGAGCCGGGCATAGCATGGGCTGTGGCAAAAGATGTGTATATATCCCCTAACTCTATTCAAACAATTGGTGGCGAGCCGGAGATTACGATGACGAAGGAACAAACAATTTTTCTCCCAACAGACAGTAGCATAAAAATGACCTTTGTTACATTCGATATGTCGAATATGCGTAATGGAGGCGGTAAAGACGGAACAATCAGACCCGGAGCAGTTATTACTACTGAACGCAATGGAAGTAAACACACCGATACTCTCTATGCAACCATTTCAATGGCGACAATGGAAGGTAAACCCGACCCTTTAATACTTCCCGGTACAACTCAAAAGATTTCTTTCCTAAAAATCAATGCAAATAAAGAAAGTTTACAACAATCGGAAGCTGTATTCAGCTTTATGGATACAAGCAAGCCACTCGAACCTTTGAAAGAGGTTATAGGGGTTGAAATTTCTATTAAGCCGTTTATCAATTTTGTATGGTTTGGGGTAATTGCAATGGTAAGCGGATTTTTCGTTGCAATAATAAAGTATCGTAAAAAAGCAAAGCGTGAAAAGAAAATGATACCGGTTACTCCTTCACCTGTGTCAGTTGAAGCATAGTTGTTTAAAATTGCCAAAAGTTTAAATCATGATGATTTAGCATAGCAATGAAATGAATACTTATATATCCTCAAAAATTGGCATTTATCCGATGCTTTGCCAAAGCACAATATGACAATTCTATTACTATTGCAGAACATCGAGTTTACCCCACCCGGAGCACAGCCGGAGAATTCAAATATGCACTTAATCAAAAAATGCCCTTAATCTTGTCTGAATAAGGGCATTTCGTTTAACTCTAAAAACAAAATTAATTATTTTCTTGTAAAACTTGAAAGACGCATACATATAAGGTCTTGAACGTTGTGAACTATATTCTCGGGAACGGTAAAACCATTAGCTATAATCGAAAATGCAAGCGGTTCAAAATCCCGTGTAGTGATATATCCGCAAATGGCAGATACATTGTTCATCGAGCCTGTCTTTGCCTTTACATTCTTTTCTGCACGAGATTGTGTCATTCTACCCCGTAAAGTTCCCTGCGCTCCGGGAACTGCAAGTGAAGCTAAAAACGTTTCCTTTTTGTCTGAACGATATATAGATGATAATAATGTCACTTGATTTTGAGGTGAAATCAAGTTCAGACGCGATAACCCCGAACCGTCAACCACACTAATATTGTTAGTAAGTATCCCCTGCTTGACAGCAAATTTCTTAACTTGCTCCAGACCTTTTGCAAATGAACCCATACCCGAAGTCTCCTTGCCGATTGTCTTCAAAAGCATCTCTGCACACAAATTATGGCTAAATTTATTAACAACTGCTATTATCTCTGATAGTGGTGGAGATGTATGTTCGCAAACAGGCTGAAGTCCTGCATAAGAAATTTTCATATTCCAATCGGCATAATCAAGCAATGCACCTCGAACCTTTATCCCGTGTTTTTCCAATGTTTGCTTGAATAAATTCAGAAAATAAAGTGAGGGATTATCAATTGTTACAGGTATCGTCGATGGTGTTATATTGCCCATACCTTTTGCTTCGAGTGGTATTTTACCACGTATTTCAATTGTATTTGAATGCGGTTCGCGATATGGAATCAAAAGATCAGCAGACTCAGCCGAACTTGTAAGTGCATTGTTTATAATATGCACATAGGTATTATCAGGTGACATTGATATTCTCGACAATTCACCCATTGTCTGAGCAGGATATACTTGTACATCCACCTTATTATCACCAAATGACAGCGCATTTACTTGCGCAGAGTATGGAAACATTAAATCATCGAAAGACCAGCCTTGACCATAATAATTATCATCAAAATAACTGTCATCGGCAATAATGTTCCCGCGAATTGAACGAATACCGACAGAATCCAATTTCAAAGCAAACTCTTCAAGAACATCAAGCGGATCAGGATAAAAATATGACGACATAGTTGGATCGCCAACACCACGTATAATCATATTACCAACAAATTCGCCATTAGTCGGTGGTTCCCCATCTAAATAAATCTTGGTCGAATAACGGAAATCCATCCCAAGAATATCAAGTGCTGCGGCTGTTGTAAGTGTTTTTAAAGTTGAGGCAGGGATATAATTTTTAGTTTCGTTTTTTCTGTAGAAATACTCGCCATTTTCTATGGCAAGGACAGCTACTCCTATATTTGAATTTGATAATTCGGGAGAAGCAAGCAAGGCATCTATATCCATTTGTAATTCTCGAACAGGTGAGAATCTAACCTGTCGTTTCTCCGGTTTTGATGTGTCCGGCAAGGTCGATTTAGTGGGCGATACAGGGATAACCTTCACCTTGGAGGAATCGGCAAAAGCAAGACGCACTGACGAATGCTGAGCTGAAATAGATACTGCAGACCAGCAAAAGAAAACGGTAACTATACTAATTCGCAATCTATTCATGTGGTTTTATTTAATACGCGTTCGATAACAATTTTATATCTTTCTATTTGCTCCTCAGAACAAAAGGTGCTGACAATATCTAACAATTCAAAACATTCTCCAGGGGTAGCACCAACAGCAATTGCACCCCTTATATGCGAAAACAATTGATTTTCCCATCCTAATGCTATAAGGGAAGAAGCTGTTATTAGCTCTCTTGTTTTCGGGGTTAATCCTTCGCGAGACAGAGTTTTCCCGTACCCTTCAATTATCATCCATTCGTCTAATTCAGGTGAAACTCTTCCTATACGGCTCCGCATTTTAGCGTAAACACTTGTGTAAATTTTCTTGCACAATGCTTCACCGCGTTTTCGGAATTTCTCAACATCGTAGTTTTCGTATCCTGCCTTTGAATCTACGAAAACATCCAGAATCGATAAACTTTCAATCGCAGCCGGAAACCCTGCAAATAAATAAATTTGTAACAATGCTTCGTAGAACTCCTTTTCAGTTACAATTTTTTGCTCTAATCCTACTTTAATTGAATTCTCCAACTCTTTCATTCTATTCGTACATCCTGAAGCTGCTGCGTAGCATAACAATACTGAATTTGCACTTAATTCCTTTCCAAAAATCATATTCTCAAAGTAATTATTACTCAACATTATTATACCCTTCGAATACCTTAACCAATTCTTGAAGAGCAAGTCCCCGATGACTTATTGCATTTTTTTCTGATGCAGGCATTTCTGCAAATGAAAGTACTGAATTATCCGGTTTGAAGATTGCATCGTATCCGAAGCCTGCACTTCCCCTCTCATTTTCAAGAATTTCCCCTTTGCATATACCTTCGGCAAATAAAGTTCGAACTCCGTCATGAAAACAAATTACTGTTCTAAATTGTGCCTTGCGATTCGAATTACCCGATAATTCATTAAGTACTTTTTCTCGATTTGCAGCATCGTTTCCATGCTCACCCGAATATCTTGCTGATTTTACCCCTGGCTGATTGTCTAATGCTATTATTTCTAATCCGGTATCATCTGCAATCGTTGGTATCAGTGTTACAGAAAATAAAGCAATGGCTTTCAAATAAGCGTTATCTTCAAGGGTTGTACCAGTCTCATCTACTTCCAAAGCGGCATCAAGAATATCCGACGGAATCAAAATTTCTAACCCCTCACCAAAAACGGATATTAAAATAGACTGCATTTCCGATAATTTATGTTTATTATTTGTTGCAAGAAGAACCTTCATTTTTCCTTTCAATCTTATGAATTGTTAACCCAATACTTGGTTCAAACTATTTAATAAATAGTGAGCATCTTCTTCAAAAAAATACCCCAAATGCCCTATTCGCATTACTTTACCTGAGAAATTATCTTGCCCGCCGGCTACTATTATTCCAAATTCTTTATAGAGTTGTGCAATAACCTCATTAGCATTATTTAATTCAACAACTGTTAATGAATCGGACGGGAAACGTGATATGAGTTGCAAACCTTTCTGTTTTATTCCATTGCGAATAGTATCAGCTACTAAAGAATGTCTGGCAATTATACGTTCAAGTCCTTCATTTCTAATATATCGCAAGGCTGCATCCAAACCCATTAGTAAACTGATTGCCGGTGTAAAGACACCTAGATTTTTTTCGGCTGCCGAGCGTAAACGACATAAATCGAAATAATAGGAAGATGATTTTTTAGTTTCGAGAATGCTCCAAGCATTTTGACTTAATGCTACTAACCCTAATCCCGGTGGTGTCATTAGTGATTTTTGCGAACCACATATTACGACATCTATCCCCCCCCAAAAGAATGTAGATCTGCTACAACTGCTTCTGCTGCACCGGTTGATGAACATGCAATTGGCAATACTATTTCCTCGGTGCAAAAAACATATTTCAATCCTTCCAAAACACAGTGCATAAGCTCACGGAACTCCAAACTCTTATGATACAAGAGCGGCTGAGCCATTGCTTTTTGAACAAAGGGAGGTATCGTTGTAGGACCGGGCGTGAATAGGCGATTGGTCATTGAAAATTCCGTATAACCTGTACTATTTCTATACAGAACAGGTTTTATCAATTTCAATATTCTTAAATACTGAAATAAAAATATAGCCTATGATTAAGTATTGAAACATAATTAATCTGAAAGTAGAGAGTTGAAATTGGCAAGTATCTCATGTTTCGCAAGCTCTGAATATGACATGAAAGTTATGTCAGCCGGAGCCAGCCCAATAGGGTTCAATTACTTACCAATTTTGTTAATGCTGAAATGCAAAAAAAATATGTCCTTCTACTTATTATTCATGGGCTACCTTATAACAACTATCGTATTATTTGCAGTTCTTTTACAAGTGAACCTTCTTCTGTCTGTAATCGTAAAAAGTATGAGCCTTGCGGAATCGACAGACTTACTTTTAGCGAGTATTGCCCTGCAGATTTCCATCCATTCATCACCGTTGTAACTTCCCTACCAAGAGTAGATACAATACTAATGCGAATTTGACCCGATTTAACCAGTGAGAATGAAAGGACCGCATCATTTGCTAATGGGTTAGGTGTACATTCAATCCAAATACCGGGTAATGCATTTTCTTCAACTCCCTCAATATCACGTGTTGTAAAGCTCCAAACATCACTCCATGGGCTTGTCCCAATTGTATTAGTTGCACTTACACGCCAGTAATATTTGGTTTTTAAGGCAAGTCCGTTGAAAAACGTTGAAGTATCCTTTATATCTGCCTGATCAATAATAGTAGAAGCAAAAGTACTAACCTGTGAAAGTTGCACTCTGTATTTATCTGCGCCAACAGCAGAATTCCAAACTAAAGCACTGCTCTCCATAACTTTTGTAGAGTCGTTTGATGGTGAAAACAAAACAGGTTTGTCAGGTATTTGAGGGTTTTTAAGAGTAGTAAAATTCCATTCTTCACTCCAGATACTTGTACCTACAATATTGGAGGCAGCGACACGCCAATAATATGTTGTTGTTTCAGCCAAGCCAAAGTATTTATAATATGGTGTTGTGACTACTGTATCTTTAATTAAAGCAGTAAAATCAGGTTTGGTTGATATTTGAACCCGATATTTAGTTGCAACAGCAGAGCCGTTCCAGAATACATATCGTGTAAGCGGTGCATCAACTGTGTCGTTTTCAGGCGAGATCAGGATAGGTTCTACAGGTGCTACCGGTTGAACACCTGTTGCAACTCTTACTCCATTTCCATAACTTGTTACCCACACTTCATTTGTTTTATACGGATTGAAGAAAACACGCTCCGGTTCACGGAATGGATAGTCGAATACTTCAGAGAATGTGGGTGTCTCATCGCTCAGATTGCTTGTGTACCATAGACCGTCTGATTCAGTGGTTACATACATTTCATCGGGAACAAGCGGATTCACAGTACAAGAGTTTACTCTATCCAAAATTGCAATCTTTTTCCAAGTAATCCCCCTGTCCTGTGTTTTGTAAAGACCACCATCACCTTTTTTAATGGCATCGGCATCATATCCGCTGTAAACACTTGCATACCATGTATTCTGAGTGGGATCTTGCGGATCAACTACCAGATCTCTCGTCCAATAACGCATAGCCGGATCGCTTCTATCCTGCCAAGATGCACCATTATCCGTTGAAATAAAGACACCCGAGCTCTCAGTAAATTTTAAAGGGCTTCCTGCCTTCCTTGCTGAATATGAGCACACCAATGAACCATCCCTTAGCACTTGAATGGACAAAGTATGTCCTTCTGTTCTCGGAGGAGCAGATAAACGGGTCCATGAAGATGCTCCCGCTTTATCAATATCATTTGAAACATAAATGCCACCGAATGCACTGCTAACAACACTGGCAAATAATCTGTTCGGATTGTTGGGATCGGTAGCCATCCATACTACAGGTCGCAGAAAATCATGTAATACAGTCCAATTTTTACCTGCATCTGCAGATACCAAAATTTTTCCGTTTAATATCTCGATTTTGTCATCAGTCAGAACTGCAGGTTCATAAATATCATTTATTGTTGAAGTTGCAGCAAAGACTACAGGGGCTGCCGGGTGCTTGAGTGTATAATATACTGTTGAACCGTATGTATTCAGTGCATTGTATGCCCATGATTTACCACCGTCAGTACTTGAAATCGAACTAAATTCCGATAAACCCGCAATAACTTTCAAACTATCTGCCCACGCCAGATTCCAACATTTTGAAT
This sequence comes from Ignavibacteriota bacterium, assembly GCA_016197185.1. Classification (GTDB taxonomy): domain Bacteria; phylum Bacteroidota; class Ignavibacteria; order Kapaibacteriales; family UBA961; genus JADJXV01. The sequence continues at coordinate 9,324 of JACPWH010000222.1, forward strand.
TTTCCAACCCAACTCCCTTATAACTTTTCTTGAGTGGAGTTAATGTACCTGTAGGATTTTGAGAAGTTGCATTAACATATCCTTGTTTCCATGCACTTCCGCCGGTTGATGAAAAATAAACTCCGTTCTGATCAGTGATTACAATTTTGGATGCAGTAGCATCTATTTTACTTACATCTATTCCGGTTACATAACTGCTGAGTGTCCAATCGTAATCTCCGTTTTGCCCTTCCCACCCTGTGGACATATTTGTATTATTTGTAGTATTAAATACTTGTGACCAAGTTGCACCGGCAGTAGTTGTTTTGTACACTATAGGAGTACCAAATTCATTACCACCGGCTAAATATGCTATATCTTTATTTGTAGATGATGTAGCAACATAAAATGGATAATCTGATGTTGAAATTCCGCTAATCTTATACACCCAGCTCGGTTGCCCTATATCCAATGTATAAACACCTGTAAAACTTGCGTATTCGGCTCCAGTTATTCCGGGGTAAATGTTTATACTGTTGATTGTTGTACAATACAATCGAACAGTACCTGATTGTCTTGTACCTGAAAAGGATACCATCGCTTCGCCTGTACCAAATCCTGTATAATTCACTATAGAAAATGCACTGCCCCCATTCATTGATACAACCATTCCAAGATTTGTTCCGATGTAAATAGCATTTCCATCGAAGAAAACACCGGCAACATGACAAGCGGGACTTGTAGGTCCTCCGTATTTTAATGCAAACGTTTGTCCACCGTCAGTTGACATAAAAATAGAGGAATAGTCTGATACTATCAGATTATTCGGATTGTTATAATCCGAATAAAGTGAATAAGCTTCTCCGTCGGTCGGGTCTGTTGCAAGAGGCTCCCAATCTACACCCCCATTTGTGGATTTACTTGGTACGGCAAAAAAATCATAGTTGTTATTGAGACCATATAAGATATTGGCATCATTTGTATATTGGATTTTTCCTGTAAAACTTCCTCCTTGTAATGCTCTGAAATCTACAGTACTCCAAGAATCGCCAAGATTTGCTGTTTGAAATACACTGCTTGCATCAGAGGACACATATACAATATTGCTGTTGGTAGGATTAATCGACGGGTGAAATAGTGCATCACCACCTCCTATTCCGTAGGATGTCCATTGTGTTGGCTGGGCTGATACTGAAATAGCAGATGCTACCATTGATAGAAGCAAGAGATAGAAAAGATTCTTCATTTTACACCTTATAATGTGGGATAATATAAAAGTTTTGGAAAAACTATATTCAAATTTACATCAAGAAAATGAGATGACAAACCTCTGTTGCAAATACTTCAATACTATGAAAAGGCAAAGGAGTAAATCCTTACCGGAGAAGTCAAACAGGATATAAACATATCTACTCTTCAATGCACAAAAATCCTATCTGATACTATGAAATAATCATTCGTAATCAGATAGGATATTTCAACCAATTTTAAGATGGAATAGAGTTTACTTTTTAAATTTCATTTACATACGAGAATTTTATATCCGTTGTACTCCCGTATAATAGATTCACAATTTCAGTAACTTCTTTTAAATAATCCTTTCTACCACTTCAACACCACGAGAAACAAATACTTTAATATTTATCAATTTCGTGAGAAGGGGTAATAGAATCTGTTGCTTTCTTCCTTAGGGGTTTTCATTTGTACAAATCATATCTATAAAGGACATAGCAAGACTGATCGGATCCATTACGTTAATCCATTGAAAAGACAAAAGATGTAGAACATGATCAATAATTTTAGTTCCAAAAAATATCGCAATAATATTCTACCTTTTTCACAATATCAGTCACAGCAAGTTAAGGAGCAACTCCTAACAGTCATGTTTCGAAACCATGCTGTTACGTGTTAGTAAAAAAGTTAAAACAATTGCTCATCCATCAACTTATATTTCTGACCTATAAATTCTCAAATCATCTATCATGCAATAAGGTTACTATATTTCGGCTACTTATTTTCCAAAAGTCATCATCTTGTATTGCCTGAATGTCCCTTGTGAATTAACAACCTCAATCTGATATACATAGCTGCTGTTTGCAAGCCCTAATTCTTTCATATTGAGTGTAATTGTTTGCTCGCCGGCACTCATTCCCCTTTTAGCAATAGTTGCTACCTTTTTAACTGACAAATCCCAAAGTTCAAGTGTAATATCAGAGGATTGTATGAGTGTTAAGG
>JACPWH010000223.1 GCA_016197185.1 Ignavibacteriota bacterium
AATATACCGGTACACAACAATCCAACCACAAAGGCAACAAGGTGGTAAGTAAGTTTGAATCCGCCTCCAATTAAGACCACGATAGAGCTTGCCAGCAGCATACTTACGCCTACACCAATAATTCCGCCACAAATAATCCACCCCCACTCAATCGATGATGTTTCGGCTTTGATATCTTCTTCGCCTTGTATATACTCCCCTGCCCATGCACCCATAAAAGTCATTAATACACCGTTAGCAAGTACAAGCAATAAACTTGCGGGTTGCATATCGGTAAAACCTTTCAATTGCAATCCGGGAAGTATGAATGCTGTTACAATACTTACAAGAATTGCAGCAATACCCGGTTCTAAAATTGTTTTTTCTTTGGATATGATTCCTGCAATAATACCTGTAACGATAAAACCTGATAATATTGCCATAATCGGAAATGGAGGCGTTGCAAACTTCGACCCGCTTGTATATGATAATCCCAGCACAAGAACAATACCGATCAGTGCGGAAATTACCACACTACCCCATTGCAAAGAACGACGCATAAGACCTCCGAAAATGGAATACAATACATTGAACTAAACTATGCGGCAAAAATACACACAAAGTACATTTTTTGCCAAGTTATTTGTAGAATACTTGGAATTATTTGGTTTCAATTCCTCTTAGCAAATACAAAAGTCCTCAGATTTGTTCTCACAGAGGATTTAATCAATATTTATAACTTTACTGAAGCTCGAACGGGAAATCGCGGTCAAGGTCAGTGTCATACTGCGCCCCCAGTTTATTACCGTCATCATGATGCTCAAGTATCACATGTATAGCACCGTTTGCTAAATTCGCTCCTGTCATTACTTTAAAATTCAGCCCGAAATCCAATCCTTTACTATCTTTATCCAAGTCAGAAATAACTACCGCAGCAGAAGGGTTGCCATTTTCTTTCACAGTTAATTTGAAGAGATGCGCCTCTTTTTCGGCAACAACTTCGCCGGTTACATCTTTCGTCGGTGATTGTGATTCATCGAGGAGTGTAAAAGTTCCTTTGTATATATTTTGATATTTCAACAACAGTTTTCCTTCAACACTCGGCTTTCCTTTTAATGCTGTTACCGAAGTATCCCGAACAGTACAAGATGTCGTATCTAATGGATTACCAAGATTATCAATGTGCACAAGTGTCAAAATAACAGTTGTTGCAGGAGGATGATCGACTGTAACAGGCGGGATGGATGGATCATCAGAACATCCAATGAGAAGTGCAAGTGCACTAAAGAAGAATACAATCTGTTTTTTCATAAATATTCCGGAAATATTAATAAGGAAAATTTGGAAGGATATACTAATGACGCTCATTTACAACAAGTTTCTACTCATCAGGATATTCCCCGAAGGGAATTCGCAAACGTAGAATAAAATTAATCCCCGTATCTGCTATGAAGTAACGGAAACGACTTAAATAATCACGGTAATCTTTGTTTAGCAGGTTTTGAACTCCGATATTTAGGTGCATTCTATGAGATTCAGAGATAGGAATTTCAGTTCCCGCAGCAATATCAAATAGTACATACCCTGCCGGAGGATCTACATAATCACCATTTAAAGGGAATCGAGTCTGTCTTGCCACGAATTGTCCTCCAAGCTCAAGATAGTTATGAAAAAATGACCCTATATCCGATATGTGGAAATGATTGGTAATTTTACCCCGTGGAGCAGGCATTTGAAAAAGAGGTTCGTTTGTGTCAAGATTTTGTCCGTAAAGCCATGACACGGATATATCCGCTCTGTAGTAATCTGTGAAAAACAATAAAGTGTTTGCGTCTATTCCTGTAATTAAAGCAGATGCCTGACGATATTGAAACACCGGAAATGCACCTCGTAGAGTCAGAATGGAAGTCAAACTCGGCTCAGTATAGATATATCCGTCGAAGTAATGGGCATATACACCAATTTCTGATGAAGTATTATAGGAATTAACCTTGAGGTTTGCATCCCACGAAAAGCCCCGTTCAGGTTTGAGTGTACGGTCTCCTATTTCATATTGTGCCGTTCCATGATGCACACCTTCAGAATATAATTCATTTACTGACGGAGCTCGAAATGCAGTAGAAATATTACTTGAGAATGACTCTTGCTTGGATATTTGCCATAATGCTCCAATCGAACCTGATATTCCTGAATAAGTAACAGTAGAATCGGGAACAGTCTTTTGTAAATATTGATACGTTTTTTGCGAACGGATATCAAACCGAAGCCCACTACTAAGAATGACATCACCAGTAGTATAAGTTTCAACTGCAAATGCACCAATACCGCTAACAGAAAAATTCGGGATAAGATATGACAAACTTTTACCTACATTAACTTGAGAAACAGAACTTATCCCTACTGTTCCATTCAATAGCCCTATAGGATTATGATGGAGTTTGATTTCAAAAGAGCCACTTTCCAGATTGAGTGCAAACGATGGAGTTGTGATGTTTGAAGTTGAATCAGAATATCTTCTCCGAGCATCGAACTCCTTACGGCTGTTTAATTGATACCCCCCTTGAATTTCAAATTGACCCAATGATTCAACACGATAGGTTGAATGCAACGACCACAAATCATGTGCGATTTCCTGTTTTGGTCCTACAATTATATATGTAAATTCAGAAGGAGTCAGAGGGTTTCCTGCTGCAATAGCTCTGAGCAGATCATCCTGATTGCCGAAATGCGAGCCTAAATAGATTCCGAGTGTGGTTCCGAAATGAGAATAATATGCATTCGCTGTAAAATTTTCAGTAGAGTATCCTACTGCTGCAGAGCCGTTCAATTCCTCAAACCCAGTATTTGCCATCCAATAATCACTTGTTTTTGAATTTCCTGCTTTCCGTCCGCTGATCTGTGCTCTCCACCCTACTCTATCGAAAGCACCTCCTTCCAAAAGCAAAGAACCTGCACCCTGCCGGTTATTTGAGAAGGCATTTGCTGTAAATTCACCACCGATTCCTTTATTTACAGGCAAAGCACGCTGTTCTACCCTAATTACACAACCAATTGCACCTACTCCATATTCAACACCCGCAGCACCTTTCAGCACTTCAATCCCAGAGATCGAGAACGGGTCAATTTCCGGGGCGTGTTCTGCTCCCCATTGCTGTCCTTCTTGAGCTACTCCTGCATTCATAACTGTTACTCTCTGAGAATGAAGTCCGTGAATAACAGGTTTGGAGATAGATGGTCCGGTTTGAAGTGTTGTGACACCATTAATTGTTTTAAGAGCATCACCAAGGGTTTGCCCCCTGTGCTCATCCAATTCTGCAGTGGTAATCGTTACTGTTTGTTTTGTTGCTGCTCCAAACCCGGATTCTCTATTTGATTCTACAACAGTCTGTTTCAATAGAATACTAGAAGGCTCAAGCATAATTTTGATAATGGTGTCAGGCGGCAGTTTTATTTGACGTGAAAGAATTTCATATCCTGCAAATTTAGCAATAAGAGTATATTCACCAATTGGAATTCCTTCCAATGAGAATACACCGTTTTTGTGGGTAATAGAGCCTTTTTTAATAGGTAAAATTTCCAGCGATGCACCAACCAACGGGCGATTTGTGGCAGAATCTATCACTATCCCGCGGATACTCACAAGTTCTTGAGCATTTAGATTGCAAACAATCATAAGAATACACGCTACTGCTAAATAGCTGCAACGATTAAATTTTAGCATAAAAATTTAGAAACGAATGAACAAATTCTCTTTGCGTTAGTATAAGTATTAACGCAAAAGGCAATAAGAATCATCCCATTTGAGAAAACACAGGTAATTCTATAAGAGAGGGAATAGAAGGTTAGAGGGTCGGTGGAGCACGACCGGAATAGAGGATGGCAGCAAGAAACTTGTAGCCGACAAACTTAAAGAAAGAAACTACGGACTTTGAAACTGAAGCGAAGAATTCCGAAACAGGTTTCATCAATCCGTCTTTGATGAATTGACTTGTGTTACAAATCGGGCATGAATCATGGGAAGTGAGTTCACCGATTTTCGCAGTTTGCGACAAAGACAGCACCTTTGATTGACCCGCTGTATTAGAATGGTGATGCCATACCTCTACCCACTGTCCCAAAAGGAAGCAGAAAGAAACAAGAACTGCCAATGCAATTCTTCCTAAACGGGTAATATGGGGAATCATGGCTTTCATCACAGTACAAAACTACAAAATATTTTTTATACAATAGTGTCAAGTTTTTTTCATATTGATAAAAAGTTCGTACAAAGCGACTATTGGTGTAAAAAGTTATTGAGAATGATATTTAGACGATACTGATGTACATTCGTTTTTTGACATTCCAAATACACCATACATGTTAGAGAACGAAAAATTTGCATGACATTGGCATATATATTGTCTTTTATGATTAATTGTGTTATATTTATATACACTGAATCAAAATATTATTATTTTTTGTATTTACACCTAATTTTCTTGAGGTCTCCATGCAAACCTTTTACCGCTGTTGTGTTTTTCTATTGTGTGTATTTTCCGCTATAAGCACCGGTTCTTCCCAAAGCAACTTTAAGAATAGTAATCTTTCCACACAAGGAAAAGAGTTTTGGCTGGCTGTTCCTTTGAATGATGTTAAGGCACAACCCACCATTCAATTGGAATTCTACGTCACTTCAAAATATAATACACTTGTAACCCTTGAAGTTCCCGGAACGGGCTTTATCCGTTCCAAAAAAGTGAATGCAAATGAAGTTGTTATTTTCAGCACGAAAGACGGATCGGCAAGCTACGACTTTGAAATAGTGACTTCCCAAATACCTGACCCGCGCGGAGTACATATATATGCAGACAAACCAGTTTCCGTTTATATGATGAATGCAAAGCAAGTTACAGCTGACGGTTATCTGGCTTTGCCTGTAAGAACTTGGGGTACTGAGTATATCCATTGTTCATATTATGATTTCAATGAATTCCGCCCGCTGGCAGGTGGTTTTATTGTTGTTGCTTCCGAAGATACAACAGAAGTATATATTACTCTAAGAGGAAGAGGCGGATCAATTGCAAAAACTGCAAGTGGCTCGAAGATAGGTGATATTATTGGTCCGATTATTCTCAAAAAAGGAGAAGTCTATAATGTAAAAGGTGATGCTACCACAAGAGGTGAATTTGACCTTACAGGGACAAAAATTACAGCAAATAAACCCATCGGTCTTATTTCATATCATGAACGGACAATGCTTCCGGTTAATTGTACAGACGGTCGGGACCACATGTGTGAGATGATACCACCTGTTTCCGCATGGGGTAAAAAACATTACTCAATTGAGTTGCAGAGAGCAGATAAAGGTGATTTTTATCGTTTTGTAGGCTCTGAGCCGAATACACATGTCAAGATGAGCCATTATGATAAAACTACAAAAGCAGAATTAGGAAAACGAGATATTACACTCTCAAAAGCAGGTGATTTTTACGAAGACTACAATACTTGGACAGGGAATGGAGCAACTGTAGCGTTTAACGGTGTTACTGTTTGGGAATCGGATAAACCTATCTTAGTCTGTCAATATGCATATTCTGCAAATTGGGATAAAGGGACTATGTTCGATCCATTCATGATTGTTCTAACGCCGCAAGAACAATTTCTGTCTTCAAGTATATTTCAAACTCCTATAAGTACTGAGTTTGTTAATAATTATTATAGTTTTATAGTAGAAGGTGATACAACAGATACCGAACATAAAAAACTTAAGTCATTTATTTTCGATGGTAATAATGTTCATGTAAAATACCCTGATTTACTAAAAAATAACATTCCGGGTACAAACCTTTATTGGGGCAGATTACCAGTATCTCAAGGAGCTCATAATGCAAAAGCTGATACTCGTTTTGGAGGATACTGTTATGGTTTTGGAACATTTAACTCCTATGGTTGGCCTGCAACACTCAATACCCGCTGTTTAGCTCAAGTTGATACTCTTCCACCGGTCATTACACGTTCAGGAAAGTGCGGTGAATATTATTTCCATGCTACCGAAATACGCGACTTCCCTTCGATATTCCCGGATACAAATCAATTCGATCAAGGGATTCTGGATATTTCAATCGTTGATTCCATCAGTTATAATTTCAAACTGGAACTCATTACAGCCGATAAAATAGTTCCTTTGCCTAAAGTAACTGTATTCGACTTTAAATTATCTGTTATAGATAAATCCAAGGATGCATTTGCAGTGGTTGAAGTTGTGGACAGAGCCGGAAATTATGTGCTTGATACTGTACGGTATATAGCACAGCAGACACTTACGATAGCACCGGAATCACTTTCTCTGCAAGTAGCTAAAGCCGACACCACATTATCGAATACAATTACCATTACTAACCCTACAAGGGATACCGTATTTATAGAATCAGTTACCTTAAGTGCCGGTAAAGCATTTAAAATCAGTAAAGGAATGATTTCAAGTACTTTTGCACTTGCACCAGCGGATTCCCATGTGATAACAATTGATTATACATCAATTAATGCTTCATCCGGTAATACGACTCCAGAGAAAGATTCAATTATTATCAAATTTACTTCTTGTTCGGCTGAAAAACACATCCAACTTGAAGGGAAGTTCGTAATGGGAGATGTAAAAGTGTCACCAGTTGAGATTTCTATTCCTGTATCGGTTCTTGATTCAGTTTACAATAGTACCATTACTATTTCAAATCCATCATCAAACATAATTTATATAAGCTCTACTTATCTGAATAGTTCTTCAGTATTTACAATAGGAGCAGGAAACGTAGATTCAATATTGGCTCTTACACCCGGTGACTCTCATTCAGTTGTAGTTCAATACAAGCGTACATCTACTTTGGACACTGTTATTGATTTGGACACTCTGCATGTAGAGGTTCTAAAAGGTTCTGCAAAACTCGTTCCTCTCGAAGGTAAGTTCGCAAAATCTTTAATAAGTGTTAGTGCAACCCAACTGGTTTTCAATCCTTCAACGAGTGATTCGGCATCCAAAGCGTCCCTTACCGTTACTAATAAGACTCTTAATAACGTTACCCTGCATTCTATCAAACTTAACAAAGGCTCTGTATTTTCTATTGTGCAAGGGAATCTTACTTCAGATATTATCCTCGAACCTGAAAATACACATTATATAACTTTACAATACTCACCTACAGCAGCTTCAATAGGTAACATTGACAGAGATACCCTCCATATTACTGTAATTGGCGGGTTAGAACGAACGGTAACACTTGAAGGACAAATTGTTCCTTTGGGCGTCGAGGAGAATACTTCATACCAATCAGGATTTACACTATTAGCTACCCCTAATCCAGCCGATGAAAGTGTGACAATATCAGTGAACGGAAATCATTCAGATCGTATTCATTTTCGACTCTTCGATGCAATCGGACAAGAAATTTCCGCTTGTTCCGCTGATCTTGAAAGTGGCTCAACAGTTCAGTTACCGAATATTACCGGATTGCCAGTCGGTACATACCGCCTTGTAGCATCAAGTGTTAGTGGATTAATAATCTCTACCAGATTATTGATGATTCAGAGGTAAAGAAAAGTTCCAATCAAAAAAGAAACAGCCCTTCGCTCATAAATGAGGAAGGGCTGTTTCTTTTTTAAAGTCTATCTAAAAGGATTTCTTAAATACATTCAGTCAGAACCAATAGCTATCGGTTCATAATTCTACAAATTCTTCAATGCCTCACGTTTACTTAACGGTGCAAGTGCATGATTTTGTACAAAAGCTCTTACAAACTCAGGATTAGCATAGCCATATTGGCGGAGTGCCCACCCTATTGCCTTCTGTATGAAGAACACTTTCGATTTTGAATGGGTATTAATTACATGAGTCAGAATATCCGTATCTGTTTTTTCTTTGTATGACAACTGATAAATGATTGCCGTTCTATTCAGCCACATATTGTCACTTGTATTCCAATTATCTACAATTGCCGGTAGTTTGCTATCCCATTTTTGGAAATACTTCCCTACAAGATGTGAAGCTATAAAATCAACAGAATCCCACCATGATTTAGTAACAATCAGATTCTCGAACAGTTGAATCGTAATATGTTCCTGCCACAGTTTCTGTACCTTCTCTACATATTCCATACAGAAATAATGGTATTCACGCTGTGGTTTATTCCAAAGTGTTAATGCAATCTCGGCAATAACATCATGAGAGCTATTCTTTACAAGTTCCTTCAAAAAGGGTTTTGCAATTACTGCACGATTCTGTTTCTGAATGCCATAGAATGGAAATAAATTTCTCATATACTGCGCCATTTTTTTGGCGAGTTCTGTATTCGCATTTTCCTCAAACTTCACTGTTAGTTGATCGAGTATTTCCTTGTATGCCATATTTGATTATCTAATAATCATTAGAGGGACTTGGTTACGTTGATTACCTGAAGACAAGATAATTGTGTACTTCCCTGCAGGCAAGTCAGCCGTTTCTACTGTCGAAGTATGATTACCTGAAGAAATACCATTCACTTCAACTTTACGCACCACTCTACCAAGATTATCACATAATTGCAATAATACCTTTTCATTACTTTGTGTTGAATATGTAACACTTACTTTATCGTTTGCTGGATTTGGCTGAACAGTTAGCTTAAAATCAAATTCAGGATTCTCATCTACTCCTAATATCTGTCCCCTACCTTTCAGATGGATATTGAATGGATTAGCTCCTAATTGTGGAGATTTTAATGAAAGGATAGCATTCTTTTCATCATTATCTTTAGCTAAAAAATTAACTGATAAATCTTGCTTTGCACCTACAGGTAACATGACAGGCAATCCTATCGGTATATATTCAAAAGAACCGGGATTAGTTCCTGCGATACTTATATCAGTAATTTGAAACGGAACATTACCGGTATTTGTAACAGATACACTCATTAGTTTTTTCGGCTCGGTAACTACTCCAAAATTTAATGTGTCAAGTGAAGCAGTAATTTTGGCAACTGGAGTAAAGACTGATGCCTCTAACCATATTAATGCTTTATCAAGCAGTGCATTTCGGCTTGTTGCATTTTGGATATTTGTAGGGTTGATACTCATATATACCATTCTTGAAGTTGGAGATTGATATCTGACCCCTACTATTGTATCACCAATTGAAAGGAATGGTGTTACCCCGGGTTTACCCGGCTTAACAAGTGTAAGTACGTATAATGGATAATTTGCAAGAATACACTGTTCATTGAAACCGTCGGAGATTGAATCACCGGCATACCCTTTTACAATAAAAGGAGTTACTTTCGATAATCCTGAATACTTTACTCCCATTGTATCCAAAACCGCTTTTACACCGTTAAATGCCGCCTCGTATGTAGTACGCTGCCCTGCAATAAACGTTGATATTCCACTTCTCATTACTGAACTTATAAAGGCAAAGTCTTTTACATCCACTACTCCGCTGTCAGCTTCATTCCAAATCATCCTTTTGAAATTAGGAAATAATTGAGAATATCTGGAAATATGTTCGGGAGATATTTCTGAATATGTTTTCTTTGTAGTGCGTGCTGCAATTGCAGAAGCAAACGGTTCAGTTTTTTTCGATTGGTTATCCAATACCAAAAAACCCTCGGTTTCTTTTGCTACAATTGTTATTGGAACGGCATTCAAAGTTCTCCCCCCCACTTCTTTGAAGGTAATTTCTACAGCACCTGAACCTACTGATGTACCCCGCGTAAGTTTTACGGCAATTTCTTTTGTTTTACCGGGATCTAATGTAAAATCAGGCGTATAATTATCTACTGTCATTGTCCAATCAGATGGAGTACGCAGTGCTTTTGTAATAGAAAGACCGGAATACTGCATAGCTGTTTTTCCAACATTCCCGATAACAATCTTCGTTTCAACAGATTCATTTGCAGCAGCCGCTACAAACATTGGCTCTACAGACGGTGCAAAACTCAATGTCGTACCAACCATCGACCCTATTTCTCCGGAAACAGTTGTAGCCGCTTGGATAATTTCACCTGTAGAATTATTTTGCAGAAAAGCAACTACGTTTAACTGATCAGGTTTCCAAATATCACCGCTTTTAGCTGTATAGGAAAAATCAAATGTTCTAGGTACTCCCGGCAGGATATTTACTTGAGTACCGTTTGTATCCGGCAGCATTTTTAACAATGCATCTGTAAATTCTTTTTCATTATTCCAATGTTCTAATGTTTCGGTAT
>JACPWH010000224.1 GCA_016197185.1 Ignavibacteriota bacterium
GATGCTTTATTAACTGATGATTGCTTAATACTGTAAGTAGTCGTTTGAAGACTTATCGGCATTTAAGTCATGGCAGTTGTTACAACTGCCATTCTGTATAGACGCTTAGCAGGAAGGTATTGTAATAACCAACGTAACCTAAATAACATTCCCATGGTAATTGCTAGCTAAACCTTTAGTTTGTCACACCAAAACCTACCCTCACTCCTCTACCGATTCTTCCTCAACTAATTCATACCGGTCAAAAATTATATTGGTGTTCGGCATATTCTTGATAAGTGTGGATATATTGCTGAATTGTATCTTATTGCCTGAAATATCCAATATTTTCAGATTTTTCAACGATGTGATTGAAGTTGGAATTTCCTTTAATTTATTATTTGAAATATCTAATATTTCCAATTGCTTGAGATCACTTATATTTTGAGGAATTGATTTTATCTTGTTATCTGAACAATTGAGTGTTCTCAGTCCCTTCAAACGGTTAATCCCGTTATCAATTGAAGTGATTTTGTTCTTTTTCAGATTCAAATATTTCAATTTAGAAAATTGACCCAAAGTACCCGGGAATTCTTTAATCCTATTATTGACAGCACTGAAATTTTCTACGGTTGCAGGTAAATCCGTTGGAATTTCCTTGATTTTGGAATTATCTACATTGACAACTTTAGCGTTCCCGTTTTGAGTTGTCGGGTTGTTCCCGGTTCTTCCAGTTGGGCTGGAATTGTCAGCAGCCATTTCATTTTTGACTTCATTTATGTTTTTCATAATTTCTGCAAGAGGAATAGGACTTCCATCCTTTTGCTTCACCATTCTTTGGAAACCTACAAGTGCATTTTCCATACTTTCTTTCGAGAGTGCAGAGAGATAATCCGAATTGTCGCCATAATTTCCCGAAGCGACCATATCACGATACAGATACCCCAGAAATTCATTAGCTGTTGCTGACCAATAACCATCTCGTCCAACAAGTGTTTTACCTTGCTTTAGATATTCTTCCGCCTTTTCGTAGTTACCTGCTTCGCGGTATGTATTACCAAGTTTCAGATAGCGTTTGCCAAGTTCGTTTGCATTCGAAACATAGCAAACTGACAATAATAATATGAATATTGAGATTGTTGTTCTTTTCATTTTGTTCTCCCGTTCTTATCAAATTTATAGAATATTAAAACGTAAGCCCAAGCTGAACGTACTGATGGTAGCTTTACCGATATTTACATCCTGACCGGGGTCGCCAAATATCATGTCACGGGTCGGGAAAAGTACACCGAAATTAAAATACAAGCTCGCCGGACTAATAGTAGTGAATTTTGAAAAATTCAGTTCCAAATTGAGAGTTTGTCCTTTATACTTTGCTTCCGGCAGTGATATATTTGGAGAACTTGCGCTGCCCCAATAATGTCCTACACCAATTTTTATTCCTGCTTTTACAGGTTTTAATTCAATTATTCCGGGCAGATTCAAATTGAAACCTATGGAGTATATATTTGAGTTCCATTCCCGCCATGCCGAATTCATATTTTCAGGATCAGGATTTGTTTTAATCTGAGGCATTAAATACGCAAACCAAATATCGAAGTATTTACCATATTCTGCCAGAGAATTCATGTTAAGTTCAGCTTTCGCTCCATAAGATATATCAGTTTGAATACCGCCTGCACTGATTGATGGTATAAACACGGAATTAGAAAGCATCAACGATGGGATAAAAGTATCATCCAGTACCCGTGCCATCGTAGAACTTGATGTGTATTGAAGCATATAATATTTATAGGAAATCGAGTCAAGTGCTTTTTTTATGCTGTCGCAAAATTTGGCAATCTCATAAACCCTACCTGAATAAATGTCAGCTTTTTGGGATTTTAAATCCAATTCGTAATTTTTAATTCCCAGCTCAATACTCTTACGCTTCTCCTCTTGAAGACGCTTTTGGACATTATAAAGTTCCGCATGAACTTGCTCTTCGGGCAGAGATTCAATTTGAAGCTGCAACTTAAATGCAACGTTATGGAATTTCTTGAGGGTCTTTGCTTCCTGAGAAGTAATTTCTTCCAATGTTGGTATCGGTACTGTTACAATAGGCTTTATTTCCCAATATTTCAATTGAGCATCAAGAGTTGCAGCAGTTGTATAATATTCCAAGAGGAGAGAGGCATACATTTCTTCGTTGTCCTCATATTTTTCCATCTCCGCTTTTGAGGGGAGAGGTGGAAGTTTTACCATCGGTTCTGCAGCAAACATCACTTGGGCAAGTAAAAATACCACAATTACTCCGCCTGTCATTCGAAGTATGATTTGTTTTGGTATGTTGTTAATCATATTATTTTACTCACGGTTATTGTTACATTTTGAATGTAATGAGGTTTCATCAATTACTATGCCAAATGGATTATAGTGGTAATGTGTGTTGGTTTAGATACCTTATTTTTCATCTGTTTTTTTCTTACTCTATCCTTTTGTTATTTTTGCAGGAATACTATTCATTCTTTACTATAAATCTTAACAATGCTACCTCTCGTTCTACTTCACGGTGCGCTCGGCGCAAGCACCCAATTTGCAAACCTCGCAACAATTCTTTCGGATAAATTCGATATTCATACCCTTGATTTTGAAGGGCATGGCAGCAGAAGTTCATTGTCGGTGAATCCATTCAGAATAGAATACTTTGCTGAAAATGTAATTCACTATCTTGATAAGAGTTCCATTGATAAATGCGACATCATAGGATACAGTATGGGCGGTTATGTAGCTCTTCACCTTGCGTCACTAATGCCGGAGCGTGTAAATAGAATATTCACATTAGCTACCAAATTCAGATGGGATCCCGAAACTTCAGCTAAGGAAGCCGGCTTTCTGGATGCCGAGAAGATAGAACTGAAAGTACCGAAATATGCTCAGTTTCTCCAATCTCTTCATGGGGAAGAATGGAGGGAAAACCTTAATGCAACCCGCGAAATGATGATTCACTTAGGTGATAATCCTGTCCTCTCCTCTTCGGTTTTATCAGGAGTTCAAAACCGTGTGCGAATTGGTCTCGGTGACAGGGACGCAATGGTATCAATCGAAGAAACAGTTGAGGCGTACAAAGCACTGCCAAATGGTGAATTGCAAGTATTCCCCAATACTCCACACCCTCTTGAAAAGGTGAATGTAGATATTTTTGCTGATGCTATCGTTCAGTTTTTCATGTAGTTATTGAAGGTTTTTATCCAATGAGATTTCCTCTGTAAAAACGAGCTTCTGTTGTTCAGAAAAGGCATTATGAAAATAAGGTATTTACTTTCTCTTCATATTCTTCCATATCTTCACAGCTTCAAACACAACAATCCCTGTTGCGACGCTCACGTTTAAAGAATGCTTTACTCCATACATCGGTATTTCAAGTGCGCCTTCACATATTGCAAGCACTTCAGTATCTATACCGACAAGTTCATTCCCAAGTACTAAAGCAATCGGGTAGTCATCTGTCGTAAGATTGCCATAGCTCCTACTTGAATCGGTAATTTCTACGGCAAATACCTTCACTCCTTTTTGCCTTAACTCGAGAATTGCACTTATTGCGCTTGATTGATACTGCCAGGGAACAGTATCAACAGCACCGAGTGCAGTTTTCTCTATTTCCATACGAGGAGGAGCAGGTGTATAGCCACATAATATTATTTCGGAAACGAGAGCAGCATCGGCAGTTCTGAATATTGAGCCGACATTATACAAACTGCGAATATTATCTAAAACAAGCGTAACAGGATGGCGTTTGTTCGCGAGTGCAATTTCTGGTGTGAGGCGGTTGGACAGGATTTCTGCGTGAGAGAGTTTTTTCATGGATGAACTTGTTGAGGTTTTAATCCTATAGATAGTTTTGTTTTTGTCATATATTATTTCCTCGTCATATCGATTGTTGTAACCGATATGAAAGGGAATGAATTAATCAGCCAACGGCAATTCAACTATAAACGTCGCCCCTTTATTCTTGCCTTCACTCTCCGCCCAAATTCGCCCTCCATGCAATTCCACAATTTGCTTTACAATAGACAGTCCCAAGCCTGTTGCAGTTTCACCTCCGGTCGGCTGTGCAGATAACCTTTGGAATTGCCCGAAGAGTTTACTCAAATCATCTTGTGTCAATCCTTGCCCTTCATCTTGAACTTCGATTCTGGCATTGGTATTATTGCGAAACAACCTTATGGTAATATTTTTGTCTGAATGAGAGTATTTAATGGCATTGCCGACGAGGTTTTCCACTACCTGACGGAGTCGTTTTGAATCTGCAATAATATTTAGATTTTCAATCGTACTTTCGATACGCTGTTTCTTAACTTGAGCTGAAGAAATATTAGAATAAATAACAGTGCGAAGTATTTCGGCTGCATCAATTGTATCAAGTTCGAGCGTCATTGCTCCGATTTCCGCAGCAGATGATTCCAGTAAGTCCCCAATCAATTTAAGCATATTCTGAGATGATTCATTTATCATTGTTAACATCTCGTGGTGTTCACTCTCGGTTGGGGTTTCCTCAAGCAGCATTTTCACGAATCCAATAATATTTCCAAGCGGATTTTTTAAGTCGTGAGCCGCTATGCCGAGCAATTTAGTCTTGAGTTTATTTGCAATTTCCAACTCTGCATTTTTAGCATCGGTAATCTCCTTTTCTTTGCTAATGATAGCTATTTTTCGTTTTGAGTCCGAGTCGGTTACACTTTTTACAGTACTGATATTATGATATTCATCTTTCAACTCATGGAATTTCTCACTATGGTAAAACGCATCTTTCCATCGTTCTTGTTGCTTATAAACATTCCCAAGTATTTTATGAATCCAATATTGATCAACCATTGCACCCGCTTTTTCTTGAACAACGAGTACACCGAGTAAATATTCTTCAGCTTTTTTTAGATTGAATTGATGCCAGCTTTGAGTAGAGTAGAGTTCACCTATATTGGTACGCCACAATGCAATTCCATAGGTGTCCCCTAATTCTTCTGCAACTTGCAAAGCATTTTTTACATATCGAAGTGCCTCATCAAAATCACCACAATAGAAGCAAACAGTTCCAATATTTCCCAATAATGCCGAGGTTCTCCTTCGATCCCCCGCTTTCTCGAAAATGGTCAATGCTCGGTGAAAATACTCCAATGCCCGGGGATAATCTTCAAGTTTCCGATAGACATTCCCAATATTACATAAATGACTGCCCGAATCTTCGGTATTACTTGTTTCAATTGCAATTGCCAATGCTCTCTCGAAATACTCCAATCCGCGTTCAACATCACCAAGTGAGGCGAATAGCGTACCGATATTACCAAGCGACATTTGAATTCCTCTTGCGTTACCTATCGCTTCATGGAGTTCC
>JACPWH010000251.1 GCA_016197185.1 Ignavibacteriota bacterium
CCTTTCTTCTTGAATGAAACCGTAAATCGGAACTACAAACGGGTATTTTTCCATCACCATGTAAGATTGATGGACCGGCTTTGGATATACATGTTCGCCGGTTGAGTCTTCATACCCTACCATCAATGCTTTAAGTGATGTATCTTTAATAATTTGCGATAGATACCCAACACCGATTGCGTTTTCCGATTTTACTCTTAATTTTATAGAATCAGGAGATTCGACTGCAATATACGAATGTTTGTGTAAATGATTGTTGGTGATAAGTCTAAGAATATTTGCATACGATGATGATTGTTCAGATGACATAATCAAGGAAGGTTCTTCAATAAGAATTGGAAAATAACTCTTAAATGTTTGCTTAGGATTTAACAATACTTCTTGTAGCTGGTTTTTTGAAATAGTATCCAATGGAAAACTCTTTTTCACAAAAAACACAAGGGCATCTTTCGCAATCAAAAAATGTGGATGAGGCTCATGTTTATTTGCTTTGAGTGCAGAGTCTTCATCACGCATATAGTCGCGAGCCAGTATTATTCCTCTTGACTTCACTGCAAAGAACTGTGCCATTGCTTCACGGGCTGAGACTGGTTTTAATGTGATTTTAGCATCAGGAAAAGCTGTATCATAAACCGGTTTGATATTTTTAATAAGCTCAAATATACTTTCATCACAAAGGATTTCAGCTTTTCCGGCACGAACTGTTTCAGTATCTTGAATTGTACCGGGTTTAGGCTTATCGTCGCAACTTACAATCATAATTGAAATTGCAGCGAGAGCTATCATAAGTTTAATATTCTTCATCATTTTGTTACTCCATTTCTTCGAGTAAACGCTTGATCTTCACTTGGCGTATAAATAATATCAATCGAATAATTCCAAATGCAGTTACTACTGCCCCCATTGTTTTCACGAATGTCGGGTCAGCTTGGAATCCCGGGAAGGGGTAAAATAACAGAACCAAACCCATCAGGATTGTTATACTGCGAACGATATAATTGAGAATTAGAATAATCACTTCTGTGTAGAATAAAAAACGCTGTCCCGCTCTATTGATTGTATGTTGCGGAAACAGCGTATAATAAATTTCTTCAAACTATATAACTTTTTAACGTAAACGGAATACAATCGGAACTGTAACCGGGACTTCTATCGGTTGTTTGTTTTGTATAGCCGGAGTAAAAGATGATTTCATAACAGCATCAATTGCAGTCTGGTTGAATAATTCATTAGTAGATTCTAAAATCCTTATTCTTCCTGAAACCGGTTTTCCATCTTTACCCACAACAACTCGTACTAATACTTTACCTTCAATATCTATACGCTTAGCCATTTCAGGGTAAACCAAATTTGATTGAAGTTGTGCATAGTCAAGAATTGGGTCACTTTCAGTTTCAATTACAGTATCATCATCAATTACTTCAATTTCAGAAGGTTTAGTTACTTCTGCTGTGGGAGGAATATCTTTTGTATTTCTCCCCCCATTATGATAGACAGGATTATTTACCTGTTCTGTAACTTTACCAATTACTTGAGGTTGTAAAGTATCTTTAACAGGAATAGGTACATAACCTTTTATTTTCTCATGCTTAAATCCTTTACATCCAGTCGATGTGATTACTTTATCAACCTTTTTCTTAATTTCATGTGTAGCTTGAGGTTTAAGAATAACGTATGTTGGAGGTTGAACATATGGAGGTGTTGGATTAATAGACGCTTTTGTTGCTAGAAACACCAACGGTATCAATACCATCAACCCCATTGTCATACCAAACGACTTGAGTGTAGATTTCCCGATATATTCCTTCATCTCAAAAGCTCCATAGCTTTTGGCAGCGGGTGTAACCTGTACAGTTTTCATGGCGATAATCCTCAAAAAAATGAAACATCAACTATAGGATAAAAATATATCTATGTTAAATTTCAATATAAGAATCGAACCATCATTTCAAAATCGAAACAAACTTATCTCAAACGGAAGACGATCGGCACTGTTACCGGAACTTCAATCGGCTGTCCATTTTGGATAGCCGGGGTAAAGTTCGTTTTCATAATGGCATCTAAAGCAGCTTGATTAAAGAGTTCATTCGATGAATCTTCTACCCGGACTTTGCCCGGTTTTGGTTTTCCGTCCTTACCCACAAGCACACGGATAATAACCTTACCTTCTAATCCTGCTCTACGTGCCATTTCGGGATAGACTATATTTTTTTGGAGCTGAGCATAATTCGGCTCAGGGTCTTTTTCTGTTGCAATAAAGTCATCAAGATTCGGTTCTTCTTCTTTCTTCACATCAATAGGCTGGTCAACTTTCACATTCGATGCAAAACCGCCGAAATCTTGACCGTCACCACCCTCTGCACTTGCTCTTGCCACTTCATCATTCTTTGCGAAGTCCTTTACATCAGGAGCTATTTCAGCATCCGGTACCGGAACGGGATTACCTGCACGTGCCGCCGGACCTGTAAAAACTTCAGGAGGAGGCGGGGGTGGAGGAGGAGCATTATCAACCGGAGGAGGAGGCAGATTTTCAAGTTTCATCTTCGTAATCGGTGCCGTAATTTTCAGAGTTGGACGTGCAACTACTTTTACTACAACATAAATTAGAAGTAATAACAACAACAATGACATTGTAATTATTACAGCCTTCACGGTTGACTTTCGGATGTATTCCTTCATCTCGAAAGCACCATAGCTTTTGGATGTGAGTGCTAAACTTACAGTGCTCATAATGGTTTTATCTCCTCTAAATCTTTTTCAGTCATGGGGGCAATCGTAAATCTTCTCTCTCTTGGCAAGTTTTCTTTTTGAAATGCAGGAACAAGGTCTCCCTCAACCAAGTTGAGTTCGTCCAGAACCCTTATTACTACATCATATGCAACGTTATCATCAATTTTAAGTACTGTAATCAACTTATTTTTAAGTTTGAGATTAGCATCAAACATTAGCTTCTTAAGGTCTTTCATTTGAACGTATTGAGGAGCATCTTCACAAGGATTGTAAAATACTTTCCCATCACCTCGAACTCGTAACGTAAAGAGTTCAGAACATTTTACTTTAACATCGTCAGTTTGTGGAGGTATAAACATCTGCATAATTTGTGGTGTTGTCATTGTTGTTGTAAACATAAAGAATGTAAGCAACAAGAAAGCAATATCCACAAGCGGAGTCATATCCAACACAAAACCAACGCGTTTTTTCTTTTTTCGTTTTGAGGGCTTGCCGCGTTTAGCACGTTCACGCCCAGCACCGAGGGTTCCACCACCAGCCATATATTCCTCCGAGATTTAATTTTTTGGTTATTTTTTCAACTTACTGAAAGGTTTTCCGTAATAACTTTTCTATTGAAAGGAAATTACATACCTTGTTTTTTGTCAGTCACCAAATTGAAAGCAGTTGCTCTTTTCTTCCGCATTACTTCCATACAATCGTTCAGCCATTTGAATCTAATACGTTTATCAGCATCAATTGCAAATTTGGTTTTTGGATTTTGAATTCGTGACTCTCCTACTAATTCTTCAAGATTTGCAAGAGTAGCCTTAATCTGCATTTTGCCTCGTTGACTGTCATCAATTCCTTTGGCATTATTATATACTGCAGCTCTATCCTTTTCATTCGTCATTTCGTAATAATAGGAAGTATCTCCTATATTAGCGGAGTCAATTGCTATCTTAATAATAGCCAAATCCTTATCAGGAATTTTTGATGTATCGGCTGATGCTTTAGGACGCTTGATTTGGAATTTTTGCTCACTTTCCGCTTCGGATTTGAATTTTGCCGTAAACATAAAAAAAGTTAGCAGCAGAAATGCAATATCCACAAGCGGAGTCATGTCGAGCACAAATCCCGTCCGCTTCATTTTCACTTTTGACATAGTGTTCTCCTTATTGATGGTATCTTATTCATTGATTAATCAATGAACAGTTACCGAATAACATAATGACAAAAATTACTTCTTAACCTTGATTGTAAGGATTTCCATAACACTAAGTATCGCTTCGTCAATCATATAGACGAAATTATCAACTTTCGTTGTCAAAAGATTATAAAAAACAATTGACATGATTGCAGCAGCCAAACCAAATGCAGTATTATACAATGCTTCGGAAATACCGATAGAAAGTGCTTGTGCTGATACCGCTCCACCGCTTGCTCCAAGTGCAGCGAATGCCCTAATCATACCAAGAGTTGTTCCCAAAAGACCAATCATCGTTGCAATTGAAGAAATTGTAGAGATAATAACCAGATTTCTTTCGAGTAATGGTGTTTCAAGATTTACGGCTTCATCAATCGAACGCTGTACTTCTGCAATTTTCTTTTCTGCATCATATTCATTGTCATCAGCAACTTGTTGAAAACGCTCTAAACCTGAACGAACGATATTTGAAAGTGAACCGCGTTGTTTTTCGCATTCTGAAAGAGCTGCAGTAATATTTCCACTGGCAAGATTAGAAGAAACAGATTTGATAAACATTGATAAATCACCGTTACCGTTTGCTTTTTTAATTGAAAGAAAGCGTTCAACAATAAAAGTAAGTGCAATTAGGAACAAGCCGATAAGTACAGCTACAAGAGGTCCTCCTGTATGGATTGTACCGTAAGTATTAATTGGATCGTGGCGCATCAAACCATCTTTGAAATTCGCAGGATTACCTAACCAGAACCACCAAATCATACCCGAAACAGCCAATGCTATCACAATCACTATTGAATTGAACAGATTTTTCATATAAACCCTTGTAAGTATAATAAAATAAATATAATAAAAATTGCTAATTTAAACCGATATACCGCTCTCTCAGATTACCATATTAACTAAGTTGTTTAATTGCTTCATCCAATGTCGAATAAATTGAGAATACAAGCGTGAGTTTAGTAATCACAAATATGTTTTCAATTGATTTGCTTACATTGCAAAGAGCTATTTTGCCGTCTCGCTTTACAAAATTTGTATGTGCAGAAATCAAAACTCCTAAGGCAGTTGAGTTCAGGTACGATACATTTTCAAGATTGACAATCAACTTGGATTGCTGAAGTTCTGCTGCTTCTGTTAATGACTGACGAAGTTCGTCTGTTTCTTCCCCACCGATAAACTGTCCACGCAGATGGAGAACAATAATTCCTGCTTTTTCTTCTTTTCTAATTTGAGACATTTTTACTCCTATGGAACATTCTTATGATTTTGCTTTGTCAAATCTACTAAAATTTTCAAAAACTAAATGCAACTTATTCCTTTTGGTGTCGTATTGCAATGATTTTTTGATATTCATCATATACCTACAGACACTCTATAGAGGTATTAAGTTACATTTTTCTATTATCTAATCAAGCAGAATCGCCTCTGCTTCTATCTCTATTAGTAATAACGGTGAAATTAATCCTTTTACTTCTACCATCGTTGCAACCGGTCGAATATCCCTGAAAAATTCTCCGTGAGCACGCCCGATTTGCTCCCAATCCTGAATATTAACTACAAACATTCGTGTTCTTACTACATCTTCCATTCTTCCGCCTAAGTGCTCAATCGATTTTTTAATTTTTTCAAGTATATATTTCGTTTGCAGGTAGCTGTTATCAGGTTCAATTACCTCACCATTTTCTCCTACGGCAGTAGTTCCTGCTACATGAATAACATTTCCGACACGTACAGCCCGCGAATAGCCGACAATTGCTTCCCACTGTGCTCCTGTTGAGTAATTAACCCGTTCCATCTAATGTGTTTACCTTTCAGATATATATTTCGCAAGATTCAAAATTACTGTTTTTTCAATTTACTAAACATTACGTTTCGATAATACTACGCTTATGTTTACCATATATTACACGAGGAATATCTGCTAAATCATTATAAATAATACAATCGAAATTTTTACTGAATAATTCATGTACTTGGTTTGATTGCCCATATCCAAATTCAACAAAAAACTCACCATCAGAGGCAAGAATATCCTTGAATAGTTCTGCGAAACGTCTGTAAAACTCTAAACCGTCTCCGTTATCTGTTAAAGCGATATGCGGTTCGTGCTGAAATAGTTCCGGTTCAATCTCCTTCATTTCGGATATAGAAATATACGGCGGATTAGAAACTATAATATCGAATGGCTGCTTAACCTTCATTTCTTTCAGGACATCACGGCGTATAAATTCGACATTCACTTCATTAACATCTGCATTCCGACGTGCTACTTCCAATGCACCCGGTGATATATCAATACCTACAACTCTGCAACTTGGTTGCTTCTTTGCAAGAGTTACCGCAATACAACCCGAGCCTGTTCCGATATCTAAAATTGAAAGATTTTCGCTTTCATTTCCTTCTACACTTTTTATAACTTGTTCAACAAGTATTTCCGTTTCAGGACGAGGAATTAATACAGAGGAGTCCACAAAAAAAGGTAATCCGTAAAATTCAGTTCTCCCAATAATATACTGCAATGGTTCTCTTTGTGCCCTTCTTGTTGTCATCAACCGCAATTTGTCGAGTTCACTCGAAGAAAGGGGCTTTTCATAATTCATGTACAATTGAACCCTGCTACATTCCAATACTTCACAGAGCATCAATTC
>JACPWH010000252.1 GCA_016197185.1 Ignavibacteriota bacterium
GGAATTGCTCAAAGCCCACCCGCCCGCAAAACCAAGTATGATGCCGATAATTCCTCCAAGTTGGCAAAGTGTGATTGCTTCGATAACAAATTGCAATAATATCCAATTGCTTTTTGCGCCGACTGCTTTCCGTAAGCCGATTTCACGTGTACGTTCTTTTACTGAAACAAGCATAATGTTCATAATACCAACACCTGCAGCCAAAAGTGCAATCCCACCCGAAATAAGACCAAACAAATCAAGATATTGCGTGAACGATGAAAACTGTTGAGTAAGTGATTCATTGGTTTGAATTTCAAAACTGTTTTCTTCCCATGGCTTGCAATTTCGGATACTGCGTAGAATCCCGATTGTCTCGTCCATTGCCGGAGCAATTGCATCTTTCGATGGCGGACGAACAATAATATTAACCGACTGTTCCCATTCATCAGAATAATAGCGCATGAAATTTCCAATTGGAATAATCACTAAATTGTCCTGACTTTGCCCCATCATCGATCCTTTGGCTTCTAAAAGCCCAACTACGGTAAATTGTTGATTTTTAATTCGAATTTGCTGCCCCACGGGATCTGTACCAGGAAATAGTTTAATAGCTACATCATTCCCAATAATTGCATTAAATCTATTCATGCTGATGTCTTCAGAGCTGAATGGATTGCCGGATTCAATATCTGTATTTGCAGTCGAAAGATAATACTCATTTGCTCCGACCAGCATAACATCAGGATCTGTTGAATAATTTCCCCATTTGATTGTATATCCCCCTGATACATTATAGACACTTACGATGTCTGTAATGGTCATTCTTTTTTGAAGCTCTTTCGCCTGATAGTATGTTACAGGCTTACGTTTTCGGTATTTACGCCATGAATCATGTGTTTGAATCATCGGTGCTTTGGTAACGTAAAAATTGTTTTCGCCTAACTCGGCAAGTTTACCGCTCATTGTATTATTGAGCGAAGTAACAGCAGTTCCCGAGCCAATAATCGCAAAAATACCGATTGCAATACTCAATAGAGTGAGTATTGAACGGAGTTTATGTGCGCGAACGGCATCAAGAGCAAGAAGAATACTTTCAGCGATATTCATGATTTTTCAGGATAATTGTTAGAGAGAAAATCTTAATCGAACTGTCAGCTAAACAAGAATTATCAGAATCGGGTTTCGTAGGGGGCGTATTGAATACGCCCATAAATACTTACCTTGAAAACAGCGAGTTTCGGGCCTATTCAATATGCCCGAACAATTAACATTATCTCAATAATTATGATCTACTCATATCGCAGTGCATCTACAGTATTCATCCTTGATGCTCGCATAGCAGGAATAAGCCCGGCGATAATCCCTACAAGAATTGATACTACCGTAGCAATCAAAAGCAGTGCAGGAGGAATATACGGTGGGAAAGCCAAATCGAATATTTTAACCGTAGCGTAAATGGCTATGGAACAAATTACAAAAGCAATTACCGCTCCTGTAAAACAAAGTGCTGCCGCTTCGGTAAGGAATTGAATAAGAATAGAAGTACGTGTAGCACCCAATGCTTTCCGTATGCCTATTTCTTTAGTACGCTCTGTTACCGTCACAAACATTATATTCATTATCCCGATCATTCCCACTATAAACGAAAGTGCTGTGAGGCCTAACCCTATTCCATATACGGCAATTCTCATAGTTTTGGATTCTTCGCGAAATGCTTGAGATTCATTGATTGCAAAATCGTCTTCCGCTCCGGGCGGTGTGTTACGAACTGCACGCATAATTCCCACTGCCTCAGAACGCACTTCATCCAATTGCTCCTCAGAACCTGCTTTGATGGCAATCGAAATGCTTCTTCCTGTTGTACCGAATATCCCAAAGAAAGACGAGAGAGGGATATAACATTGATTATCCATAAAATCGGTGATAAACGTCCCGCGCTTTTCTATTACTCCGATAATCGTAAAACTTCGTCCTGCAATTTTTATGGTTTTGCCAAGTGAATTGCTGTCTGGAAAAAGATTGATAGCAACATTATATCCAATGACTGCTACATCAGCACTATTCATATCCTCAAACTGAGAAAAAAACCTTCCCTGAAATACATTTCCCGAAGGAGTGAGAGCATATTGATGCGGAACGCCCATGATGGTAATCCCGTTCAAAAGTTGGTTTTTGAATTGCACTTGTCTCCCCCATGCTCTGCCCTGAGGCATTACTACTTCTGCACTTTTTATCCTTTTGCAGAATTCCAATGCTTGGGCATACGTAATGTCTTTTCGTGCTTCCACATTCCGCCAGTTTCTGCCGCCTGCCCAGTTCCATTTATCCACATACAGCATATCTGTTCCGATAGCATTAAAAGTTTTGTCCAATGTAGAATCCAAACCATTAATTGCCCATCCCATCAACACAACAAAAAATATCCCGATTACAACGCCGAGAGTTGTAAGGAAGGAACGCATTTTGTTGGAACTGAGTGCTTCGAACGAGATACGTGTCGTTTCAAAAAATTCGCTTATTTTCATGTGACTTATTCTCCAGATTTAAGCAATAGCCGACTGAGGATTGGTAGTATCGGATTCTACTTTGCCGTCACGAATTCTGACAATTCTATGGGCGTGTCTCGCAATATCTTCTTCATGTGTAACGACAATAATAGTATTACCGCGTTTCCACAATTCCTGAAAAAGACGCATAATTTCAACTCCTGTTTTGGAATCGAGATTTCCTGTCGGTTCATCGGCTAGAATAATTGAAGGCTTGGTAACAAGTGCACGGGCAATTGCAACGCGCTGACGCTGACCACCCGACAGTTCGTTCGGTTTGTGTTGCATTCTATCTCCCAATCCCACCTCTTCTAATGTCTTTATCGCTCTGTCTCGTCGTTCGGAGCGTGAGACACCGGAATAAACAAGCGGCAACTCGACATTTTTAAGAGCGGAAGCCCTTGGCAAAAGATTGAATGTTTGGAATACAAATCCTATTTCACGATTACGGATTTCCGCCAGATCATTATCATCCATCTCCTTTACATCCAGTCCTTTGAAATTATATATCCCCGAACTGGGAGTATCAAGACATCCCAGAATATTCATCATCGTCGATTTACCCGAACCGGAGGGACCCATAATCGCAATATATTCATTAGGGTAAATATTGAGTGAGACATCACGCAAGGCATGAACCTTTTCGCCTCCCATATCATATACACGGGCAATATGTTCAATATTGATAATCGGTGTGTTCATTGTACGTTTATTTCTGATTAGATATTTACGAAAGAATATAGATGAATTAAGGACTTAGTTCTTTTTCCATTTCGACTTACCGATAGTGTCAATTTTTATAAGCGAGCCGTCCTTTAAATCCCTACTTACAGCTTGAAAACTTCCACTGATAATTTCGGTTTTTTCTTCAAGACCGCTTTTTATTTCGATATACCCTCTGTCGCTTAATCCTGTTTCAACTTTCACCATTTTCGCTTTCAATTTGTCGTTCAGGAATACAACCGACGGCGGATGTTTCACTACGCGCTTAATCTTTTCATCATCTGTTTTGCGGATACCGTTCTGCACTACATCAGGAGTAGCATTGGCTACTGAATCTCTAACTGTAACTGCTTGCAAAGGTACTGATAAAACATCACGGTGGGTTTCGGTTTCAATATCCACATTACAGCTCATTCCGGGACGAAGTTTTGCTTCAGGGTCAATGATACGTATTTTCACTTCAAAGTTAGTCACTTCGTCTTGGGTTCCCATTTTATTCACCTTTGCCGAGTGTGCGATAGCAATTACCACCCCTGTGATAGTATGGTCAGGTACTGCATCTACCGTGATACGTGCAGTATCACCGTTTTTCACGTTTACAATATCGTTTTCATCTACATCGACAAGAGCATTCATTACAGAAAGGTCAGCTATCCGCATCATTTCAGTACCTTGCATTTGCGAAGTTCCAAGTACTTTTTCACCGAGTTCAACAGTACGTGAAGTAACAACCCCGTTCATCGGAGCAAAAATCAATGTGCGTGTTGCCTGTACTTTCACCTGTTTGAGTGCGGATAATGCGCGAGTATATTCAGATAACGAAGATTGATAACGAGATTGGGCTTGTTCGAACGCGGATTGAGCCCGGTCAAATTCATCGCGTGAAGCAAACTCTTTTTTGTAGAGTTCTGAGATACGTTTTAGATCAGCTTCTGTGCGAACTACCTCTGCTTTCACGGCATCAATCGAAACCTTTGCTGAATTAGAGGCAGCTTCATACTGTTCAAGTTGTGTCTCGATCAAATCCGGTTTAATCCGCACAAGTGCTTGCCCACTCTTTACTGTATCGCCATCTTCTGCGCCGAGGTAGATAACCTCACCACTTGCTTCAGATGATATTTTCACTTCCGTTTCAGGTTGAATTTTTCCAATAGCCGATACTATTTGGGTAATCGATCGACGCTGAACCTTCTCAACGGTAACAGAAATTCCCTGGTCACGTTTCGATGCAATATAAGCAGCAATTCCCCCACCGACAACCACAACACCTAATAAAATAAGCGTTATCATCTTTGATTTTGATTTTTTCTTAGCCATGACAAACCTTTGTAAAACAATGATATTAAGAGTATTTCTTTATTTGTTAATTACAGATCGCCGAGTGCATACCGCATCTGCGCTTGTGCCTGGAAGTAATTATAGACCGCTGAGATACGATTGATTTTGGAGTTGATAAGTTGGGTGTTGGCTGTAAGATAATCGGTCACGCTTGCAGCACCTACATTAAATCGCTCTTGTGCACTGTTGTAGTTTTGCTGGGCGGAGCGGATAACACGAGATGTAATTTCCAGTTGTTTCTCAGCTGAGGTAAGATTCAAAAAAGCAGATTGAATTTGAGATTTTAATGTTTGTTCAAGCTGAGCTTGTTCGATTTCGCGTTGTGTCAATTCAAGTTTTGCATATTGAATCTGTGTATTCGTATTGAAATTTTCAAAAATGGGGACACGCAGATTCAAACCGACGGTGGAACTGCCGAACTTACTAAAATTATCAAATTGTGTATTTTGCCATGCCCAACCTCCGTTAGCCGAAAGTGTAGGGTAGTATCCGCTTTTCGACGCTTCCAAACCTGATTCGGATGCTTTGATTCTTAGTTTAGCGGCTGCGAAATCAGGACGTTTTTCCATTGCATGGCTAATAGCTGCATCAATACTCCCCACATCACCTCGAAATGATGCAATTTCTTTATCAGTTACATTTTCTGCCAAACTTGACTCGGTAAATTCAGTACTTTGAGCAGGATTTAATCCCATAGTTGTTAATAAAGTAGCCTTCGAAAGATTCATTTGATTCTCTGATTGCACCAATTCCAATTCACGTGAACCGTTGTCAGCTTCCTGAGCATAAACTGTACCGATAGCAGTTACTCCTGCTTCTTGCCGTGCTTTTGCTCTTTTTAACTCATTGGTTCCCAATTCCAAATTCTCTCTCCGGGCTTTAACGATCTGTCCGTTTTTCAAAACATCAATAAATTGTTGCCAAATTAAGGACTTGGTTTGGAGTGATACCGATTCGGTTGTAAATTCAAGCGATGAAACAGTTGATTGCGCTTTGCTGTAATTCGCCTCACGTGAAAAACC
>JACPWH010000253.1 GCA_016197185.1 Ignavibacteriota bacterium
GGGATGGTTGAATTCATCACAGCATAAGAGTTCTTTTTAAAAAGTGGAGAGTTCATGTGGAGATTGTTCTTGGCTTACGGTTTCCACATGAATTTATGGTTATTTTTATGAGTATATTACTATTGAGACTGACTGCAGGATATCCGTTTTGTTTCAGCAATAATCTTTACAAGTCAAAATAAACTTTATTTTTTTGAGCTCGTATGTTTATCATGAAATCGTTTTAAAACGAACGATATGATTCGAGGTGACCCCGGGTAGGATTGTATATTCGGAAAAATAGTAGTTACATTCCCAAACAAGCTAAAGTTAGGGTAAAAATGAAATTGTAGGTTTGCAGGAATGAATTAGGAGCTTACTGCAAAAACAGCAATATGAGAAAGGAAAGGTGCTAATTGCCTGTATGGTTTCAAATTTTTCTAATTTTATGAAAACTTTTTCCCAAAGTTTTCTTTCAATTGATGATATGCCCGTTCCATTGACTCAGAAATTACTTTTACTTCTGCTATAAGGGGCATAAAATTCGTATCTCCATTCCAGCGAGGAACAAGATGGAAATGAATATGTCCCGGGACTCCCGCACCTGCTGCCCTGCCAATATTTGCACCTATATTGATGCCATGAGGACGGTAAATTTCTGTAAGGACTTCACAAGAAATATTAACAGTTTCCATTATCTCTGTTCTTTCAAGCGTTGTCAGAAGGGGCAATTCACCGATATGACGATGAGGAGCAACCAAAATATGCCCGCTATTATAGGGGAACCGGTTCATTACTACAAAACATAATTCCCTGCGTGCAACAATAAGGCGCGGTTCGTCTTCATCAATTGCTGACGAACCCGAACATAAGAAACACTCCTCGTGCTCTGAATTTGGTTTATCAAAAGATTCGATATACTGTGAACGCCATGGCGACCAAAGATTTTCCATTTCTAATCCTTTCAATCAAAAAAAAAGCGTTCGCTCTACAAAAAACGAACGCTTACGACTATGTGACAATCTATTTTAACTTAGAATGCGAATCGCAAATCCGCTCCAAATTGAATTGCATTTACACGCCAAGCATCATCTGTATTGATTCTTGTGATACCTAAGTTATAATATGCACATGGAACAAGTACAGCACGACCGAGGAGGATTTCGTATTGCAATCCAATTTTGATAGCAGCACGGAATGAATTTGCATGAATAACTTCACCGTCATATAATTGAATGGAAGTGCGGTACTGATCAGTAAATCTTGGCGCAAAACCTTCTGTCCATTTTTCTTCCGGTACAAGTGTTTTTAAATCTGTGTCGAGGAAACTCACTCCGGGATTTTCTTGGTTAAATACAAGCTCATACCGTTGGTCTTGATTAGAGCTAATCGGAATACCGAATTGAGGTCCGGCAGTAATTCCGAGGAATGTTCCCGGGATGTTAAATTTATACATTACTTCAAATTGGAGCAATGTATATTTTACATCCGTGGTATGTCGAACAGCAGTTCTTACAGTATCTCCATTCGCTAATCTTGACGGGTAATCATCGCCTGGTCTTTCGAAGAAAGCAGGCTGATAGTCATAGATAACACGCGCAATAACAGAAGAATTGGAGTTTTTCACATCACCTAACAGATATTCACCCGATAGCCCAAAATAATAGCCATTATTAGTACCTGTTTCAAAATTAGGACATGATGCTTCAGCAAAACGTGATGAGAATCCTCCTGCGTGAAGTGAAAGAAAAAAATAAAAATTTGTTCTATTTGCGGCATAAAAAGCCGTTGAGGGGAGTCCGAATACAGGTTAAATTTTAACCTTACCCAAATTTAACAGAATGATTACCGTTTGACAAGAATAAATTTGCATTTTTGAAAAAAAATTGAAAAAAAACCAAATTTTGCCACTTTTTACCCGCTTTTTGCCTGATTTGATTGATTTTTTTTACTTCTATTGATGTTCTTCTTTTACTGTTCTCTCTCTGACATTATATTTCCCAAAACCTTTCACTCAATCTGTTTCTTTTTTTCGATTAATCACAATTATCAATCTCTTCTTCTTTTTTCAAGGGTTGAAAAACAGGAAATTATAATGTTAGAATATTTCAATTGAGTCCGTATTCACCTATTTCTTGTTCTAATAATTGACGTTCATACATTTCGGAATAAAGTTTCCCTAACTGAATAAGTTCAGAATGTGTTCCTTCTTCTGCTATTAAACCATTATTGATTACGATGATTTTATCACAGTTTTTAACTGTCGAAAGACGGTGGGCAATGATTATTGTGGTTCTGTCTTTCATTATTTCCGTAAGACCGGTCAAAATCTTTTCTTCGGTAGAAGTATCCACAGCCGAGAGAGCATCATCAAGAATAAGAATTTTAGGCTCTCTCACTAATGCTCTTGCTATTGCTGTACGCTGTTTCTGACCACCTGAGAGAGTGATACCACGCTCTCCGACAATGGTATTGTAACCATCTTGGAGAGTAGCAATATCATCATGGAGTGCTGCTCGTTGTGATGCACGTGTTATTTCTTCTTCCGTTGCATCAGGTTTGCCAAAACGAATATTGTCTGCAATTGAAAGTGAAAACAGAAAAGGTTCTTGCTGAACTATTCCAATTGTATTCCTTAGGGTTTGTATCGGAATTTTGGTAATATCATATCCGCCAATGGTAATTGTTCCTGATGTTACGTCCTGTAACCTTGGAATAAGATTAACAAAAGAAGATTTTCCGGAGCCGGTTGCGCCGACTATTCCGAGAGATGTTCCATTTGGGATATGAAGAGTTATATCCTCAAGAACCGGAATATCTCTGCTTCTATATCGGAATGATACTTTATCAAAATTAATTTCGCCGTTGATTGAATGGATTGCATTATCAGTTCCTGTGTTATCTTTTATTTCAGGCTGACTGTTAAGAATAGCCGTAAGTCGTAATGTAGAAGCAGAGGCACGTTGGATGAGATTCATTACCCAACCGATTGCTGCAACAGGCCAAATAAGTTGATTCAGATATATAAAAAACTGTGACAAATCACCCAGCAATGCTTTCCCCTTCATTACCTGATAACCGCCGTAACCAAGCACCAATACGTTTGAAAGCCCCACCAATAACATCATAGAAGGCATTGTCATTGATTGAATCTTTGCCAAACGAAGATTTTTTTGAGAATATTCTGTACTGCTTTTATTAAAACCGATGCGCTCATACTCCTCGCGGGAATATGCCCGTACAACCCGAACACCGGATAATGCTTCCTGCACTTGAGAGGTCAATGAGCCGAAATGTTCCTGAACATCTTTGAAAGCAAAATGAACTTTTTTCCCGATTGCGTATGTTGCATACGCCATGATTGGCAAAGGAAAAAGAGCAACAAAAGTTATTGATGCATTCAGGTGAACCATAAGAGTAACGGCAAAAATGAACGTTGTGATTGTATTTGCCGAATACATAATTGCCGGACCGATAAATTCACGCAAGGCTGATATGTCGTTGGTGGCATGTGCCATCAATGAACCGGTAGAATATTTGTGAAAAAAACTCACATTTTGCTTTTCTATTGCACGTAATAAATCGTTTCGAACATCATATTCAATCAAACGGGAACCTACTATAATGGTCATACGGGTAAGCATCATGAATACCCCACTACCTCCTGTAAGTAAAAGGATTTTAATGATTGCTTCTGTAATGAAGTCGGTATTTGTGTGTTGGTCGCGAAGACCGTTAATAATTGCGCCAACTACCGGAGGTATGGCAGTAGAGCAGTAGTTCGATATGGTAACGAACAAAATTCCGAGTAAGAAACGTACTTTGTATCTTTTGAAATAAGGAGCAAGTCGGAGCAGAACTAACATCTTAAAATAATTTGGTTAAGAATTTGCTAAATGGTTTACGTATGGAAATGTATCGATAAATTGTCATGGTCATACGTATATCTGCAAAACAAAGAATACATATACTATAAGACTGACTGACGAATTCTCGTTTTGTTTCAGGCTAAAAGAAATTTCTTAAAAAAATTTGAACTTGATTGAATCATTCCAAAAGATTTTTCAAAAATTTTTGAATTACTTGGTTACTTCCTTATATCGGAAACACTCAATAAGATGATCATTGACCATCCCTGCTGCCTGCATATACGCGTAGCATATTGTTGAGCCGACGAATTTGAAGCCATTTTTCAGTAAGTCCTTACTCATAGCATCAGATTCAGGAGTTCTGGCGGGAATATCACGCATGGTTTTCCAATTATTAACTATTGTTTTGCCTTGTGTGAACTGCCAAATGTATTTATCAAACGTCTGAAATTCTTTTTGTAATTTTAGAAATGAACGGGCATTAGTAACACTTGACGCGATTTTGAGTTTATTACGAATAATGCCTGTGTTGTTCATGAGTTCATCAAGTTTTTCTTGGTTGTAACCGGCAATTATTTCCGGCACAAAATTATCAAAGGCTTCGCGGAAATTTTCGCGTTTTTTTAAAATGGTAGCCCAGCTAAGTCCCGCTTGGAAGCCATCTAAGATAATAAATTCAAAGTGTTTGCGGTCGTCATGAACAGGAACACCCCATTCGCTGTCGTGGTAGATGGTGTCAAGTTCTCGTCCACCTGTCCAGCCGCATCGGATAAGTTCTATTGACATAAAAACTAAATACATATTAAACAATATTACGTTTATCGAACTGCAAATTACGGAATGGGAAATTAAATTGAACAGTAAAATATTATTGCAGCAATAAACACTTGGCTATGTGTTCAAAAATACATAATATAGTATGGGTAAACACTCACGTCGATTATAGTAATAAGAATCCATGATAAAAAGACTACTCAATGTAGCACAGATAAGGGTTTATGTGTTATTCGCAGTATATATACTTTTGTCTTGTACCGTACTGGCACAGGAAGAAAGAATATTACCTCGCTCTCAAGGTTCGAGCTTTGAAGGTTATCACTACTATATTGGCTTTATGAGAAACGAGCTGGATATAAACCGAAATACTAATGACCCTGTTTTTTTGGATATCTATATAGCTACTTCAATTCCAACTGATGTAACAGTACGATTACCTTGGGAAACATCGGGAACAGTCTATAAACTTGGCGGAGATTCAATTTTGAGTATTTATTTCTCAAGGCGTGATGCTATCGATCTTGAAATGATTAAGTCCGAAGTTCCACTCAAACAATTGATAGAAATAACTTCCAACCATGAAATTACAGTATCGGCAATGACAAGCAATTTTTACACTTCCGATGCCTATACAGCTTTACCTGTTCCGAATTGGGGCAAAGAATATGTGATAATGTCTATGCCGAATGACACATATACTCCTACTAAAGACAAAAAGGATACAACAATACGTCCAGGTCAATTTTTAGTAATGTCATCAGAAGATTCAACGTTAGTTCAGTTTAAACCTCGTGTAAAGACAATCAAGCATGATTCTGACGAATTCGTTTCCATATACCTTATGAAAGGTCAATGTTATCTGGTTCAGTCTTCGGATTCTCTTGGCTTAGGATATGGTGATCTAACAGGAACAATAGTTCGAAGCAATAAGCCGGTAGGTGTACTTTCAGGACATGTTCGAGCTACAGTTCCGGTAGGAATACTGGACCCCAGAGATTGGGGGCGTGATTCAAAGGATTGTCTGGTAGAAATGTTGCTTCCTACAAAAATTTGGGGTACAAAATATGCAACAACTCCTATAAAAATATATAGTGCCGGAGATTTAATCCGGGTTGCTTGCATTCAGCCATATACTACCTTTACTGCCCAAGCAAAAAATGTTTCGAGAACTGTCACATTGGTTAATCCCGGCGACTGGGTAGAATTTTATCCTGTAGATCAGAG
Source organism: Ignavibacteriota bacterium (assembly GCA_016197185.1). Taxonomy (GTDB): domain Bacteria; phylum Bacteroidota; class Ignavibacteria; order Kapaibacteriales; family UBA961; genus JADJXV01. The sequence goes on from JACPWH010000253.1 coordinate 5,850, forward strand.
CATCACTTGGACATCAGACAAGCCTATTTCAATCGCTCAGTACATACCTACCAGTTTCTATGATGAAGTACAAGATTTCGATCCGGCATTAGTAGTTATCCCACCAATCGAGCAATATATCTCCAGAGCATTGTTTCAGATTCAACCAAACCCTGATTGGAGTTGGATAACTAAATTTTATTATCAATACCTGAATGTTATTTGCGAGCCTGAAGCTATAAATACCCTGAAAATTGACGGTACTCTTGTTTCTGTAAATAATCCTAATATTTTGACACAAGTAGTAGCAGGATCTAATCTGCATTTTGTTACAATTTCGTTGCAACCCGGTGTTCACCGTATTACAAGTGAGTCCGGTAAATTCTCTGGTATAGTCTATGGTGTAGGTCCTGATGATTCATACGCATACCCGCTTGGATTATCATTGTATAAAACAGATATTATAGATTCCACTCCCCCGGTTTTTAAATTCTCAGACGATTGCGGGCGTCTTAAAATTATTTCCAACGAGCTTATTACAGATACAACAGTTGGTTTTGAAAGCATTAAAGTTATTACTGACAGTACTTATAATTTCAAATGGGTAATACAGGATGCTACTGATTCCTCTGTAAGTACCGAAATAAATGCCCAGCCAATCGACTACAATCGAGACGGTGTTATTTTGATTGAAACACGTGACAGGCTTGGGAATGGCAGGCAATTGAAATATATATTCAACGCCCTTTCAATTGATGTGAGAAATAATATAGTTTTCCAATCTGTAAGTTGGCTGGACTCAATATGTGAGAAAGTTATTATAAAGAACTACGGAACTGACACGATATTTTTCTACGGTGGTAAAATCACAGGAGACAAGCGTGTTAATTTTTATGATTCTGAACCACCCCAAAAACCGCTTGCACCAAAAGATTCCATAGTTTTCTACGTTTGCTTCAAACCTCTTGGAGATTCTACTGATTTAAAGGCAATGCTCACGTTGAACCTGCCATGCGACAGACTGTATAGCATTCCGATTTCGGGTAAAGTAGCCGCACTGTCAATAGATACTCTCGGTTGGGATTTCGGTAAGGTTTTATTGGGAGATCATTTTTATCTTTGATTTAAATTTTTTGGGTAATATTTTTTTGTGACATATATATAATATAAAATTGGACTTAATTGATTTAATATGTTCATGTTTGGTTTTAGATA
>JACPWH010000294.1 GCA_016197185.1 Ignavibacteriota bacterium
AGGATCTGCTTTATCGCCTTGACAGCGTCGTCCATCTGCTGTTCTGCTGTCTTCATTGGATCTACAGAAAAATGAGACTGTTCCATTGCGTTAAGAATTCTGTCAGCAGGGTGCGGCATCTTTGTCTGTGGATTGACGGCATTTTTTGATATGAGATTAGCTATCTGTTTTCTTCTTTCTTCTACCTTCTTGCGGCGGAATTCTGTCGTTAATTGTATTTCTCCGTGCTTTACGATATGTTCAGTTATTTTCTCTATATCGGTCGTGCCAAATGCAGCTTCTATATCTGCCGTGGATGCCTTGTCTCCTTTCTTTGCATCTGTGCAGATTATGTTTATAGCCAGCATCTTCTGGATAGAAACAGACTTGCCGTCCCGCAGTTCGTAAGCAAGTTCAGGATCAACAAGAATCTCGAAATGCTTCCCATTCTTGACTATCTTTGCTATTATTGCTTCATCAACCGTAACCATCTTATCACGTATCCGAATCCCTTTTTGTACAGTAACCGGCCCAAATGATGCAGTACAAGAAAATTTGTCCTTTTGCATTATTTCGGGCTTGTAATGAAGGGATTTTTGTATCCGATAATTTTTATTTGGTCGAAAACTATTTATAGTGAACTCAGAAAAGATTCCTGCCTGATGAATATACAACGCCATCAACAACATACATATATGGAGATAAGGTTGCTATAATAGTCTGGTAACCTGATCCAATGGCCTTTGTGGTAAGAAGCAAGACCGTTGCTGATTCTTATCGGAAATATTTCGATGTTTTATGGAAAGTTGCAAAGCCCTAACTGATGTCAATAGATAGCTATTTAAATCTTGTCATCAATAGAAGACATAGTGATGCTATGCAGAAAACAAAAGAAATACCAAAAGAAAGTGATCTTGTTTCAGCGCGATTAAGTCCAAAAGAAGTGGAAGAAATTGGAAAACTGGTGGAAGAAGGGTTTTACATGAATATCGCCGACTTCGTAAGAACTTCTGTAAGGGAAAAACTCGAATCAATAAAAATAATAGAGACTCGTGACATAAACAGGGAAAGGGCAGAAAAGGAAATCATAGAGTATCTCAAACAAAACAAGAGGGCTTATCCAAGCGATATAGCAGATGCACTGAATTTGGATTTCGATCTTGTAATTGAAGTTGTCAAAGGGCTTGCAGAAAAGGGTAGAATAAAATGATACTAAGGAATCTTGGCGACGAAATTCAGGGTGAACAAATAATATGTTTCTACAGGAAACGTGACAGAGAAATCTTATTTCCAATGACAACCGGACATCGCGGGATGCGCATGAAAATAAGAGGCCTCCCGGCGCGGGCTGTTATAGAAAAACAGGTAGAATTTATAAGATGATTCATTCTTCATATTTCATGAAAGTGCCGTTCCTGATTGTTTTTATTATAAATGGCTTCGACACGTCTCCGTTCTTGTCGAAGCTCAAAATCCCGCTGGCGCCGCGATAGTCCTTCGTGTCGTAAAGACACTGTTTGACCTTTTCTACATCCGTGCCTACTTTCTCGAAGCAGTTGCTCAGTATATATAATGTATCATAACCGGTTGCCCCGTACATCTCGCTCTTTGTTCCGTACAGTTGCTGGTATTTTGTCTGAAATTCTTGCTGCACTGTATCAGTGCTCTCAGAATCTAAAGGATATGGATACATCAGTCCTTCTGCAGCAGATCCCGCTGTGTCCAGCATATCCTTGCCTTCTGCCAGGGAAGATGCAAAGAATGTAATGTTCATCCCCAGTTCGCTTGCCTGCTTCAGTATTGTACCTATATGTTTCCTGTTGCCGGCAATAAGAGCGTTTCTCTCGCCGTTGTCCTTTATCTTCAGTAGAATTGTCCTGAAATCCGTTTCCTGCGTGTCGAATTTCTGCACTGACCCTATCACGCTACCTGTTTCGTTGTAAAATCTCATGTAATCATCCACATACGAAATACCGTAGTCCGTATTCCACACTATCAGCGCAAGCGGCTTGTTTCCTGCTTTGTCCTTTATGAAGCCCGAGAAAAATTCTGCTTCCTGCCTTGTATTTATCTGCGTCCTGAATATGTAGTTGCCTGCATCCGTTATCTTTGTAGTCTGGGCACCGGGAGTTATGAGTATTATTTTGTTTTCTTCTGCTATGGGTGCCAGTGCCAGGGTTTGCGACGAGCCAAGTTCTCCTATGACGAATTTCACGCTGTCAAGGTTCATAAGCTTCTGCATCGCGCTCACGGCAAGATCGCTCTTGAACTGTGAGTCCTCGAGTATCAGCTCGACGTTGTATTTTCTGTTCGTGGCGTTGTTTATCTCGCCTTGTCCAAGCAGCATGCCCTGCCTCACGTAATTACCAGCGTCTGAGCTTGCTCCTGTCAGCGGAATTATGATTCCTATTTTGGCTGCTTGTTTGTCTGACACCTGTGAAATACAGCCACTCACCAAAATTAATGAAATAAACAACAGTATCATAATTATTTTCATATTATCATCCTTTGTATAGAGTTATTGTTCCATTATTATAAGTTGCAAATGATAAAGTACCTTTTGTGTCGCCGTTTGGCAGAATTTCTATATGTCCTATGGCTCCCTCATAACTTCCTAGGTTCTTGATGTAATCGATCACGCGCTGCGGGGTTCCATCAGTGCCTGTAGCTCCTAGATAAAGCAAAGTAATTGTATCATAGGCATAGGCTGCCTGATGTGTCGGGATAGTTCTAAATTTATTTTCATATTCTTGAATAAATTCCTTTGATTTCCCTGCTGGCAATATGTTGAACGAAGGTATTGTAAAGATGGCGTTTTTGTACAGGTCTTTGCTTTCTTTGGGCACTTCAAGGAAATCCAGGCCGCCAAGAACAGGAATATTTCCCATATTCAACTCTTCAAGCTGCTGAAATATGCTTGGAAAATGTGAACCGTATGCAAGAAGTATAATCAATTCTGGCTTTGAATCCTTTATTTTTAGCAGCATGGTTCTGAAGTCTCTTTCACCCATGTTAAATTTTTCCTTTCTGATGAATTTTATTCCACTTTCTTCAAGTTTTATCACTTGCCTCTCCCAGGCTTCCCCGCTCTGGTAAATAACTGCTATTTCAGTATAATTGTTTTGACTGATAAATTCTGTGAATTTGTCCAATGACTGGCCGAGGTTATAGAATATTCTTAGTGTATAATTCGAATTTTCAAGAATTGTTGGCGCTATCGATGCGCCCGTGAGCACTATTTTCTTGTTTTCTGTGATTGGCTGGACAGCAGAAATTACAGGTGTGCCAAAAGCGTGAACATATTTAACGCCATCTACATCTGTAAGTTTATTGACAGCCGAAACGCCTTCCTTGGGATCCATCTTGCTGTCTTCCATTGTTATTTCAATTTTTCTTTCGTTCTTTGAATTTATGTCTTCAACCGCCAGTGAAATGCCGTTTCTCATCTCCTCGCCGAGAAAAGAGAGGTCTCCTGTTAATGGTAAAATTACTCCTATTTTCACTGTATCTTTTTCTTGCGATTGCGTACATCCGGAAATAAGTATGGTAGAAATGATCAGAATGAAGAACAATGCAGTCACTGGATAGCGCATATTTTTATTATTGATGCAATCTTTTTAAGAGTAGTACCTGATTTCAATAAATCCTAGCCGCCTAGATACAGTTTCTGAACGTTCTTTCTTCTCAAGTTGATATTTACCATTTCTCTACTTTAAGTCCCTTTATCTTCGAGAAATGTTTCACGTTTCTTGTAATTATTGTGCAGCCGTTTGCCAAGGCTATAGAACCGATGAACATGTCACGCATGTCAAGTTGCTCGCCGCGTTTTTCCAGCTCATTGTGTATACGACTGGCTTCTTCTGCAACTTTTTCATCAAACTGAAGAATTTCGAACTTTGCCAAGATATTTCTGACTTCTGATATTTTGTTTTCGTCTATAGATTTCTTTGCACCAAATAAAACCTCATACGCGTTAATGGAAGTGGTTGCGACATTGCCAATCCTGTCAAGATTTTGGGAGAGTTCGGATGCTCCCGGCACGTTCCTGAGTATGCCTATGATAGCGTCTGAATCTACACAGTCCATTTGTGGCCACGCCCCCATGTTTTCCATGCTTTGGAAAGGCTTTCTTCCATTTCCTTTGCTTCTTTATCCGTCATTTTCCACTTTCCAAGAGAGTCGACAAAACGCCCCCTTCTTCCCGTAAGCTTCAGTATGACATCGCTAAAACTCTCGGTCTTGCCCTTTTCCCTGACCAAAGCATTGTATGCCTCGTTTAATATGCTGATTGTTTTTGTTCCCATTTCAAACGCCTATATCTGTGTATATGTACACATACATATATATAGCTTTCTACCCGCCAAGATAAAGCCTCTGAACATTCTTGTTCTTCAGCAATGATTTTCCTGTTCCTGCCAGTTTTATTTTTCCTGTCTCAAAGACATACGCACGATTGCTGACGTCTAAAGCCATCCTTGCGTTCTGTTCGACAAGCAAGATGGTTGTTCCGGTTTTGTTAATCTTCTTAATCTTGTCGAAAACTAATTTTACAGTCTTCGGATCCAAACCCAATGACGGCTCGTCTAATAACAGCAGCTTTGGTTTCAGCATCAGTGCCCTTCCAATAGCTAATTGCTGCTGCTGGCCACCTGACAATGTAGATGCAATCTGTTTTCTTTTTTCTTTCAGTACAGGGAACATTCTATATACTGTCTCTATGTTCTTTTCTGATTTTTTGTCGGTAAACGCTCCCAGAAGTAAATTCTCTTCAACTGTCATGTTCCTGAAAACCTGGCGGCCCTGATGAACAAAGCATATGCCAAGCTTAGGCATCTGGTGCGGCCTGTATTCTGTGATATCCTTGCCGCTGAACACTATTCTGCCCTTCCTGTTTTCAAGAAATCCAAAAACCGTCTTCAGTGCCGTTGATTTGCCTGCGCCGTTTGGTCCTATCAGTGATACAATCTCTCCTTCGCCTACATTGAAACTTACGTCGTGAAGCACGTCATTCTTTCCATAGCCGCTGTTTATGTGAGAAACTGATAATAGGTTCATAGATTACGCCTGAGAAAATATTGTTCGATGTCTTTTTATCTCTTTAATTCAAAAATTATGTTTGATAACATGAAAAAAGCAAATACAGCATTTATAGCTATTCTTGTAATTATCCTGATTATTGCATCTTCCATGATTTTCCTCCAGCCGGCAAGCGCACGGAAAATAGGTGTTATTGTTCCGCTCACAGGCAAATCCGCTGTCTGGGGTGAAGCTGTAAAAGAATCGATAGACCTTGCCGCTTCAGGTAAAAACATAGAAGTCGTATTTGAGGACAGTCAGTGCGATCCTAAAAAAGCTGTCACAGCACTGACAAAAGTGATAGACGTTGATCGTGTATCGGCTGTAATAGGCGGTTTCTGCTCTTCTGAAACACTGGCCATGCGCCGATAACGGAAGAAAACAAGATTGTTCTTGTTACACCTGCATCATCCGCCTCTGATATCTCAAGGTCAGGCGACTTCATATTCCGCAGGTCAGCATCAGACGGCCAGGCAGCCAGACTACTTGCGGAAAAAGTATCTGCAGACGGTCACAAAAGAGTTGCAGTGCTTTACATACTCAACGATTACGGAAAGTCTTATGCAGAAAGTTTCTCAAAATATTTTTCCGGCACAGTTGCTTTGAGCGAGAGTTATGAAACCACCGAAACAGACTTCAGGACGCATTTGCTGAAGATAAAGAATGCGAATGTAACCGCTGTGATGATGTTCATAAATCTCGAGGGTTCTCAGTTATTAAGGCAGTTTTCCGAGTCAGGGCTTAATCAGAAAATATACGGTTCAACAACATGGAATTCTAAACCTAATTTAATAGGCGTCTTGAACGAGTCAGAAGGCTTGATCTATCCGCTCACGGATGTAAGTGTAGAAAATAGCAAATACGTTGATTTCGAGGAATTGTTCGAAGAGAAATATGCCAAAAAACCTTCTATACCATGGATTGCTGCAAACTCCTATGACGTTTTCAATATAATCTATGAAAACATGGACTACGATCTTAAGAAAAAATTATACGAGATAGAATACAATGGCGCATCAGGCATTATTAATTTCGATGAAAACGGAGATGCGTTCAACGATCTGAGGCTTGTAGCAATACACAACGGTACTGCACAGTTCATTTGAAAGTTTCAATATTTCAGCATCTTTAGTCCCGGAATTCTTGCATAATGCTCGTCACGTGTAACGAGCTTTTCGTCGTTAACTTTTGCAATGGCAGCTATCATAATGTCCTCTATTTCTATGTTCTGGCCTTTTCTGATTAGTTCAGACTCTATATCTCCAGCTTCCTTTGCACTGTTTTCTTTCAGGTGCAGGACTACAAATGAAGAAATAAGTTCATTTATCTTTTCTTTTTCCTTCTGCGGCAGGTTGCTGAGATTTGCGCCTGTCCACAGTTCCATGACAGAAGGCGCTGCAATGCTAAAGGTCGTTTCTGTCCTGTTTAATTCCTCATGCATCTTTTCTATACGTTTTTCGCCCCGAAGAAGATCTATCAGGAACGTTGTTTCAAGGCATGCCATCAGTTTTTCAACTCCCTGGTAATTTTTTCAAGTCTCTTAGCATGCGACTCGTTTCTCGATTTACGTATTTTCATGATGGCTTTTTCGAGTTTCTTACCGCTTTCCCTGCTGATGCATCCATAAAAATAGCTGAGGGGTTTAATCCTTGCCACCCTCAGAATGGTTTCACTGAAGCTTTCGCGTGTCTCTTTCAGTGATTTGAGAGCTTCGTATGCATCCTCTGTTATGGTTATAGTTTTTGTTGTCATAGTATGTTTATGTATGTTTAATTATTTAAACTCATCTATGTTGCTTTTTCTCCCTCCGAGATAAGCTTCAATGACCTTCCTGTTTTTCTTTATATCCGCCGGTTTTCCTGCAGCTATTTCTTTCCCGTAGTCCATTACAATTATTCGGTCGCAAAAATTCATCATCACGTTCATGTTATGTTCTATGATCACGATAGTCATGCCTTTCTTATTCAAGCTCTTTATCAAATTAAGTATTTCCTTTGTCATTGTGGGGTTCACGCCAGCTATTGGTTCGTCCAGCAACAGTATTTTTGGTTCTGTTGCCAAAGTTCTTATTATTTCCAGCAATTTTTGCTGTCCATAACTCAGGTTTTCAGCCAGTTCGTCTGACTTATGTCCAAGATTCACAATATTCAGAAGTTCTTTTGCCTTCTTTATTTTTTCTTTTTCCTCGTTCATGACGTGTCTTTTTTTGAAAAGTTGAGGCCACAACTTTTCGCCGTGAACGTATTTCTGAGCTATAAGCATGTTATCCATTACAGTCAGCTTTGGGAATAGTCTTATAAGCTGGAACGTCCTCGAAAGTCCCATGTCCGCTATTTCGTGCGTTTTCGTTCCTGTTATATCTTCGCCATCAAGGATTATCTTTCCTCTGTCAATAGGATATATGCTTGTAATTGCATTGAACATCGTTGTTTTCCCAGACCCATTCGGCCCTATCAACCCAAGTATTTCCCCGTCACAGACGTCAAAGCTGCATCTGTCCAGTGCATGGACTCCGTCAAAGTTCTTCGAGACGTTTTTTACCGAGAGAATGTTCATTTTTTCTCCCTCTTGAATACATATTCGCCGAATATTCCCTGCGGCCGCCTCAATATTATAGCCAGCAGCAGGACAGCATAGATTATCTGCCTGCCTGCGCCCACTATCGAAGAAGGCAGTCCTATGAACCGGAGCGGCTCTGGTAATAATATAATCAGGAAGCCGCCTACTACAGCACCTTTTATTGATGACATGCCGCCTATTATGACGGCTGACAAAAGCAATATTAAAACAGGCAGCGAGAATGATGTCGGATCAATGAACGTTATGTAGTGCGCATACAACGATCCTGCTATTCCCGCAAAAAAAGCCGAGACCGTCAATACAATCATCTTATATCTTACGACATTCTTGCCAAGCATCTGGCTGGCTGTCTCGTCCTCACGAATAGACTTGAGAACGCGCCCGAAAGGTGAATTCACGATCCTGTGAATGATAAAAATTGTTATTGCCAGAAATGCAACTGACAAAATAAGATACATATCCAGCGAAAGAAACGAGACGCCAAACAACTCAGGTCGCGGTATGTCTGGTATGCCAAGCGGTCCTCTTGTCAGTTCTGTCCAGTTTTTCAGCACAGCTTCCACTATGAAAGCAAAACCCAGCGTACCTAATGCAAGATAGTCACCGCGCAGCTTCAGTGTCGGTATACCAAGAAGAAATCCGCAGAACGCGGCGAACAACGCGGCAAAAATAATGCCAACCCAGATGAAAAATTTTTACCTAAACTTTTGGCTTTTTTAGATGAGGGTGTAAAATTGAATTTTATGTGTTATCTAATTTATAAAAGACTTTAATATTTTAGCAATTTTTCAACAATTTTGCTCAAGCCATTATA
>JACPWH010000295.1 GCA_016197185.1 Ignavibacteriota bacterium
ATTACTCACGAGTACTATCCACGACACCGTACATGTGGAAACTCTAATCCATCTTGCCGAAGAATATTATCTTGAATCACCTGCGTTGGCAATTCAATATTGTGAAGAAGCTAAACAGATATCAGAAAAAATAAAATATGACAATGGAATATCAAATTCCTTAGGTTGGCTCGCTTTTCTTTATGAACAACAAGGAAAAATAGACAAAGCAATTGAGTATTATAACCAAAGTTATTCAATCTTTGAAAAGCTCGGAAAAAAGAAAGATGCTGCGATTTGCCTTAATAATATTGCTGCAATATATAAAGATCAGGGAAAAATAGATGAAGCTCTCAGTATGCACCGACGAAGCCTTGCAATCAAACGACAAATTAACGATCAAGACGGAATTGCGACCTCGTATAATAATATAGGGCTTATTTATCTAAATCAAGGACGAATCCCCGAAGCACTTGATTATTATATGCAAGCATTGAAAATAGAAGAAAGATTAAATAATAAAAACGGTATTGCTACTGAATTTCAGAATATTGGGTTTGTATATAAAGATCAGAAACAATATATACAAGCATCCGAATTTTTTATGCGCGCGCTGTCAATTCAACAGGCAGCTAATGATAAATATGGAATGGGTTATTCACTTAATGCACTCGGTGTATTGAATGAAGAGCAAAATAAATTTGACACAGCTTTTTTTTATTACAAGCAATCACTTTCAATTAGAATAGAATTAGAAGATAAACAAGGGGTTGCATACTCTTTAAAGAATATCGGAATTGTAAACGAAAAGCTGGGAAAAAATGAGGAAGCAAAAAGCTATTATCAAAAAAGCCTTGAAGGATTTGAAGAATTGGGTGATAAATGGGGAACAACAATTGTAACAAACCTCTATGGTGCATTAATGCTCAATACAGGAGAATACAAAACTGCAAGGCAATTCCTTGAACGCTCCTTGAAAACCGCTCGAGAACTTGGGTATCCAACTGATATTTGTAATGCTGCAAGTAATCTCCAAAAACTACTCAGAATCAAGAACGATTGGAAGCAAGCCCTGTTGATGAACGATGTGTATATACAAATGCGGGACAGCGTGCAAAACGACAAAAATCGGAAAGTATCCTTACAGACTAAATTTAAATATGAATATGAGAAAAAGGAAGCTGTTTTGAAAAGTGAGCAGGAAAAAAAGGATGTAATTGCTGCTATTGAATTAGACAGGCAAAAACTTCTGCGTAATGGATTTATTATTGGGTTTGTGATAATGCTTCTGTTTGCAGGTGTATTTTTGTTTCAACGTAATCGAATAGCAATAGAAAAAGCGAAGAGCGAAGAGCTTTTGCTTAATATTTTGCCAGAAGAGGTTGCAGATGAATTAAAAGCCAAAGGTAGTGCTGAAGCAAAGCTTTTCAACGATGTAACAGTAATAATTACTGATTTTAAGTCCTTTACAAATGTAAGTGAACAATTATCTCCTCAAGAATTAGTAAATGAATTACATATTTGTTTTATGGAGTTTGATGGAATAATGAGTAAATATGGTATTGAAAAGATTAAAACGGTAGGTGATGCATATTTGGCTGTCAGCGGTTTGCCGATTGCAGATGAAAAACACGCTGAAAGAGTGGTTGATGCTGCTTTAGAAATTAGAGATTTTATGGAAACAAGGCGGAAGACCTTAGGAGAAAAGACTTTTGAAATACGAATAGGAATAAATTCAGGAAGTGTAGTAGCAGGGATTGTTGGCGTGAAGAAATTCGCGTATGATATTTGGGGCGATACTGTGAATACTGCTGCGAGAATGGAGCAGAATAGTGAGGCTGGGAAAATAAATATCAGCAAGACAACGTATCAATTGATAAAAGATAAATATAATTGCGAATACCGCGGTGAAATTGATGCTAAGAATAAAGGAATGCTGAAAATGTATTTTGTAGAAAAAGAAAATAATTACGTAGTAAAGTCATGAAAAAGAATATCCTTCTATTGTTGATTATCTTTGTAGTTGCAAACAGCTATTGCAGAATTGCTGCAAAAGGAAATTCAGGTGAAACAGCAAAAAGCATTTCCAGAGATGAAAAGAAAATAATGTTTCTCCAAAACAAATTAAAAAAGTTAGAAGTTCGTAAAATAAAGGCAGGAAAAAAAGCAACTCTATTGATAGATAGTACTAAAGCAAATGTTTTGAATGAATTGCATACTGCATTTTTGAATAAAAATTCCGGTACTGCAATGAATTATGCAATGCAGAGTTTGTCCTTGTCCCGGCAAATTGGTTATGAAAGGGGGATAGCAAACGGCTATGCGAACATTGGGTTAATTAATGTTTTTTATGAAGGAAAAATCAAAGAAGGTTTGGAAAAATGTAATATTGCATTAAAGAAAAGAGAAGAACTTCATGACAACGACGGCGTGATAAAATCTTTAACTGACATTGCTTCTATATATTATCAAATATCTGATTATATCGAATCCCTTAAAAACTATATTGCAGCCCTAAAAGTTGCAGAAAAAAAAGGAGATAAACAGGAAATAGCAAATTTATATCAAAATATAGCTGATGTTCATTTGCAGTCGGGCAATCCTGAATCTGCTCGAGAATTCTACCAAAAAGCGAAACAAATAAATGGACAGATTGGTAATAGGCTTGCAGTGTCGTCTAACCTTGGGATGATAGCCCATACCTATGTTAACCAGAATCAGTATATTGAAGCCCTCCAATATTCTATAGATGCAGTAACCGTAGCCAAAACGAGTAATGACAGATGCGGACTTGGAAAGGCATATAAAAATCTTGGGAATACTTATTCAGCAATGGGCAAGCACTCCGATGCCGTAAAAAGTTTGAATCAATCATTAAAAAATAGTGAAGCCAGTGGTGATAAGGATTGTATCGCAGATGCAAGTCTAAATTTCGGTAGATATCACGAAGGGCTTGGACATCATAAAGAAGCACTCCCATATATTTCAAAAGGTCTTTCTTTAGCCTTTGAAACAGGGGCAAAAGAATTAATAAAAGAAGGGAGCAAAAGCCTTATTAACATTAATTCTCAATTGAATATCTCGAACAGTAGTAATGAAAATACAGAACTGTTAAGGAAAGCGGTCAATTATCAAAAAAATGAAGAGAGCCAAAAGAAATCTTCATTGGCAGGAATGCAGTATAATTCTGAAACAAAAGGAAATGGAACAAAATCAATAACAATACCTAAGAGTCGTTCAAATGTAAAAGATGGTGATAAAATTAATTATAGTTATATTTTTCTGATTGTTGGATTTTTAATTCTATTGGTTATTATAGCGGCAATCTCTTCAAAACGAAAAGTAACTCGGACAACAGAAACTCTAAACATATATGAGAAAAAACAATATGAAGAGATGTCCCTTGCAATTGAACATGTTGAGGTTAAGGAGGAACATACATTAGATGACAGCTTGAACGAAATTAAATTCGACAAAGTAACTATAATCCTTATTGATTCAGAACTATTTACAACAACAAACAAACAATTACCTCCGAAAGAAATGATTGATGAGATGAATGATTGTTTCAAAAAAATTGAAGAATTAATGCGTAAATTCGGTATTGAAAAAATAAGTGACTTTGGAAATATCTATACTACTGATTCGGGACTGCCTATTTCAGATAAAGATCATGCAGAGAATATACTTAATGCTGCTATCGAAATTAGGGACTTCATGAAATTAAGGAGGGAAAATTTAAACGAAAAAACATTTGAAATTAGTATGTATATTAATTGTGGAGCTTTGGTGGCAGGAATTATCGGCGTGAAAAAATTAGCCTATGATATTTGGGGTGCATCGGTGAATATGGCGGCACGTATCGAACAAAGCAAAGAAACAAGTAAAATCAATATTACAGATGTAACCTATGGGTACGTAAAAGATGTATTCAACTGTGAATTCCAGGACGAAATTGAGGTGAAGGATAAAGGAAAGTTGAAACTATATTATGTAGTGAATGCAATCCCTAAATACTCTCAATAAATTTTGTATGGTATTATGACAATCGGCATCTTATATTCATGGTGATGTCGGTTATAACAAGCGACATCACCATGAATAGTACTTACTTCAAGATGATTATTACGAATCAATGAGTAATAACCACCTTCTGAACATCATCAAACATTCCCGTACTTATTCTGCAAAAGTACATTCCTGTTGACAAGTCGAAATCAATCGAATATTCACCTGCATCCAACGTGCCGTCAACCAACACTTCTTTTAGTATGCCGGTATAGTCATAGAGCTCCAATCGTACATTTCCGGATAATCCAACCCCAAAGTTTATCCCATTTTCTTTGTTATTTAGAAAATAATTCTTTCCGGTACTGCTGACTGAACGGAGCCTCCTTCCGCAGAAATCACTAAGTTGTAGAGTATTGCCTTGGGATAAATGAATCTCACATGGTTTCATAAAGGATGTATCTACCGTTAATTTCATTGCAAATAATGTATCGGGACTATGAGGTAAAAATGTGTTGAAACCCAAAATTACATTCCCGTTTTCACCTGTTCCGTTTACGGTAAGCATCCCATCGCTTTCAATAGCTGTGGCACTAATTCCATTTGTCATTTGGAGAATGGCAGCATATTTCATCAATTGATTGTCATAACCTATCAGAGCTTTCCACGATTGCACATCACTCGGAATTTTCAAAGAGGTTTCAAAAGGTTTTCCCGGCTCAAAAGTTATAGAGGAAGGGTTCAGAGTGAATAATCGTTCATTTAATGGATTAACTGTGACAGTTACTGTATCAGTCTTTTCACAGCCCGATGAATTTGTAACACTCAATATATATGAAGTGGAAACCGTAGGGTTTACTGTAGTCATGCTTTCACTGAGCTCGGATAAGCCGGTTTGAGGTTGCCACAGATATATACATCCTGCAACCTCCGAGCTTCCGATTGTGGTACTTTCACCTGCACAAATACCCCTATCCTCTCCTGCATTTGCTGTTGGCACTGGAACTACATCGACTGTTACATAGCCTGTATCCACACAGGTACCGGATGATACAATCACCTTATATTGAGTAGATGAGATTGCTGAGCAGTAAGGGTTGGAAATAGTCGGGTTATCCAAACCGTCCGGCGGTGACCAAATATAATTGCTCCCCCCGTTTGCCGATAGTCGTACACTCGAACCTATACAAACAACAGTATCTTCCGATACAATTGCTTTAAGCTGGCCGGGAGAAATTATAACTGTATCACTTGCCATACATCCAGAGCCGTTAGTTACTGTTAAAATATAAGTAGTTAATATTAATGGGGATGCAATTGGATTTGATTTTGAAGGATCATCCAATCCGTCTTCCGGTTGCCATCTGTATGTATTACCCGGCTCAGGTGCTGTTCCAAGGCGAATTATCTCACCCGAGCAGGACGCTTGATCAGGTCCTGCATTTGCTTTTCCAGGAGGATTAATGGTTACTGTTACTTCAGTTGTATCTCTGCACGTTCCGCTGGATACGATAACGCTGTATGTAGTCTTTATATCCGGTGATGCTATCGGGTTAGGGATGTTAGGATTATCCAAGCCTATGCTTGGAAACCATTTATACTCACTACCTCCCCTTGCTGTAAGTTGGACACTCGAACCCAAACAGATTGAAGTATCTCCTGAAACCATTGCAGTTAGATTATTTGTGACCATTATTAATACAGTATCATATCCAACACAACCATCTTTATCTGTAACTTTGATGATATATTCAGTAGTGGTAATTGGTGTAGCAATCGGGTTGGACTTTGTTGCATCGTCAAGATTTGCAGTAGGAAGCCATGAATATGTACTGCCTGTTTCAGGAAGCAGACCTAGTTCAGTACCGGCACCTATGCAAACTGTTTTATTGATTCCGGCATTTCCTGATATGCTCTTAATAGATACTAATATAGTATCATATCCAATGCAACCGGAGGAGTTGGTTACATTTAGAATATATTGTGTAGATTTATTCGGTGTGCATATTGGATTTGCTTTTGTAGGGTCATCAAGATTTAGATCAGGCTGCCAAGAATAGGTGATACCTGTCTCGGGCTCTCCGCCCAGCCGGATAGAAGACCCTAAGCAGACTACCTTATCTTCCCCTGCATCAGGACTTAGGAAAGGGATAACAGTTACAGTTACAAATGCTGAATCAATGCAATTCCCGTTCGAAACTAAAACGCGGTATTTTGTGGTTGAATTGGGTGATGCAATCGGAGTTGCGATTTTTGAATTTGATAATCCTGCAGAAGGAGACCACGAATATGTTTTCCCGCCTCCGGAAATAAGTTTTACAGATGTACCTTTGCAAATTGTAACATCTTTAGATATAATAGGTTTGAGGTTTCTTACTGCTATGACTGCCGTATCATAAACAAAGCATCCGTTACGTTTTACTTCCAGAATATATTTGGTTGTTGTATCCACAGTTGCTATCGGATTGGAAAGTGTAGGGTCGTTTAACCCTTTCGTTGGTGTCCATGAATAGCTTTCTCCCTGTTGTGCCGTATCGCCTATTTGCACTTGCTCATTTGAACATATACTTTTGTCTATACCTGCATTTGCAGTAAACTCAGGGAAAACCACTACATTTACAAATGCAGAATCACTGCAATTATTTTCTGAAACGACCACTTTGTAGAGAGTGGTAACTTTTGGCTTTGCAATAGGGTTTGCTTTTGTTACTGTATCTAAACCTGTAGATGGTGACCATGTGTATCTTGCACCTCCTGATGCGGAAAGTTGAACACTCGAACCAGAACATATCGGTTGAACAGATTCTACACTAGCTTTTACACTTGTTACATTTACTAAATATAAGTAGTTACTTGCACATATAGGTGCGTTGCTGATTTTTAGTTTGTATTCCGTTGTTATGGCAGGCTTTGCAGTCGGGTTGGAGATGTTTGGATTATCCAAACCTTCTGTCGGAGTCCATAAATAGGAGTATTGCGGTTTCGACGGTATCCCAATTTTTATGCTGCTTCCATCGCAAATTGATATTTCTTGTTTGAAAATACCGTTATTCTCAATCAAATAATGATTACCAAAAATATAATCCATGAAATTTGGTAAACCTATCAAACATTCTTTGGTCAAACTGACTGCATCTTCACGATAGTCGCAAGCTGTGCCTTTTAAATTTGGATTATTTATAACATCAATGTATGATTTGTTAACGGAGGAAATGTATAATTTGCCATCAGGTGCCAATTGTAATGCAGCAGGACTGGGGATCGGTAATCTGACAAAAAAAACAACAGCGGAATTTTGGATTGCAGATGCAGTCTGTAGATTTACTTCGAATTGTGTAATTGCAGAAGAATAACTGGTTGCTCCCTGTAATGCAAGTCCTGATGCATATAGTTTTGTATTGTCTTGCGAAAAAGATACTCCGTAAAACTGTGCATCTACAGATACAGTAGGGTTTTTAAGTTCAACATATCCTGAAACATAGCCTGATGCACGATTAAAATCAAACAATCCAAGCGGAGCTACTTCACTATGGCTGGCTATTGCCAACTTAGCTCCATTGGGTGAAAATTTCATACATCCAATGATAAAAAATGCAGGCTCACCAACAGTAGAAACCACCGGAGTTTCATTTACTCCTTGCGCAGTAACATGATAAGAGTAGAAAATTCTATCTGTTCTATGGTGAGACACAACCCAAAATCCTGTTTCTGTATTATCTAATGTTCCGGTTAACTTATCGCATACACCGGTTACTAAAACCCTATTCTTAAATATGACTTCGCAATCAGGATTTTCAACACTTATCAAAGAATAATACATATTACCGGTGGTTGGTGTATGGTTTGGATTCAGATCAGGGACTGTGAATATATAATATTCCAGACAGTTTGCAGGATTTGGAACAATCAATGCGCTTTGTGATCCTCCTTTACCTCCCATCAAATCTGTACCATTGTTAACTATTATATGATTACCGTTCCAAATTGTAGAGCCGTCAGTATAGAAAAGCAGTTTACCGGTTTTTTTATCCGACATGACTGCACTTGCATCTGTGGAGCTTAACTGACCATCTGTAAGAGGGGAAGGCGACCCGTTCTTAAAGCTTAACCCTGCCTTATCTCCAAAATACCAATTGTCGGCTTCATGTTGTGCAAAAACAGTGAGTGAGTTTAACCAAAGTAATGCAGTAAAAAATAGAATGATTTTCATGGTGGAATCCTGTGAAAATATAGCTTTTTCAAAGTAAGTATTGAAGAAAAGCCTTCAACAAAAGACTAAAACAGTTATAATAGAGTGAAAAAACTTAACTGCTGTAATTAGTTAAAAGATACCAACAAATTACAAAAAAATGATATAATCCAAGTGAATAAATCTGTGTTATTTAATATTTTAGTGAATTTCTAAAATTATTATTTTTTGTACATCATTAAACATTCCCGCATTAATATGGCAGAAATATATTCCAGTCGGTAAATCGAAATCTAAAGAATATTCACCTGCTTCCAAATCACTGTCAATCAGGATTTCTTTTAATGTCCCTATATAGTCATACAATTCTAAATGTATCTTACCCTGTAATCCAACCCCAAAACTTACACCATTCGTTTTGCTTTTCAGAAAATAATAGTTACCTGTGCTGCTGACCATTCGGATTTTCTTTGCACAGTACTCACTCAGTTCCACTATATTTCCTTTCGAGCCTACATTTATACACGGTTGTCCTGAAATTGAATCTATAATTAACTTCATCGCAAATGTTGTGTCGTAATTATAAGGCAGAAATGAGTTGAATGTCATCAGAACCGTGCCGTTTCCACCTGTACCGTTTAGCGATAATTGTCTGTTTAGTTCGGAAGTAATGGCAGTAATACCTGATGATAGTTGATCAATAGACCTAAACCGTATTACTAAATTATCATAATCAAAGTGTACCTTCCATGTGTTAATATCACTCGGGATATTCAGTATCATTTGGAAAGATTTACCCGGAAGTATTGTAACGGAGGTAGGAGCAAGAGTGAACGTCCGTTCACTTAATGGGGAAACTGTTATAACAGCAGTATCTTTACTTATACAACCCTCGGAGTTTGTAACTGTCAGAATATACTGAGTTGTTGCATTTGGATTAGCGATAGGATTAGATATTGTAGGACTATTCAACCCTACTCTTGGTTGCCAATCGTATGTATTGCCGGCTTGGGGCGATGTCCCTATTTGTATGGTTTCACCGATGCAAGTAGATATGTCGGGTCCTGCATTTGCTGTCGGCGGTGGAACAATGCTAACTGTTACGTATGTAGAATCTGAGCATACTCCATTAAATATTACAACTTTATATTTTGTAGAAGAATCGGGTGATGCAATAGGGTTTGCAATTGCAGGGTTGTCTAACCCTTCTATTGGAGACCATTTGAAATTATTTCCTCCGCTTGCCAATAATTGTACGCTTGAACCTGCACAAACAGAAGTATCCGCCGAAACCGTTGCTTTAAAATCACTTACTGTTACCATAACCGAGTCAATTGCGATGCAACCTGCACTGCTTGTTACAATTAGAATATACTTTGTTGTTGCTGTTGGAGTAGCCGTTGGATTTGATTTTGCCGGGTCGTCTAATCCAGATATTGGTTGCCATTGGTATGTGTCGCCTACGTGTGCAATTGCTCCAATCTGTGATGTTTCGCCCTTGCATAGTGATTGGTCCATACCTGCATTTGCTATCGGGAGAGGATTTACTGTTACTGTTACCATAGTGGAATCTTTACATGTTCCGCTCGATACTCGTACATTGTAGGTTGTTGTAGCAGTTGGTGATGCTATCGGGTTCGGGATGCTCGGATTGTCCAAACCTGTAATTGGAGACCATTCATAATCACTTCCTCCACTTGCCATAAGCTGAAGATTTGAACCGATACAAATAACAGTATCGTTCGAAACTTTAGCAACGATTGAACCTACTGTTACCAAAACAGTATCGACTGAAACACATCCACGATTGCTTGTAACTGTCAGAATATATTGTGTGACTCCGCTGCTTGGTGAACAAACAGGGTTTGAAATATTCGGGTTATTTAAATTAGTGGTTGGTTGCCATGCGTAGGTATAATCTGTTTCCGGCGATACACCGAGCTGCGCAGTTGCACCGGGGGATACTGTTTTGTCTATTCCTGCGTTTGCACCTGAAAATGGAGTTACTGAAAGCATGACAAATCCCGAGTCTGTACATCTGCCATTTGATACCAATACCCTATATCGTGTTGTAGAAGGGGGCGAAGCAATTGGATCCGCAATATTCGGATTATCCAATCCGATTGTTGGTGACCATGAATAAGTAATACCTCCGCTTGCCGAAAGGTGTGTTGAAGAGCCTTTACAAATTGTTGTGTCTCGGGATACAATCGGTTTGATATTATCAATTGTTACAAGAACTGTATCATAAGCTGCACATCCGTTTTTTTTAGCCTCCAATACATATTGGGTTGTGATTTTAGGGGAAGCAATAGGATTCGGTGAAGTCGGATTATCCAATCTGTCAGGTGGTGTCCATTGGTAGCTTTCACCTGTTTTGGCTGTATCCCCAATTTGAATACTCTCACCTTTACATACTGTTTTATCTACTCCGGCTCGGGCGGAAAGTTCAATCAGGTCAACATTTACGAATGCAGAATCTGTGCAATCACCTTGTGTTACAATTACTTTATACCGTGTATTGACCATAGGAGATGCAATTGGATTTGCCTTGTCTGCAGTGTCTAAGCCCGTGGTTGGAAACCACTGATACGTAGCACCAGGGAAAACACCGGTAATAGAAAGCTCAACACCCGTACCTAAGCAAATCGGTGTGACAGGTGTAATTTTAGGTTTTTCTGCAATAGTAACGAAATAGTTTATAAACCCTTCACAATCAGTCGAGCTTATTTTTAAACGGTATTTTGTGTTTACAGTCGGGCTTGCAATCGGGTTGGAAATGGTGGGGTTGTCTAATCCTTCTATCGGTGTCCATGAATATGAAAAACCATCTGCCGGTGGGCTGCCGATTCTAATGCTGCCTCCTTTGCAAATAGTGGCAGTACCTCCGGTATAATTACTGTTATCATCATAAAAAGAATGATCACCAAAAACGTAATCCATGAAATTTGGCAAACCCCACCAACAGTTATGTGTTAAATTGAAAGCTCCTGCTTTATATCCGCATGAATCACCTTTTAAATTTGGCTTGTTAATCACATCCAGTGTAAAGCGATTTGTAGCAATGCTATAGATCTTTCCGTCCGGACCCAATTGGAGTGCTCTGTATGCTTCGTTTATCAGAGTTTTAACAAATACTGTCTCTGATTTTCGTATAGCATCCGGTGTGAGAAGATTGGTCTCATATTGAAAAAAACCTGTTCTGCCGATTGAATAGAGCTTTGTATTATCAGGTGAAAAAGATAATCCATAGAAAAAGTTTCCGTCAGTTGTATCACTTAATAAATTGTAATCACTTACAGATCCGGTTAAGCGGTTAAAATTAAAAAGAGCAAGGTAGGAGGATTCATGTGAATTAGCAAGGGCAATCTTTGTACCATTGGGCGAAAATTTCATATACCCTTGCACATGGTCAATCGGTCGTTCGCTGTAAGGGGAAACGATAGGGTTTTCTTCAAATCCCTGTGGAGTAACATGAAAAGAATAAAAAATATTCTTTGATATGTGATGCGTTACAACCCAATAGCCGGTTTCTGCACAATCCAAAGTTCCTGTCAGTTTTTCCGATACATTCTCAAGTAACAGTCTGTTTTTGAAAATTACAGTACATGCAGGATTGGCTACACTCAGTAATGAGTAATACATTCCTGTTATTTTTCTTGGATCACCACCGGTCAAATCAGGAGTCGTAATGATGAAATACTCTAAACTATTTGCAGGATTAGGGACAATCAAAACTGTTTGCGTTCCGGAAGTTCCCCCAAGTAATCCTATATCGACAGTATCGTGATTCCCATTCCAAATAACATACCCGTCAGTATAGAAAAGTAATTTTCCTGTTGCTTTATCCGACATTACAGCAGAACCTTCATTAGTAGTTATCTGACCATCATGGATGGGAACTGGAATGCCGTTCTGAAAATTCATCCCTGCCTTAAATCCAAAATACCAGTTATCTCCTTCGTGCTGAGCTGTAGCAGAGAAAGTACTTAAACAGAAAAGTAACAGCGATAGGAAGTTAGTTCTCATGGTGTAATCCCTGTAAAAGAGGGTTTCACTCAACTAAAAAAGTGATAAATTCTTATAGAAACCTTAAGAATCTTAAAACGAAGAGAATAATGTATTTATAAAGAATTGAAATATAATAGCAACCTTACACTGTAAACAGACGAAGTTAAAATACAGGAGGAAAGGCTAGCCGTTCTTTAGTGTATTAGTGGTTTTGCACTACCATTATTTTTTGTACATCATTAAACATTCCTGCACTTAGCCTACAAAAATACACACCTGTAGGTAAATCTAAATCAATGGAATATTCACCAACATTCAATCTCTCATTAAGGAGTACTTCCATCAAAGAACCTGTATAATCATACAATTCCAGACGGACGTTTCCAAGTAGGCCAATGCCAAAATTTATACCGTTCCCCTTGTTAGTTAAGAAATAATTCTTTCCAGAAAAGTTGACTATCCGAAGCTTTGGTGCACAAAGCAGGCTGAGTTCAAGGATGCTTCCTCTGGTTGTTATACTCTCGCAAGGTTGCTTTGGTGTTGAATCATTGGCCAAATCCATTGTGAAGGTTGAATCGAAGTTATGAGGTAAAAATGTATTGAAACTCATAACAACATTTCCGTTGCTCCCGGTTCCACTTATCGTAAGTTTCCCGTTCGATTCACTTATTAAAGCCATAATTCCATTAGTGGTTTGCACTATCGAATCGAATTTTACAACTGGATCAGAATATGAAATTTGAACCCTCCATGATTGAACTCCTTTTGGAATATTGAGTGATGCTTGAAACTGTTCTCCCGGGAATATTGGAATATTCGAAGGAGTAAGTGTAAACTTGGAATCATTTGGTTCTTTTACTGTAACTAACACCGAATCAATACATCTAGTTGAATTGTTGACAGTTAGGATATATGTGGTAGTTTGCTTCGGATAGGCTATAGGGTTTGCAATGGAAGCATCCGATAGCCCTATCGACGGTTGCCACGAATAGATGCTTCCAGACTCAGGTTCTACACCAAGTTGAACCGAATCACCTAAACATATTGTTTTATCTTCTCCTGCATTAATAAGAGTATTTACAGTATTATTTTCAGGTATTTTAAGATTAAAAAAAACATCACCTTTTTTTCCTGCGCTAGCCTCAAGTGTTTGTTTGTTTGCTACAATTATTCCTGCTACACCTTCCGAGATATTGATATTAGTACCTGACGGTTTTGCCGATAGCGAGAAGTATACACCGCCTCCACCTCCACCTCCGCCCGGTGCAATTTGTCCTCCAATATACGTATTGTTTCCTCCTCTCCCTCCTCTGCAATTTATACTTAACATTCCACTGAAAGTCTCTGCAGAAAGTAAAACTGTGCCTCCACTTCCACCTCCTCCGCCGGAATCTTCAAGGGCATCCCCTCCTTGATATCCATCAGACTGGATAGATTGATCCTCTGACACAATTTCACTTGTTTCGATTATAATTAGTCCTCCTCCGCTCCCTCCTTTACCGCTTACACTTTGATTTGTATGTCCTGCGCCCCCTCCACCCCCTAAAAAAATCTGGTTGTTGGTATTTGTAAGTTGATAGCCACCTTCACCTTGTGATAAAGCGATGTTTCCCCGATAGTTGTACCATCCTAATCCTCCTTTGCCGCCACTACCCAAGTTAGCCCCGCCACCACCACCTCCATTATGATTATTCCCACCGCCACCTCCGTTTGCAGGGGCACCTCTGCCGTTTATAAAAGGGAAAACACCGTAACCTGCAATTCCTTCACCCTTTGCTGCACGGTAACCCGGCAATGACTCGGTACCAACGTAATCTTCAATTTGAAATTTTGGGAAATCATCCGTAGGATGTGCCTCTGCACCTCTGAAACCGATTCGCGAAGCTACAATTGGTGCCCTAAGGGTTAGCGTGTTTGAGACGGAAATAACTATGATGCCGCCTACCGTATCATTCCATGGCTTACCTGAAAGAGTATCTCTGACAACAACATTTCTATATTCAGGTACACGTACTAACTGTACTTTGCCCGGAATTGAATAGGATCTGAGTAAGGGGCTGTTAAGAAAAATGGTATTTGTATTAACACTTCTGATGCGTGCAAATTCGTAATTCCCTGCATTATTAAAAGCCGTAATTTTGCCGTATTGTGAGGTGTTTGTTGTATCAATCTCTGCACCTTGCATTTGAATAATAAGAACTTTATCGTTGTTATTAAAACCAGTACTGTTTCCCACTGTAACACTTGCAAAACACGCGTTATCAATAGCTAAAACTGGGGTGTAAATATTAACCACCCCTGAAATTAGAGAATCGGTTTCTATGAGGGTGTTTTTTAGAGGGGGAGCAGTGGGGTGTTTAACTGAAACAGGAACAAGAGAATTGCTTGGTAAATTTAATCTTTCTCCGTTCACACTATATGGTATGGCAATTACTTGTTGTGCAAAAATTGCAAGAGGTGAAATAAAACTAAGAATAAGCAAAACATATTTTTTCATGACTGCATCCTTATAAAATGTTGGTGTCTGTTAACTGTTACATAGTTGCATTGAGTATTGAAAAATTAATTACTGGGTCAGCTCACAATAAAGATCTCAAGAAAATATTGACCATAGACTTTTTCTTGGAAGTTATATTTTTATTTCAACTATATGTTACATAGTTTCCATTCTCCTATATATTCAGTGTTGGTTCAAGCGTTTGTAGAGGTGTATCACCCGGATAAAAAACCCGTTCCAAAAATAAACCTGACGGGGGAGCAGTCAGTTTTGCCGGAATATCAGATTTAACATTCAGAAAATGCTCAATTTGATTAATCGATAATTTCCCTCGTCCTACTTCTGCAATTGTTCCCACCAAACGCCGCACTAAATTCCATATAAAATGTGACCCTGTAATGCGCATAAGAATAAGATGATTATATTCCTTCAAGAGTACTTGGTCGATCTTTACTTTAGTGGATTTCTGTTCGGGATCGTCGGCAGTAAATGATCGAAAATCATGCAACCCTTCGAATAGATCTGCTGTCTGCCGCATAAGGTCGAAATTCAATCGGTCTTTAATCCACCATACCGAACGTTTGCCAAATGCAGTGCGACGGCGTGATATTTGATATAAATAGCTTCGGGCAATCGCATCATGACGTGCATGAAATTGCTTGGAAACTTTTTCAACTTCGAGTATGTTTATATCCGCCGGAAGTAAGTCATTTGTTTTCATCCGAATAATTTCCGGCGCAAGCATTGTTTGTATCTCCAAATGAGCAACTTGGGCAATGGCATGAACTCCAGCATCTGTTCTTCCCGATCCGTATAACTCGAAATTATCTGTATTGAATATTTCCTTCATTGCACCGATTAGTTCTCCCTGAACTGTACGGGCGTTCTTTTGTGCCTGCCATCCGGAAAATCGCGTGCCTTCATATTCAATACTTACTTTGAAACGAGCCATAAAGTATAATTAGATAATCGAAAGATAGTATAACGAGTGTTATCCCGTTTTCAACGGGAGTGAAAAGCGAACCGTAGTTCTTACATTAGGAACTGAATCTATGGAAAACTTCCCATTATGAAGCTCTACAAGCCGCTTGGCAATAATCAGTCCGAATCCACCGCCTTGCTGTTCGTAAATTCTTCTGTCAAATTGCATATAGCCTCCGATAGAAGCAATATCTTCGGGTTTCATACCACGTCCATGGTCTGTAATTGTTATGTCATAGAACTCTATGTTGTTTTTTCCTGACACCTCTATTGGAGTTCCTTCGCTTGAGAATTTATGAGCATTATCTACAAGCTCCACTATAATTTTATGAAGATGCTCTTGTTCTATTCTTATATTAGAAACTTCACAATTTATCGTTAAATCTTTCTGACGATTATAGTGAGTAGCTCTGCCAAATGATGCAGATTCGATTATTACATGAGCATCATGAGAGCATCCGTTCCTCATCATAGTGATAGCTTCATCATCGCTTGAAAACAAGTCCAGTTGGGCATATAACAGATAGTTTTGCATTAAGTGATAGAGTCTGTCGCCGGATTTACGGATGATGCCAAGCATTTCGATAATTTCTTCCTTAGAAAGTATATCAAACATTTGCATTAATAACTCTGCCGGACCAAGTATCCCGTTTAGAGGGGTCATGAGTTCATGGGGAAGAGCATAAATAATGCTTCTGCGTAAAACTTCAAGTTTTGATTCTGTTTCTTGTGCTTGCCGTGCTTGTTTTTCTAAACGTGTATTGACAGCACCTATAAGTTCGTCGAGTGTAAACGGTTTAGTCAGATAATCGTCTGCCCCTAAATCCATACCCATACGAACACTTGTTCTGTCAACTTTAGCAGTAAGGAATATAAATGGAATGCTTGCGGTGGTCGGCTCTTGGCGAAGCCTGTAAAGAACCCCGTAACCGTCAATATTAGGCATCATTACATCGCACAATATCAAATCAGGTGCTTCCGATAACGCCATATCAATACCAATAGCCCCGTCTTCTGCAGTAATAGTTGCAAATCCTTGATCCTCAAGAAGTAATGCTGCCCCATCACGTATATACTCTTCGTCTTCGATTATAAGAATCTTTTTCATCAGCAGTTCTTAAATTACATGGTTGTTAGAAATAGGACTACAAATTTAGATTACAATAATGTAGGAAATAGAACGAAAATTACACTTTCTTTACTATGGAAACTGCAAATTAAAGAAAAGTATGCCAAACAGTATTGAAAAATCTCACAATGCCTATTTTTTCGTGAATTAACCTTAATTTTGCGGGATAAAATTTGAAGTATTAACCCGTTAATTTTCATTCGCAAAATTATAATAGAAAGTAACAAATTATGTTTTTTCAGCATATCTATGAAAAAGGGCTTGCTCAGTCGAGCTATATTGTAGGGTGTCAAAAATCGGGGACGGCAATGGTTATTGACCCAAAGAGAGATATAGATACGTATATCGATATCGCAAGTAACGAAAAACTTACCATCACCCATATTACCGAAACTCATATTCATGCCGATTTTTTGAGCGGAGCAAGTGAGCTTGCCTCTGCGACAGGAGCAGAAATACTCCTTTCCGACGAAGGTGGAACGGAATGGGAATATCAATATCCGCATACTCCTCTGAAAGACGGCAGTATATTTATGGTTGGGAATTTGAAAATTGAAGTAATGCACACACCCGGTCACACTCCCGAGCATATTTGTTTTCTACTTACCGATATGCCTGTATCGGAAAAACCTATTATGTTCTTCTCGGGCGACTTTGTGTTCGTAGGCGATATAGGCAGACCTGACTTACTCGAAAAAGCCGCAGGCATAGCCGGGACAATGGAAATTGGTGCAAAACAAATGTTCAATTCACTCAAGAGATTCAGACAATTGCCCGACTATATTCAATTATGGAGCGGACATGGAGCAGGGTCTGCCTGTGGCAAAGCACTCGGTGCAATTCCGTGCAGTACAGTAGGCTACGAAAAAATGACAAATTGGGCTTTGCAAATAGATGATGAAGCCAAGTTTATAGCTACACTATTGGAAGGTCAGCCCGAACCCCCAAGATATTTCGCCAAAATGAAAGAATTAAACAAAATTGGTGCGCCAATACTTGGTGATGGATTCAAAGCAAAACGACTTTCTGCACAAGAGTTTGATGCAGCTATGCGTAGCGGAATGCCAATTGTTGATTCCCGTCATAAAGATACGTTTGCTAAAGGGCATGTACCAGGTTCGCTCAATATTCAGGATAATACTTCTTTCAGTACATGGGCAGGGTGGATGCTCAGCTACGACAAACCATTCATAGTAATTGCATCCGAGAAAGCTATTGGAGAAATTACAAACAAACTTATCCGTATCGGACTTGATAATATGTACGGATACCTGCCAAATATAGAAGAATGGGCTACCCTCGGAGGTGAACTTGAACCGATGCATCAAATTACCGTACAGGAACTTTCAGAGCGGATGGGAGAAGAGGGGCTTACTGTAATCGATGTTCGTGCAACAAGTGAGTATAAGGAAGGACATATCGCAGGTGTAAAGCACATACACGGAGGATATTTGGTAAACCGTTTGGATGAAGTGCCACGTACAGGAGATGTTATCCTTCAGTGCGCAACGGGGAACCGTTCAAGTGTGGCAGCAAGTGTTTTGATGCGTGAAGGAATCTATAATGTTGCTAATCTGATTGGTGGAATCGAAGCATGGAAAGAAGCGGGATTTCCTGTTGAAAAGAATTGATTCTTAATTCGTATAACAACATTTCCATAGTAGAGGGTTTACAAACCCTCTACTATGGAAATGTGTAAAAGATAGAACATTGTAAATTTGGAGTTCAAATCCTTCCAGACCGTATGATAAGGATATTCATTTTTCTACAAATATTTGAATCCTACGGATTCATCAGAATTTCCGTATTACATTTATAACAATGAAAAATATTGTTATAAACAAGGCTATCAACCAAAAGACATTAGCTATCAGCAATAGAAAGCATCCCATTGCCGAAACAAATCGAATTAAAACTCTCTCCTGCAGATTCTTACAATGATGCTGCCATACGCAGTGCATCTGCTATTCTATGCTCTATCGAAGAAAGTGAAATCACCAAAATTCGACTGATAAAACGTTCTGTCGATGCCAGAAGCAGAACACCAATTGTCATCTTGCTTGTGGAGGTATTCATTAATGAAACCCCTCCGCCGGAAAACACCATTTCCTTTGCACCTGTTTCTCCAAAACGTAACCGTAAAGTTATTATCGTAGGTGCAGGTCCCGCCGGATATTTTGCAGCACTTGAACTCTTGGCATTTGGACTTACTCCGATTGTTTTCGAAAGGGGAAAAGATGTTCGCTCTCGCCGTCGTGACCTTCGGGCAATTCAGCAATTCGGCGAAGTTAACCCACATTCAAACTATTGTTTTGGCGAAGGCGGTGCAGGTACATATTCTGATGGAAAGCTCTATACAAGTTCCTCAAAACGCGGAAATATAAATCATGTATTGCAAATCTTGGTGCAACATGGTGCGCCACCTGATATTCTTGTGGATGCGCATCCGCATATCGGGTCAAATAAACTGCCTGTTGTTGTACAAAACATCCGTCAGACGATATTGGAACATGGAGGTGAAATCCACTTTGATTCATTCGTAACGGATTTTATCCTTGATGAGAAATCAATGAAGGGTGTTATTGTCAATGAATCTCATGAACATTTTGCAGATGCGGTAATTCTTGCGACAGGGCATTCTGCCCGAGATATATTTCATTTACTTGAACGCAGAAAAGTTATTATTGAGCCTAAACCTTTTGCGCTTGGAGTTAGGGTGGAGCACCCACAGGCATTGATTGACGAGATTCAGTATCGTCAGAGGGTTCGCGATGAGTTTCTTCCTGCGGCAAGTTATAAACTTGTATGCCAAGTAAAGGAACGGGGAGTCTTTTCGTTCTGTATGTGCCCGGGCGGGTTGATTGTTCCGGCTGCTACTGCGCCTGGAGAGATAGTTGTGAATGGAATGTCGATGTCACGCCGTGATTCACCGTTTGCAAATTCGGGTGTGGTGGTAGCTGTTGAACCTGAAGACCTTGTTCCATTCAAAAAATATGGCACATTAGCCGGGCTTGAATTCCAAAAGAGTGTTGAGCAAAAAGTTTTTCGAGCGGGAAATGGATCACAACAAGCACCGGCACAGCGACTTACAGATTTTACGACAAATAAAATTTCTTCCGCATTACCACAAACATCCTATATTCCGGGTATATATTCTGCGAATCTTATTGAACTTTTACCAACTGCACTTGCCTCACGTTTGCAAATTGCTTTTAAGGAATTCAATGTCAAAATGAAAGGGTATCTCACTAACGAGGCAATAGCAGTTGCCACTGAATCCCGCACAAGTTCACCTGTGAAAATTCCTCGCAATAAAGATACGTTCAAGCATATAGAAATTGAAAATTTATATCCCTGCGGAGAGGGTGCAGGTTATGCGGGAGGGATAATGTCGGCAGCATTGGATGGTCAGAACGTTGCAAGAGCGGTGGCAGGGGTGTTGAAATGAACAACTATTCACTCTCTAAAATTCCGATAAGAGTGAAATTATTATTGCAAAGATTTCAAAAACAAAGCAATAAAACCCCTGAGGGGTGAAATAGCAATAGCAAAAACTTAATATCACTATCATCAAGCCCCGAAGGGGCAAATAGTAATAGAAATTATAAATAGTCAAAAAGAAAAGCTCCATCAATGCGACTTATGTCGCTCCGATGGAGCTTTGATTGTTCTATTTAGTTGCAATTGCTATTAGTCCCTACTGGAGAAATGGAATTTTTATGCCTTAATTCTTTTTTTGGAAAATAATGACTTAACATACGTTATCTACTCACTTCACATTTTTCAAAAGAAACATTTGTTGAGTAACTATCGCTGCAGATGCAAATACCCCCACACCCCCTGAAATACTTCCCAGATTCGGGTCATATTGATTGCCAATCCATCGTGATTTAGACCATTTGATAAAATTGTCGTCTGCTGCTAAAATAGATACTTCATATTTTCCAAACCACTGGAAAGCATTCCATACAACAGGAGCTGAATTTGATGTCCAATAAACATATTGAGTGGTTTCAGTATATTGGGGGCTATCCGGTTGGTCGAAAAAGCGTTCAATTCTTCTATTCGATTCAGGTGTAGGCGGGTCTAGATATTTGCCGTATTCGAGAGTATCCAACGCTTGTAATTTAAGTAAATACTCTTCTTGTCTCCCGGTTTTTGTCCATTCAAATGTAAGGGAAGTATCAGCAAGAAGATTAGTTGTATCCTTTGGGTATTGAATGAGTGTTCTTGGTTCTCTGCCCGGTATCCAATTGAATAGCTCAGGGGTAGTTGTTTTACCTGTCATAACTTTGCCGTCTTTTGCAGTTACCCGTATTTGATATGTAGTTTTTTCTTTCACAAGTTTTGTAGTATCAGGCAGGTAATATTCACCGCCTTTCGGGGTAGAGCGATAAACCAATGTAAATGTTTCACCATCTCCTGTAATTTCTACAGTCGCATCTTTTACAAGGCTGTTTTCAAACTTAAAAGTATCCGTAGTCGGAAGGGAGCGCGTAACAACGATATTGGTTATCGGTTGATCGACAAATAGATAGCCTTCCACCACGTATTCTGATGTATATGAAGTCGGTACATCATCACTGCAACTTGCAAGTGTAATGAGAAAAAATGCTAATGCCGAAATTTTGATAATAGAACGTAAGTATTTCATTGTATTGATTTCTTAGATAATTGATTTCAGGAAAAATTAAAACTTCACTTCGAATGCGATGGTCGGTATAATAGGTAACAATTTAACATCAGTTACGGTCGTAATATTTTTATCGGTATTATAATATCTGAACCAAATATCTCGACGTGAATAGACATTATAAATATCTATCATTATTCGTGCAGGAAGTCCGAAGAATGTAGTGGTATAATTGGCATTCAAATTCAACTGATGGCTTGCAGGAAGACGTTCACCATATCTTTGCCCGGGAACTACATAAGAATAATTTACAGATTCACCGGGCATTGCACTCCCAAATCGTGAAGTTGCCGAAGTATAGCTTTGTCCTGACTGGAACGTAAATGTTCCGCTGAAATCCCATCTGTCATTAAGTTTATACATACCGACAATTTTGAAATCATGGCGACGGTCATATTTCGGTCGGAACTCACGACCTCCGTTAATATCCGGGAAAGTTGCATAAACGAATCCTGTTGCATAACCTATCCAACCTGTCAGGTCACCTACTTTTTTCTGAAGGAATATTTCAGCACCATAAGCGCGTCCGTTCCCGCTGTAAAATATATCGGCAACCTTAGTACCTTTGGTTGCTGTTTGTATAAGTTCACTGATATTACTCAAATCCTTATAATAGAAATCCACGTTCAGACCGTAATTTTCAAATGGTACAGTTTCGAATGAAAGAATATAATGCCTTGCTGTGCTTGGCAAAACAGAATTATCAGTTGGAAGCCATGTATCGAAAAAGCTGAAATCCTGCTGAGAAGCCAGACGCAAGTATTGATGATAAATACCGTAGGCTGCTTTAACTGCAAAGTTTTCTTGAATTTGGTAACGAAGTGCAATACGCGGATCCCAGGTTGTCACATTACTTGAATCCCAATAGTTGAATCGTAAGCCACCTTGCAAACTTAACAAATCTGTAAGCTGGTAATTTACTTGTGTAAAAAGCGAATGCGTATGGTCGTAAATAGATAGATTGGTTGACCCTGCAGTTGTAGAGTCAGAATTTGAAATACTGTCCTTACCAAAACTTTGAAGATAATTAAAGTTAAAGAGAGTTCCCTCATATCCGCCTTTGATGGTTAAATCATTGCTGGCAAACCATTCAAGATCCATTTTAAGTGTATAATCTATAATAGAATTTTCAACTTTGAATTTAAAACCGCTGTTATCTCCATCAAATCCTGTTAGATAGCGACTTCCGCTCACGTTAATAACAGAGAAAAGATTGTCACCAAAAACGTGTGTCCAACGAAGTGACGCTGCACGATTGCCAAGCCCAAGCTGAAAGTTAATCCCTGAACCATCTAATGTTAGAAAATCATTGCTCAAAAAACCACTAAGAAATAGTTTATTGTTAGCGTCTATAGTTTGTGTGATTTTTGCATTCATATCATAGAAACCGAAATTTGGCAGGGGGTTTTCTTTATCCTCCGGGAGAGCACCCAAAAGCAAATCCAAATAGGTACGGCGACCCCCTACGAAAAACGAACCGTTCCCTATAGGTCCTTGTGCAGAAGCACGCGAAGAAATAAGACCAATTGAAGCAAGTCCTTCGTATTTCTCTTGATTACCGTCTTTTTGAGTAAGATTCAGTACTGCTGATAATCTGCTTCCGTATTCAGCAGGGTAGCCACCCTTAATAAGTTCCACATCTTTGATCGCATCGGGATTAAAGGAAGAAATAAATCCGAATAAGTGTGAAGGATTATAAACAGTAGAGCCGTCTAATAGCACAAGGTTTTGATCGGGCGATCCCCCGCGAATATATAGTCCGCTCGAAATTTGCGAAGAAGTAAGAACACCCGGCAAAAATTGCAATGCGCGGAAAACATCCGCTTCGCCTCCTATGCGCAATTGGGAAAGCTGTTGAATAGGAATATCCACACGACTCACCGAAATCTGGCGTTTTTCTACTTCGCGTTCTGCATCTACATATACTTGTTTTGATTGAATGGATTGGGGTACAAGTTCAAAGTTCAATTTTTTGGAGTCGTTATCTTCAATAACAATCTCCTTCTCCAGTTTTTTATAACCAAGTAACGAAACAACAATTGTCTGTTTGCCAAGTGGGATACTTTTCAGAGAATAAAATCCATTTTTATTAGTTAGTGCGCCAACTTTCGTGCCTTTAACGGAAACAGTAACAGAAATTAATGTTTCCTTTGTTTCAGCATCGGTTATGAATCCGTTTAATGTGCCGGTGTTCTCAGGAGTGACAATAGTTTTGGCGGGTAATTTAGCTGAGAGAAGGGTTTGGCTTCCGACCATTATCATAGAAAGAAGTAGTAACATATACATACATCGTCGCATGAAAAATCCTTAGATTATGAGAAAAATTCCGGTTGTGGTTCTGCCTGAGCCGTAGATAAACGCCACTATGTTTCATCAATTTGAACGGGAATGACGGCAATATTCAGGGAATGTTTCACTAAAATCTTTTAATGAATCATTTTGTATGACAGTTCTATTCATTAATTAAATGCTGTTGGATGTAAGTAAGTGTAAATAATTGTTATAGTTGTATATGAATTATTTGTATAATACATAAGATGGATAACTCATAAAAAAAGAGGTGAACCAATGAAGGTACACCTCTTAAAATTTTATGATTTTCTTAAGATATTACTTAATTCTTCGGTGATTTTTTTTCGAGTTTTTTTTCAAGTTCTTTCAATTTTTGCTCGAGTTCTTCTATTTTACGATCCATTTTCGAATCCTGGTCATCAATGTCTTCTTCAACATCCTCTACATCAAAATCCCACTTAGGAACATTATCCATATTAGGTTCTCGCGGCATTTTAGGTGGACGTGGGGGCTTGGGTGGGTGCATACGTGGCATAGAAGGAATATCAGTATCATTTCCAAAGAATTGAAGATTGTTCAGTTCTTGGAGCGGAGCAAGTTCTCCGTCACCCATAAATGAAAATGAAAATGATGGGGAGGAGGGGAACAATAACTCACGCTCAGCACGAGGTAGTAAAGCTCCTGCTCCATCCATTGAAGGGGGCAATCCATTAAATGGAAAATGATTAGTTAAACCGTTTACAAATATATCTTTAGAGAATAAATTGTTTGCCTGTTCATCATCGGTATCATCTCTGTCTTTATGAGGTTTTGGTGTGTTAGAGCTGTTATATGCCTTGAGTTTCTGACGCTGCTCGGCTGAAAGTAATGCAGATAATTTTTCATGGGTGGAGAGTGTTGCCACATCAATTTTCCGTTCTAATTCTGCATTTTCCTTTAGGATTTGCTCACCTTTTGCAGTAGAATAGGAATCATCTGCAATCATCTCTTGAATTTTCTTTCGATTGCCCTCAATAGATTTACGAAGGTCTTTTGTTGTGTTCAGGAGGTCGCTGCCTAATTCTTTGAGCTTGTTTTGTAACTCATCTGTCAGTTCAAGTTTGCGAGCAATTTTAGAGTTTTGCTTTGTAGGGGTTTTATGTGTTAAAACAGAATAAGCATCCTGATGAGCTACTATCGAGAGTAACAAAATCAGAGCCGCAGTAAGAGTAAGATTAACCGGAAATTTCATTGTATGTTCTTTCGGGTAAGTGATTACGAATATTTGTACTGCGAAAATACGACCATCTTGTGCGTCGAAAAAGCTAAAAAGAGTTAAGATGAAGTTAAAGTAAGGGATAGGAAGAATTACTAATAGTTTTCAAGGAACTACACTTCATGTTTATAAGTTTATAAAGTATGTGTCACTCTTATGTGTCACTCTTTAGCAATGTGCATATCAGTAAGCTCAGTTAGGAGCTGTCCGCTTTTAGAAAATAGTCCCCAAAAATTTAATAAGCTCCGTTGGGAACAACCTGTTTTGTCGAGTTTGAAGATGAAACAGGTCACTCTTAACGGAGCTTTTGTCATGAGATTTCTAAAAACTGTACGCCCGTATCCGGCTTTAGAAGGTAATATCCCATCGTGTAATTTGTTGAAGTAACAGCAAAGTCAGATAATCTAAAACTTATGTAGTAGCAATTTTTTCAATACCCGTCTTTATCCTCAGTGTTACCATTTCATATTGTTTTGATAACATACAAGTAATATTGCAACGGTAATTTCGCACTGTATTATAGTCAAATTCACTTCAAATATTCTGTAAAATATAGTGCAAAACTCAATGAAAAGCCTTTGTAGTTTCTTCTTAGTAATCTTATGTGTCTTATGTAATTCCTCCATTACTCTTCACTCGGAGGAGCTTGTAACAAGTACAATAACAGGCAAGGTGACAGACGGCGAAAGCGGTGAAACGTTGCGCGGTGCGTCCGTACTGTTAGTGGGAACCAAAAAAGGTGCATATTCTGATGTAAAGGGAAAATTTACTATTAAATCCGTTCCTGCAGGTACGTATTCCATACGGGTAAGTTATGTTGGGTTTAAGCCGAAAGTAATAGAGAAAATTACTGTTGTTGCAGATCAACCGGTAACAGTTAATGTCGTTCTCCAAACCGATGCAAAGAAAACTCAAGAAGTAGTTGCCGAGGCAAGAAGATTGAATGATAATCAGGCTGCTCTGCTTAATCAACGCAAAAATTCTGCTCAAGTTAGCGACGGAATCAGCGAAGAAGAAATTTCCAAATTGCCTGATGCAGATGCAGGGCAAGCACTAAAGCGTGTATCTGGAGTAACACTCGTTGGGGATAAATTTGTGTATGTACGCGGGGTGAGTGACCGCTACAATTCCACTACATTGAACGGCTCGTCGCTTGCAACTACCGAACCAGATAAAAAATCGTTTGCATTCGATATGTTCCCTGCTGAATTTCTTCAAAATGCAAATATCGCTAAATCATTCACACCTGATCTCCCTGGCAATTTTGCCGGAGGACTTGTGCAACTTTCTACTGTAGATTTTCCATCAGCATTCGCTTTGAAAGTAAGCACTTCTTCATCATTTAATTCAAATGTAACTCTCAAGGATAATGCCTTTTGGGGTACGCCGACAGGGTCGAAAGATTGGTTGGCAACAGACGACGGCAGTCGTGCACTTCCATCTGATGCTCCTGCTGACCGAAATGAAATGAATCAATTGCTTCGTGATGCTAAGAAGAGTGATAATCCTGAAATACAAACAGCAGCACAAAGCAAATTGCAAAATTTCGCTCGAAGCATGAGCAGTTCAAATTGGAAAGGCAATTCTTCTACTGCCATGCCAAATGCGGGTTTCGGACTTTCCTACAGTAACATCTTTGCGGTGGCGGATAATGATTTAGGAGTTATCGGCTCGCTTACTTACAGCAATGGCTATTCAATAAGCACAGGACTTGAAACACCGATAATTGCAGGTGCACTCCCCGAAGACAGATATAGAGCAATTCAAACACCTCAAGTATCTACACGCTCAGTTAATTGGGGCGGGTTGTTAAATCTTGCTTATAAAATAGGAACGACTACTTCGTTCAGTATCAAAAATCTGTATAATCGCTCAGGTGACGATGAAGCGATATATTCTACCGGTAAGGACATTCCTCAGGGAATTGATACTAAGTTTTATACATATCAATATGTTCAAAAAGAATTGTATTCGGGTTCGGTAAGCGGTGAACATACTCTTCCATGGGAGAATATGCTGCTTGATTGGAGACTTGGGATTTCTTCTTCCGAACGAGACCAGCCTGATTTCCGACGTCTTAGATATTCACGTCAAAGTACGGATACCACATTGCCCTTCATGGCTGATATTTCTCCTACTCCACAAGGAGACGGAACTCTTGCAGGAAGATTCTATTCGAATCTTACAGACAAAGTTGTTAACGGTGCTGTCAATGTCATGATTCCTTTGGGTAACGAAAGCAAGCTGAAGATTGGCGGTGCGAGCGAAAAATCTACTCGCACATTTACAGCTCGTTCATTTACAATCGTTCAGCAAAATGGTTTTGCAGACGCCATTGATTTTTCCCTTTCCCCCGAACAATTGCTTGCGGACAGTAATTTCCGAGTGGGGCAACTTGGTGTAAGTGAAGATTCTAAACCCAGTGATTCATATAATGGGACAGAATCACTAAATGCCGGCTATGCAATGGTAGATATGCCTTTCGAATTGTTTGAAGGTAACTTTAGATTTATAGGAGGTCTGCGTGCCGAAAACAATACTATTAAATTAAACAGCTTTGGTACTGCAGGCGATACAGTAAACCTTAACTACAATACATTCGACTTCCTCCCTTCGCTTAACCTGTTGTTCAAGGTGACAACTTCAACCAATATCCGTATGTCGGCAAGCCAAACTCTTACCCGACCAACATTTAGAGAGATTGCACCGTTCGCGTTTTATGATTTCAGAAGTTTGTTTGTAGTAACAGGCAATCCTCAAATCAAAAGAACGCTTATTCAAAACTTTGATCTTCGTTTGGAAACATTTCCAAATCCGGGAGAAGTTCTCTCTATAAGCGGATTCTATAAATCCTTTAAGAACCCGATTGAAGAAGCTATTCAAGCAACTTCGAGTGAATGGATAAAAACATTCACAAATGCAGAAAACCGAGACTCCACCGGAAAAGTTACGGGCGAAGGCATAGCATATAATTATGGGATTGAACTTGAAGCACGGAAAAGTTTAAGTTTTATAAGTGATGAATTGTCGAATTTCCTTTTCAGCTTCAATTATGCCATAATTCGGTCACAAATTACCGTAATGTATGGAAACCTAAAGGATACACGCCCAATGTGGGGGCAATCTCCATATACATTAAATATGGGACTGTTCTATGTGGAACCAACCTATAAAACATCGATGAATTTAGCATATAACCGTTTTGGAAGAAGAATAGTTCAAGTGGGAGCAATCGGATATTTGGACAGTCCGCATATTTATGAAGAGCCCCGTGACATTGTTGATTTTTCAGTCATACAGCCGATTGCAGATATGTTTGAAGTAAAATTGGCAGTCCGCGATCTATTAAATCAAAAATATGTCCGTACAACTGATGGGCTTATTAGCGGGACGGAACTGAAGGGAAGAACATTTAACATAGGTATTAGTTATAAATTTAAGTAATTATTATATCAATTAATTACGTTTACTCGGAAAATTATTTTTTATTTATTAAGGATTGCTAATTATGAGCAGATTAGTGCTTACTCTGATGGCTTTTATACTTGGAACTGCGGCAATGTTCGCTCAGCCGACAAGTATTACTTTGATTTCACCCGGCAAAAATGTTGGTGAGGAATACCGCGCCGGAAGTTCTAATGATATAACATACGATACAGCTGGAACTTATCGCAGTCGTTTCCGTTTTCAATTCGGAACATCTGCAGCAGGACCTTGGACAAATTTAGTTGGTTTAACGAGTGTATTAGACAGTGCAAAAAGAGGTGTGGTTAGCGGGGGATTTCGTGTCCCGGCAGTTTTAACACAAACAGGTTATGTACGAATGGTACTTTTGAACCCTGATGGTTCCCTTAATGAAGGTGTTACAAGCGTATCGAAAAACCCATTTAAAACTATTCAACCTCCTGCTTCAAAAGTTGACTCGGTATTAAGCGGATCAATTACTCTTAACACTACACTCAGTCGTAATAAAATATACGGATTACGCGGGTACGTTCATGTTATGGCTGGTACGACGATTACGCTTGAACCCGGAACTATTGTTTTTGGGGATTCAGTGGGAGTAAATTCAGCGTTAATTATCAATAGAGGAGCTAAGATTATTGCAAACGGTCGTCCTGATGCACCTATAGTTTTCACAAGCAGCGCACCATCGGGGCAACGTGCCGCAGGTGATTGGTTGTGAATTTGCCGAAACATGTCGCTTAGTGGAAATAAGGTACCATACATTGTCAGACCAAACGACAACAAATAAATAATTGGTGCTAATAATGTACAACATTTTGTCCAGGCTTTGTTCCATGCTTTTAAATAAACATATTAAGTTTTTTAAATAATTATTAAACGTTTTTTATGATAATTTTTAAATTATTTCTAAAATTTA
>JACPWH010000296.1 GCA_016197185.1 Ignavibacteriota bacterium
AAAAGAGAACTATCAAAGCTCTCGGCTTGGGGAGACCAAATAATGTGGTTATTATGCCAAAGAATGTGCAAACACTTGGTATGATTAATGTTGTAAGACACCTTGTTAAAGTTGAAGAAATTTCCGCCTAAGAATAAGGATATAATACTATATGAAACATATTGGAAATCTCAGTCCTGCGACAGGTTCGACAGGCAAAAAGAAACGGATTGGTCGTGGAGCAGGTTCTGGACACGGTGGAACATCTACACGTGGTCACAAAGGACATAAAGCTACTTCCGGTTATGAAAGTAAACGTGGTTTCGAGGGAGGTCAAATGCCACTCAGCAGACGTTTGCCTAAATTCGGATTCAGTAACCCGTTCAGAGTTGAATATCAAGTTCTTAATCTTTCCAGATTACAAGAATTAGCTGATTCAAATGTTTTTGAAGGAAATACTGTAACGCCTGAGTCACTTTATGAAATTGGTGCTATCAGCAAAAGAACTGTTCCTCTAAAAATTCTTGGTAATGGAGAATTAACCGCAAAACTTCATATTTCAGCAGACAGTTTTTCAGAGTCAGCTAAGCAAAAAATAGAGTCTGCGGGAGGCACAGCGATTACCAATGGCTAATATAGTACAAACCTTTAAAAATATCTTCAAAATTGAGGAACTTCGACAAAGAATTCTATTTACAATAGGGATTTTAGTCGTTGTGAGAATCGGTGCATACATTTCGCTTCCGGGCGTAGATGTTGTAGCATTACATGCACAACAAAATACCGATTCCAATTCTCTTTTGGGACTTTATGATTTATTTGTTGGAGGCGCACTTTCTAATGCGGCTATTTTTGCATTAGGGATTATGCCATACATCTCAGCTTCGATTGTACTGCAACTTGGTGCGATTGTTATGCCGCAGATACAAAAAATGCAACGAGAAGGTGAAGATGGACGTAGAAAGCTCAATCAATATACCAGGTATTTAACTGTATTTATAGCGGCACTTCAAGCATGGGGAATAAGTATTAAAATAGCAAATCCTACAAATGGATCTGCGGTTGTTCCGTTTGATGGTATAGGTTTTACTATAACTTCAATTATCATACTAACTTCAGGAACTATATTTTTAATGTGGTTAGGTGAGCAAATTACCGATCGTGGTATTGGTAATGGTATTTCACTTATCATTTTTATCGGTATTATTGCCCGTCTCCCCTCGGCTGTTGCACAAGAAATCTCTCTCATTCAGGCAAACTCACGTCTCTGGATTGTTGATGTTATAATGCTCGGAATATTAGTATTTATTATTGCTGCTGTTATATTGGTTACTCAGGGTGCTCGAAGAATACCTGTGCAATATGCTAAAAGAGTTGTGGGAAAGAAGACCTATGGAGGTACTACTCAATATATACCATTGCGTGTAAATACTGCCGGTGTTATGCCGATCATTTTTGCACAGTCAATTTTGTTTATTCCGAGTACTGTTCTTAGCTTTTTTCCTGATAGTCCCGGTTTGGCAGCTGTTGCAAGTATTTTCAGTGAACGTTCGTATGTTTATGCATTGATATATGGTTTAATAATTATCTTCTTTACATATTTCTATACAGCAATCGTTTTTAATCCGAAAGACGTTGCTGAAAATATGAAAAAGCAAGGTGGTTTTATTCCCGGTATCAGACCTGGCAAAGCTACGGCTGATTATGTAGAGAATATTTTG
Organism: Ignavibacteriota bacterium; assembly: GCA_016197185.1. GTDB lineage: Bacteria > Bacteroidota > Ignavibacteria > Kapaibacteriales > UBA961 > JADJXV01. Next base: position 1,701 of record JACPWH010000296.1, read on the forward strand.
ACAAAAATTACTTTACCCGGTTCGATATTTCTTGCTCTTATTGCTATTCTACCGACATTTATTCAAAATGTCTTAGCTGTACCTCCGGGTTTTGCTTCGTTCTTCGGTGGAACAAGTCTTTTGATTATCGTTGGCGTTGCACTCGATACTCTTCAGCAAATTGAATCTTATCTCTTGATGCGTCATTACGACGGATTTATGAAAAGTGGAAAAATCCGTGGAAGGGCAAATGCAAGTAGTGTTGGCGGATATTAATAATCAACATCATGGAAGCCCCTGCAATTAAAATATCATCTGCTATTCATGCAATCGAAGAATCATGCAGAATAGTTGTTGGTGCTCTGATTGAAGTTAAAAAATATATTCAAATTGGTGTTACAACCAGCGAACTTGATAAGATAGCAGAAGATTATATTCGAACAGAAGGTGGTGAACCTGCATTTAAAGGATATAAAGTTGACGGCAAAGCATTTCCTTCGTCTCTTTGTATTTCAATTGACGAAGAAGTAGTTCACGGTTTACCGTCGAGCAGAAAATTAGAAGAAGGTCAGATTGTATCGATTGATTGTGGAGTGAAAAAAAACGGATACTATGGCGACAGTGCAACTACGTATCCAGTAGGTGAAGTGTCAGAAGAAAAAAAGCGTCTTTTGCAAGTAACCTATGAATCACTCATGCTTGGTGTTAGCCAAGCTATCGTTAGAAATAAAGTATATGATATTGCAAGAGCCGTTCAGACTCATGTAGAAAAAAACGGTTTTTCAGTTGTTCGTGAGTTAGTTGGGCATGGAGTAGGTAGAAATTTGCATGAAGACCCCGCAATACCAAATTTTGTGCCGCCTCTTCTATACCGTTCTCGTTTCCCAAATGATAAACTGATACGCGGAAAAGCACTGGCAATTGAGCCAATGGTAAACGCAGGTGTCTTTAATGTTAAAACGGCAAGAGACGGTTGGACGATAATTACAGCAGACGATCGTCCTGCAGCACATTTTGAGCATACGGTTATTGTAGAAGATAATCAGCCAATCATTCTTACGCTGATAAGCTAATATTTGAATTTATGGCAAAACAGGATCTCATTCGTGTAGATGGTATAATTGATGAAACCTTGCCTAATACACAATTTATTGTTAAATTAGACAATGGACATAAGGTTCTTGCTCATATTTCCGGCAAAATGAGAATGAATTTTATTAAGATATTACAAGGCGATAAAGTAACTGTAGAGCTTTCCCCTTATGATTTATCAAAAGGGCGTATCGTTTACAGATACAAGTAAATTTGAAAATAAAATTTTGGTATTTAATCTAAAGTAAAGTTATGAAAGTACAAGCATCTGTAAAAAGAAGAAATCCTCACGACAAAATTGTCCGTCGTAAGGGGCGCGTTTATATTATTAACAAAAAAAATCCACGCTTCAAACAACGTCAAGGATAATTAAGGAGAAAACTCGTGGCACGTATTGCAGGAATTGACTTACCGAAAAATAAAAGAGGTGTGATTGGTCTTACGTACATTTACGGTGTAGGTACCAGATCTTCCGAAGAAATATTGACTAAAGCAGGAATTGACTTTAGCAAAAGAGTACAAACGTGGACTGACGAGGAAATTGCTCGCATCCGTTTGGTACTTGCAGATTATAAAGTAGAAGGACAGCTCCGTTCTGAAATTCAGCTTAACATCAAACGCTTGATGGATATTGGTTGCTATCGCGGAATTCGTCATCGTCGTGGATTACCTGCACGCGGACAGCGCACAAGAACAAATTCTCGTACCCGCAAAGGTCGTAGAAAAACCGTAGCAGGCAAGAAAAAAGCGGTTAAGAAATAATAGGTATCTAACAAATAGAGATACGATAGTTCAGATTTTTTTCCATAGTAGAAATTATCAATCAATGGCTGCTGTTAAAAAAAGAGTAAAGAAAAAAGTTGTTGCTGACGTACACGGCAAAGCATTCGTAAAAGCAACATTCAATAATGTTATTGTTACTATAACCGATACGTATGGTAATACATTGAGTTGGTCTTCCGCCGGGCGGAATGGTTTCCGAGGCTCGAAGAAGAACACTCCGTATGCTTCACAAATTTCAGCAGAACGTTCTGCTAAAGAAGCGTATGAAATGGGGTTACGCAAGGTAGAGGTTATTGTTAAAGGACCGGGTTCGGGACGTGAAGCGGCAATTCGCGCTTTAGCTCACGCAGGTCTTGAGATACTGAATATTCTCGACCAAACACCACTTCCACACAATGGTTGCCGTCCTCCAAAAAGACGGAGAGTATAATCCTGCTTATTCAGGTACAGAGATTGTCTTTTATAAGGATTCTCAATGTTTACCTGTGGATTGTTATTCATTATGATGGTTGTTTCAAATCTTGAACGTTTAATGTAATTTAGAAAGATAAATATGAACGTACCAATGCAAATGCCTGAAAGGGTTCACATTGATGAGTCGTCAAGTACAAATCATGGTAGATTTGTACTTCAACCCTTAGAAGAAGGTTATGGAGTAACGGTAGGGAATGCTATTCGTCGCGTGCTCTTATCTTCAACTCCGGGATGGGCAATTATTGGATTGAAAATTAGCACGGTTCTCCATGAATTTCAAACTATTCAAGGCGTTATTGAGGATGTTTCCGAAATTATTCTCAATCTTAAAGAAATCCGTATGAAGGTGCTTGACAAAAAGCCACCACGTATTAATTTCCGTCTTAAAGGACCCGGAAAATGGACAGCAAAAGATATTGAAAATGCTAATCCGCAAGTACAAGTAATGGAGCCGAATCATCATATAGCTATTTTGGCTGATGATGCAGATTTTGATGTAGAATTAAGAGTAGGTCGCGGTAAAGGATATATCCCTGCAGAGGAACAAAACAGTTCCGAATATCCGATTGGCATGATTCCAATTGACGCTATCTATACTCCAATCAAAAATGTTATTTATACAGTTGAACCACACCGTGTCGGTCAAAAAACCGATTACGAAAAGCTTACAATTGACGTTACTACCGATGGTACAATAACAGCTCAGGAAGCAGTTCAAGATGCTGCTGAGATTCTGCACGAACACGTATTGCTCTTCATTAATTTTGATGAAATCAAACGTGAGCAGCAGCAAACGGAAGTAGTGGAAGAAGAGGCGAAAGAAGCGGAAAAAACACGCATTCGCAGAATCCTTCTAACACCTGTTGATGAACTTGAACTTTCTGTTCGCGCTCATAATTGCTTGAAAGCTGCAAACATCAAAACACTTGCGGAGCTTGTAATGCTCAGCGAGCAAGACCTTCTCAAATTCCGTAATTTCGGTCGTAAATCCCTAACGGAATTAACTGAAGTAGTACGCAATAATAACTTGGTCTTTGGTATGAATGTAGAAAAATACATCAAAGACGAACCGAAAATGATTGAACCTGAACAAGCTGCGTAAACATATACTTGTCAGATATTCAATATATATAATTTACAGAAAATCTTGTAGTTTTTAGACAAAGAGAAATAGCTATGATACACAATAGAGTAGGCAGAAAACTAAAACGAACGGCAAGTCATCGCAAAGCAATGTTGTGCAATATGGCGAGTTCACTCTTCGAACATAAAAAAATCTCTACAACCGAGGCTAAAGCCAAAGAACTTCGTCCTTTTGCAGAAGCTTTAATTACCCGTGCAAAACACGCTCTCGAGCGCGAGCAAGCCGGACAATTACCAACAGGGCAAGTAATTGATATTCACAATCGTCGTGAAGTATATAAATCAATTCGTAACAAAGGTGTTGTTCAGGAATTGTTTGATACAATTGCCCCTGCGGTTGCAACACGTCCTGGCGGATACACCCGTATAGTGAAATTAGGAACAAGACGCGGTGATGCAGGTAGAATAGCAATTATAGAACTTGTTGATTTTTCTGCTGCGCGTGACGGTGTTATTCGATCAAGACGCAAAAAAGCAGTTTCAAAAGTTTCAGCTCCTAAATCTGTTTCTGCTCCGCAAACTAAATCTGCTCCTGTAGAAAATGTACCTGCGATTATCACTCCTATGGATACTGAGCCGATTGTAGTTCCAACTGTTGCACCTGTTGTACAGGAGTTACCGTTGACTCACGCAGAAGAGGCAGTAGCGCAAGTAATTACCCCTGTAGAAACTGTTTCTGATATAGTTGCTCCTGAAATTGCAGAAACTATACCTTCAGAAGATGTACCTACTGCAGAAGCAACAGATGAATCTCCAGAAGAGCCGAAAGCAGAAGCATAATTCCAATAAAAGCTTTGGATAATAGTTATAAAAGGCAACTTTATATGTAAAGTTGCCTTTTTCGTTTCTATTCAAATTTGAGAAGATATGAAAACCATTATAACAATAGGGGATTGCAATGGAATAGGAATGGAAGTGCTGCTCAAGGCATTACTTCATATTCATACCCATTCTCTATTACCGAATCATACCTTTACTTTTTGTGGAAACAGCCGTACAATTATAGAGTATGCACAAAAAATTGGGTATGAAATAACTAAGCTGAAATCATCAATCGTTCTAAACAAGACTATTGAATTTCCTATACTTGAAATTGCGGAATATTCACCGGTTAATTTTGGAGTAATCACAGAAACAGCAGCCCAATTAGCCATATTATCTTTGGAAACAGCAATACTCTCGACAATAAATGGTGAGTACGATGCGATAGTAACGATGCCTATCTCAAAGATTGCCCTTAGTCAGGTTGGCTGGCAGTTCCCCGGGCAAACCGAAATGCTTGCTCATTACTGCAACAGAGCAAATCCAATGATGATATTGGCAACGGATACAATTCGGGTTGCACTTACTACAATCCACATTCCTATAAAAGATGTCTCGGGTGCAATTACACAATCTGGAATTTCTGAACGTATCCATAAAATTAATAACTCCATGAAAAATGATTTTGCAATTTTGTCTCCCAGAATTGCAGTTCTCGGCTTGAACCCTCATGCGGGTGAAAACGGGCATATTGGAAAGGAAGAACAAGATAATGTTAATCCTGCAATTATGGAGTGTTTTGGATGGGGAATTGATGTACACGGGACGTTTCCTGCTGATGGCTTTTTTGCTCATGGAGAATACAAAAAATATGATGCAATCCTTGCAATGTACCATGACCAAGGGCTAATCCCACTCAAACTCCTGGCTAACGGAGGAGGAGTAAATATTACAGCAGGACTTCCTATAGTACGAACTTCTCCTGATCATGGGACTGCATATTCCATTGCAGGTAAAGGTATTGCCGATGAAAAGAGTACAGTTGAAGCGATAATGATGGCGGCAACCATTGCAAATAATCGTAAAAACAATTGAAAATTGTGTAGTTTTGTTGCATAAATTTGTTCCACTTTTTATGACATACAAAATGGATGTAGGCATTATATATACGCTTCATTCGCATTTTCGTTGGCTTGTGCTGACATTTGCTGTTATTACGATTTTACTTTACCTTCATGGATGGTTCTCTAAACGCAACTTCTCTAAGGTTGACAGAATAATGGGGGTGATTTTTGTCAGTACTGTTGATTTACAGGTGCTTTTGGGAATTGTCAATCTCATCTCAATTGCTTTAATTACTCAAGAACTTCATGCTAAGCAAATAGAACACATTGCTACTATGGTTGCAGCCACAATTCTAATTCATGTTGCTGCCCGATGGAAAAAGAAGCCGGATACAATCCGTTTTAAAAATACAGTGATCTTTTACTTTGTAGCGTTAGTTCTTATTTTTAATGGAATTATACGGTTACGCGGCGGCTTGACTTGGTAAGCTATATTATCAAACAGATGTCATTCTGAGGGATTCTTAGACCGAAGAATCTCCGTTAGAACGTGAAACCTGATGGACTGATATTCTAACAGAGATTCTTCACTAACGTTCAGAATGACATTGCTTATTTTAAAATTCTCTAAGCATACCTAGTAGTATTTGCTTAAAACAATTATTTAGTGATTTGGAATCGATTGAAATTGAGTTGAAAGATGTAATGAATAAGTTCAAGTTGCTCAATCTCAAAGATTCACA
>JACPWH010000255.1 GCA_016197185.1 Ignavibacteriota bacterium
ATCTCATCAAGAAGTGCATAAGTGAATTGCTTGCCTCTCATAGCACCGTTGCAAATAATACCGTCAAGCTCCGCATTCATTGCAATGAGAACAGGTCGAAGATCTGTTTTATCAATGCTTTTTATATGCAATTCACCCATTATTTCTTCGCGAGTAAGGTGTCTATTTCCAGATAGTATTTTGTGAATTACTTCATTATATTGTTGTAGATCCTTTTCCACCAATCCATATTGCTTGTAAATTGGTGTGGTGATAAACTTTTTCACATGAGGTGCTGTAAGTTCAAGCATCCAGCGAATATCCTTTGGTGCAACAAGATGCCACGTTGGTCGAAGAATATGTGTTCGGATAATTTCACCGCTATTGATTGCATTCTCAACTGTTTCTTCACTTGAACCGATTCGAGTACCTATTGCCCACTTTGACATTAAATAATCTTGGGCTTGCATTGCTCCAAAATAGGAAACAATTTCAGCAGGTGTTTTAAATGAGGTGGTATGAAGCTGTTGGGCTGAGATTCTTAATTTAGGTAAGTTGTTAAGGGGCATTGTTAATCTAATTATACTTTTTGCTTACTGATAATTCTAATTCTTGCATTAATTGAGGGGATATTCTCTTTTTTCAATTCAATTAGGATTGATCTGAAATCATTGTCAAATTTGGGTGCGAATTTCAATATGTCGAATAATCCTTGAAGTGCATTTACTCTTACTATGTTTGAATTTTCCCTGTTTGTAGCCCAAGTTGATAAAATACTCCAAACAGAAGCAATCTCATTATCGTCATTCGGAAGGCGGGGAAGTATCTGTGCTAAATGCCATTTAAGTTCCTTGTTACTTGATGTATTACATAACCTGAATACTTCTTCCTTATGATGAGCCAAGTAGTGTGGATTGTGGATTGTAATTTTTTCAATTGCATCAGCGGCTCGCATAGCTATAAGCCGATCAGTATGAAAAAGTAACATAAAGAGTTCATCAAAATCATTCTGATTTTTAATTTTTGCTACAATTGAATTACTGTTTCCAATTGATCGAAGATCACCGCCGGACAATAATTTCTCTAACTCTGTCATGTGTTTAGTCGAATTTAATTAGTCTTGGAATCCAAAGGGACTATCTTGTACTGCAATTCTATCGAATAATTGCACATGGAATCACAACGTTCTCACTTCCTGAAATTAACCGGATATAATACATTCCCGAAGCTAAAGAAGAAATATCACGCTGAACAGAAATTTTGCCATCAACACCCATACCGTCATAAAGTTGAATAACGTGCTTCGAAAGCAGGGAATACAATTCAATAGAAACAAAAGTTCCACAATTAATTTTAGCTTGTATTTGAATAAAATTCGAAGCCGGGTTAGGCAGAATTGAGAGTAAAGTCTTCGATTCTGTGATTGTTTCATTCATCCCTACAATTTTTTTTGGGAAAGAAAATGCACCTATTACAATATTATCATTTCGCATTTGCTCATCGAAATCTGATTGAAACGAATTTGTATAATTACCGTTGGGAGTAGATGGAGTCATCGGGCGGTCATTTCCGGGAAAGTTTGGAATTTGCTTACCATTTTTCGTGAACAAATTCCCATTTTGAAGAGGATGGAAATCTCCATTTTCAGGGTTTACAAATTCCGGCATAAAAGTATTGAAGGTATTATCGGCTTGTAGTTGTACTTTATTGCAGTTAGGATTGTCCGGTTGACATCCGTTCCCTTCATATTCAATTCCTATTGAAAAGTCACTCGGTGACCCGTTTGAGAAGATATTACCGGCAATTTGAAGATTGTCATCAGCTTTTGTTGGGGTGGGAACATTGCTGTTTGCCTGAAATTCTCCTGAATAAGGGGCAAATATTTGCAGAAATTGATCACCTTTTGCATAGTTTGCCGGATTATAGAAAATGTTATTATAAACGAAGATATTTTTATTGGGTATTCTCACATAATTATCACCATCTGCTACAAGTATATTTCCCCATCCTCCTCTTGAAATATAAATTGCACATGAATCATGATCGGTATTTGGTGTCAGATCACCATCGCATGAACGATTGCCGAATGCTGCCTCGAATGTATGTGAGCGTGAACCTGTTCTATAAGCAGTATTATGTGCAAACAGTATATTATACCCGCCATTTGTACCGAAAGCAGCACCATCACAATCATGGATTATATTATTGACAAATTTGATATCTTCCGCTTCATAATGAATCCAGGGTGAAGTCATAAACTGAAACCCTGTTCCTTGCCCTGCTGTGTAACCGCCGGCTCCTCCGTCGTAAATTTCATTTCCTTCTATCCATAGATAAGCAGAACCTCCTTTTGTATAAATAGCCCAATCGCCGCTACTATGGATTTTATTTCGAACGATATGCCCATATTGCAAACCTACTGCATCGAAGGCATTATCTGCCGCACCAGAAATATCACAATCCTCAATGTATGCATACTTGGTTTGGTTTATTTTCATACATTCCTGAGTGGTTTCTCTATTTGTATGAAGGAGGCAGTCTCTTATCAAAATATGATTGCAATGATCCAGATGAATAATATCTGCAGTAGCATTAGTATCAATAAATTGAAGGTCGAGCAGATAAAGATACACGCAATTAAAAATATTTAATCCGCATGGGAGGGTGATACTGCCTTTGCCGTTAAAAGCGCGGATGATAATTGGGAATTCAGCACTTCCGATTCGATTTTCCATGTAATTCGGAAGCATATTACATTCATAGGCGGACGGCATAAGGTTTATTTGGTATCCTGTTGTGAGAATAGTATTTTCAGGGACACTACGCCAAGCAGCGTCTAAGGTTTTGTAGGGCTGGTCTTGGCTCTTACCGGAGTTATTGTCATTGCCCGTTGAGGGATTGACATAGAGTTGAGTAAGAACTGGATTCCCGATATTGTATGAACGGCTTGGGAATTCTTGAGAGTAGAGGGAATAAGCAGAGATAATAAGCAAGAGGAGATAGTAGAATAGCTTCATCTAATTTCCCTTTGAATTTTGAAAGTCTAAATACAATTTGAGATTTCAAATTGACAATAATACTCAGGTTATCGGCTGTGATTGGTGGTTATTAAATTATAGTGTAGTGCAAAAACTCTACAATACTTTTTTAATGGTTTAAGTGTGCTTTATGGTGCATTCTGTTTTTTGAAAATTAATATAAAAGGAGTTGTTTTCTAAGTTATAACAGACAGTTAATGTGTAAAAGAGGCAAGTTTCAAATTACGCATTTTCACGCTGAATGATATGTATGTTACATTCTTTCTAAACGGCAGGTTACGCATACTGAGTGTCGGCAATGTACAAATACTTGTTAAATTTTAGTCAATGTATTAGCTGTAGTAGCAATTTTGACGTGAAATCAATCAGGCTCTTTTTTCAGAGAATCTGCAGTTGAAGCAGGTTCCGTATTTTCCGGTGGAGGGTCTTTAATTAAATTAGGATTAAGAGTGTCACTTGGGGAAGCAGGAAATCCAAAG
>JACPWH010000256.1 GCA_016197185.1 Ignavibacteriota bacterium
AAGGAAAAAGAATTTATAATAGCCCCTCTTATAAATCTATACTTGGTTTTTCTCAATCAATTCTTGGCACGGATTCTTTCAAAGAAATTCACCCGGATGACCGTGAGAAAATTCGAACGATATTTTTTGAAACAGTTAGAACAGGTATTGGCTATCGGGTAGAATACCGGATGATGGCAAACGATGAAAGTATCCGTTTTCTAGAATCCCAGGGAACTGTTATCAAGGACGCCCAAGGGAACGTAGTGCGTGTAGTAGTTGTCTCGCGTGATGTAACAGAAAAGAAACAACTTGAGCATCAATTCCTGAGAATGCAACGAATGGAAAGTATCGGAACTCTTGCAGGAGGAATTGCTCATGATCTCAACAATATCCTTTCTCCTATTTTACTCTCTGTTAGTGTCTTGAGTAGAAAATTGACTGACCCTCAAAGTCAGAGAATGCTTCATATACTTGAATCTTCTACCAAGCGTGGATCGGAATTGATAAAACAAGTACTTTCATTTGCACGTGGTGTGGAAGGAGAATTTACTTTAATACAGGTTCGGCATATTATTGATGAAATCGGAAAGATAATCAACCAAACATTTCCAAAATCAATCGAACTACGCACAAATCTGCCCAAACATTTGCCGACCATCTCTGCGGATGCAACTCAGATTCATCAGGTTCTTATGAATCTTTGTGTAAATGCAAGGGATGCAATGCCTAACGGAGGTAAAATTGAAATTGAAGCTGAAACAATCGTACTTGATGAACAATACATACGTATGCACATCGAGGCGCAACTCGGCACGTATGTAGTTATTACAGTTACAGATCAAGGGAATGGAATACCTCCCGCTATACTGGAACGTATCTTTGAGCCGTTCTTCACAACAAAATCAATAGACAAAGGAACCGGATTAGGTCTTTCCACAGTCCTTACAATTATCAAAAGTCACAATGGGTTTATTAATGTCTATAGTGAAGTTGGTAAGGGTACTACATTCAAAGTATATTTACCTGCTCAAGAAAGTGCAGAAATAGATATTGTATCCGTAAATGAGAAACAATTACTCGGTAATGGTGAGCTTATTCTGATTGTTGATGACGAGGAAAGCATTCGCGAAATCACCAAAGTAACTTTGGAAGCAAATGGATACTCTGTAATTACAGCGATTGACGGTACAGAAGCAATTACGGCTTTTGCTACCCATGGAACTGAAATTGCCCTTGTAATTACCGATATGATGATGCCTTATATGGACGGAACTGCAACAATCCGTGCATTGCAAAAGATGAATCCTAATGTTAAGGTTATTGCTGTAAGCGGGTTAAAGCAAGACGGAGAGATAATGCATCGGGATAGTGTTACATTTCTGAACAAACCATACACATCCGAAAAATTGATTCACCTTATAGGAGAGCGTATTCAAGAGAATTAACAGCTTACTTGATACAGCAATATAGAACAGCACTCCCTTTGGAAACTTAGAGAGTGCTGTTTATGTTTTTGTTAAGTAGAAGGGCAGATTTATTTTACATTTCAGCATTAGCAAAATTGGTAAGTATTTGACCCTTCTGGGCGAGCTCAGGGTGAGGTAACTTATTGGTCAGGCTGAAAACTTGTCGTTGCCGGATACTTGCCAATTTCAACTCTCTACATTTAGATTAACTATATCTCAATACTTAAGTACTATGACACCATTAATTTATAATTGAGTTGTAGATATAGTACTAAAAATTTGGCAAGTATTTGTATATTTCGGCGAGCTCAACTTGACAGATATGGTATGTCGCCCTGAGCTCGCCCAGAAGGGTCAAATACTTACCTTATGAGAGCTTGTGAAATTTAAATAATTATGTACTTCAACTTACTTTACCATACCGATATATTTAATTAATGGTGCTCAATTCTTATTTCACAACTACAATCTTTTCCCTAAATGTCCTGCCCATTGAACTGACAGATAAGAAATAAACTCCCGCCGGAAACTCGGTAGTAGGAATAGAAAATAGTGCAGGAGTTTGAGAAGCAGAGGCAGTAGCAGAAAATCGCGTTTCACCCATAATATCGGTAACTACAATATCAGCATACTGTACAACAACTGTAGATTTCATAATAAGATCGATTTTCTCACGAGCCGGAACAGGCGAAGAAATTTGTGTAGTCAAGGTTGGTAATGCAGTCAAGCCCAAAGCGATATGACAGCCGTCGTCTATTGTTAAAAAACCGTCTTTTTTCTCAATTTCTATATCTTTTCTGGATTGTACGGTAAATTGTTTGATATGAAGTGTAGTTGTATCGGGTGCAGAAAGTAAAGCAAGTGCTTTTATTGAGAATATCTCGCCTATGGAACCAAGTTCATCTTTGGAAGTTGTAATTTGTTCTACTTTCAAAAGCCCTTGATTAATCGAATAAGGAATTGTATCACCTGAACGGGTAACTTTGAGGATCATAAGAAGCTTATTGTCAAATTCAATTTCTGAAGTCAGTTTTTCGATATCTGCAGAGAGAAGAGATTGCTCAAGATGTAAAGGAATAGTAAGCAATTCACCATATTTTGCATTGTAATTATCTATTACAACTCTACCTTTGAAACTATCATGAAAAACATCAGCTTGCATTTCAACAATTGTTGTATCACTGCAAATTGATTGTTCAACTATATGCAAAACACCAGTAGATTTACCCAGAGAAAAAGCGATAAATCGAATAGTGATCGTGTCAGTAACCCCCGGTGGAATAAGCAGGGGAAGCATTGGGATAATCGGTGCAAAATCCGGTGTACCGCTTGTTAGATCAATTCCGATGATTTTTTTTGGCGACTGAGTTGGATTGCTTGTAATAATTTTCATAATACTTGTATCTCCCTGAGAAATACTTCCAAAATCCAATGAAACAGGATCGATAAGAAGCTTCGGATGAATGATTGTACATCCCGCCAAAACATCAAATTTCTCCGAGCAATTTCCGGTGAAAGTATATGATTGCGAATAAGTTCCAACTGCTTGGAACCCAGGAGGTGACGTTGTAATAATTGCTTGTTGAAAAGTATTGGGTGAGATTATTATTCTATCAACAGGGAAGATACTAAATCCTGATTGAGTAGAACCGGAGGTAATCAAAATTGTATCGGTAATAGATCCTGTATTTTGAAAAACAACGGTATCAAATACGGGGGAATCACATAGCTCCAATATTTTTTTTGAAATATTTGAAGTTATAGTTGTATTAGTGCGTGCAAAAGAGCCTCGCAATGGCACTGAAAATCGAACAGTATCTTGCTTTACGGACCAGACGGATAATTCACCGAGGTGTGTGCCGTCCGATGTTGGCTTGTACTCGACTTCTACTGTACCTGAAATCCCCCCGTTAAGCTCAAGCAATCCTGACGTGGGGCTTACAAGTGTATAAATAGGGTCTCCTTTGGTTTGAACCACGTTAATAGTATCTCTAAGTGTCCCGTCGTTCTTTATGGTAAACGATAGTCTGTTGTTCGGTAATATGCAATGGTTATCACCAAAATCAAGCTCTGAGACAGAGAATCCTAAACGTGAGGCAACACTCTGAACAAGAATTGGGACACAAATTTGAACAGGGCAATTTTCCGTTGCACTAAAACAAACTTTCCCGTCAAACAGAGCATCATCAGAGGCAGAAAACTCCACATTTACTAATAACTGTTCACCAATGTCAAGTGTATCCGGTAAAGGTGGAATATCAATTAGTTTCCAATCGGGGCGAGGGGGTGTGAGTGTAATAGAATTAATAATTGTCTGTGCGCTACCTGTAGATTTCACTGAGACACTTCTTTTTACAATGCGTCCGCTTTGTATCGTTTCTCGAATCTCAACCGGTGAGCTTTCGAGTGAAGTTTTCACTCCTCTACAATTCAAAACAACAGTAAAGGTTTCTCCGCAAGGATCTAATGTAAATCTCAGGGTATCGTTGATGATACCTTCTCTGTCAGGAGTTGCGAATACAGTTATAGTAAGTGAGTCTACCTGTCCGATCTCGGTTCCTACATTTGCAGAAAAACTAAATGAACGTTCTTTACTGGTTATGGAAGTAATTTTAGCGGGGGCAGTTCCGATGTTTTTAATCTTAAACTTGAATTTTTCAGTACTGTTAAGGCATATATCCCCGCAGTTAACAACTGTATCTGATACACTTAGAATAGAGCTTCCGAGTAAACCGACAAGATACATATTAAGGGGATTCATAGCTCCCCTGACACTTGTAGAATCATTATTCTCGATTCGCAAAATTGCTAATTTCTGTTGTCCTGCAGCTACCGGACCAAATCGTAGGATAACTCCTGTTTTATTTTTGGGTGTAATGGAAAGTGGTAATGAGCCGCCTGTTGTAAAACCGACAATTTGATAATCAGATGAATCTATGCCCAGAATTTTTAGGGATGGAATCATTAAGGGCATATTCCCGGTATTTGTGATAAAAATTGTATCGAGCATATACGCATTGCAATTCAGTAGCATTGTACGATTAGGAGGTGTACTGATTATAGGTGAGGTACCATAAGCTTTCACTGTTGTAACTTTACTGCAAACACCGATTGATACCAAATGATAGGTTGTTATCCATCCTGTATCAACAGGTGCAACTTGAAATTGTAAACTATTGCTGTCTATAGGCGGAAGAATCAAGGGAAGGGGCGAAATAAGCGTTAACGGGTTATCTTGAATCAAGCGTTCTACTCTTACAACTCTCTCTGTATCTGCACTCGGATTCCTAAAAATCAAGGAATCAATTGTATATTTACCGCATGGAGCAGTTCTAAAAATCAATGAATCGGAATCTGCGAATGATAAAACACGTTTGGTTTTTCCACTCAACGGTATGGTAAGTTCTGTGGTAGGATCAGTAAATCTTATTATGGCATTGGTTGTCTTTTCTCCGTCAGAAGTTGGATGAAACTGAATTACTATTCGCATCGAATCGCACGCAGGGGCAATAAAACTTGCTCCCGGCTCAAGGATTCTAAATTCATCTCTATCATTACCCGTTAATTCAATTGTTCCATAAGCCTGAAAAAAAGAAGAAATTTTTACGTAAAGTGTATCGTTTTTTACACCGGGGAAACATGCATCTCCATAGTTTAACGAGCTTTTGGTGAGAGAACGATATGCAGAGGTCAAATGATAGATTGCTTTATTGCCTACAACCCATCCTGTAGTGTCATCGATAAAATATGTGTCATCTAAGTCTGCGGTAATCCCACAGTTCCGTAATTCCCATGTTTGTCCGTAGTTTGAAGTGTAGTACATCTGAGCCCCAAGCCCGCATACCCATCCACATGAATCACTAAGCAAAAATGCGCCGTAATTATGCTTTACTGTGCTGAACTCAGTCCAATCAGATCCGTCATTTGTACTGAAACGCATACCTCCGCCATCATCTACATTATTACTGCCTGCACAAGTAGTTCCAGCACAAGGGAGCAAGAAAGAGCGTTTGACATGTGTTATCTCCTCATGCCACGTCATTGCACCCGTTGGCATAAATGTTTGCCAAATTCTGCCTGAATCAGTATCTAATGTACGCCATAGCCACTGGCTGCTTACAGCATACCCCAAACCTGTTTGATCGATGATAAGATCTGTAAGTCCGCTGTTGGATACCGCACTTAAAAATTTTTTCCAAGTTGCACCCCCGTTAGTTGTACTGAAAAACTGTTGTTTTGTTGAACCACAACCACTTCCAATTACAGTCCCAGTATCAGCATTGATAAAATAACAACCCCAAAGCGAGGAAACACTATCAGGTGTAATATTCTGCCATGAAGCCCCCCCATTGACAGTACGGTAAATATTTTTTGAGCCTGAAGTATAACCGACTGATTGGGTTGGAAAATGTATGCTTTCTAATTGAACGGCACCGGTAGGCTCTACAGTTGTACCTGCCCATGTAAGTCCACCGTCCATTGTTCTCATTATCATGCTTTTGTAACCGCATACCCAGCCAAGCTGCGGATTGGATGGCAGAAAAAAAACATCAAGCCAATAGTTGCTTGCAAAAGGTTCATTAAGCTCTATTTTTTCCCACCGTTGAGAATATGAGGGGGTAGCTGCAAAAAGGAGTACAGTTACGATGGCAAAGAATATTCTGGTATATAGTAATGATGTAAAGATTCTCATATTTGCCTCTCTTTGGGAGTGAAATAATCCTTTGGGTTACGTAGGGATTACCAATTGTAAACTTCATATCGCAATTTACAGAAACACCGGTAAATTCAGAGTAGAAAAAATATAAGCGAATATAGTTAATTATAAAAAATATAAGCAATCAAACTACTACATTCATCCAAATTCTATAAAATCCGCAAGATCTTCAGAAGTTTTAAGGTGTATAAGCATTTTTTCGTCAGTTAATCGTTTGACTGCCCCCTTAGCTTGGGTAAGATCAATCTTATGATGATATGCAAATCTCCAGATGTCTATAGGAGACAAACTGATTTCCAATGCTAATAATTGAGAAACCGTAAGGGTTTTTTGGTCTAAAAAACGCTCTTTAGATGCTTCAATAAGTACATC
The DNA here is from genome assembly GCA_016197185.1 of Ignavibacteriota bacterium. GTDB lineage: Bacteria > Bacteroidota > Ignavibacteria > Kapaibacteriales > UBA961 > JADJXV01. The sequence goes on from JACPWH010000256.1 coordinate 6,538, forward strand.
GGCTTCATCACTAATGAAATGGTCATTCGTAAAATAATAATTATCTGTTGTCTCTAAGTCGCATATTGGAAATCCCCGTACATCATCCAAAAGCATTGGCAGAAATATAACCGAAACGATATAGGGAGGTTCTACCGAATCATCACCCCATAAATCTCTCCATACGTGTTCATCATAGATTTTGAGCCAATCAAAAAAAGTACGCTCTTTTAATGGAAGTCTGAGAAAAGCTTTCCCGCGAAAATGGTCAACAATTGCATTCGCTTGTTCAACTGTAAGAGCCGAAAAAATATTTTCAGGTAAATCAATGATTGAGTTCTCAGCAATTTGCCGGGTACATAGTTCAAGTATTTTTTGTGTTGTCATTGTTGAGCTAAATTTCTTTTCAAAGTTTTTTGATGTATTCTTCAATTTAGAACCGTAAAGTCTTTTTGAAATTCTATAACATAGGGATATCCGGCAATTATAGTTTTTGCAAATGAGTCTAATATTAACAAAAATATATATGAATACTTTACAACTTGAAATATGCAAACGTTCGAATGAAAGGAAAATTGATTCCCTTGCTAAAAATTTTGCTTGTCAGTTTACACAGAGTAACCGGTTTATGAGTAATTAGGTTTGCTTCTCGTTGTTTGATTAATTTCCTTTGATATAAGTATTGAGACATCTATCAAGAACACAGCATGACAAATAAGTTACGTCACCTGAAATCGCCCTGAGGGGTTCAATTACTTACCAATGTTGCTAATGCTGAAATGTAAAAATAAACCTGTCCTTTTACTTATGAAAATCAAGTTAGGTGTGATTGGCTATCATTGAAGAAACAACGATGGTGTTGTTAATTATATGGAGAATAATACCCGGAATCAACCCTCCGAATTTTTTATTCAGCAATGCAGTTACAATCCCGAAACCGAAAAAGACAGGAAATAAAAACAACTGTTGGTGAATTGTTGCGAACAAAGTGGCTTGCAGAATAAGTGCCCAGTTATAATGTATATACCGTTTGGCGGATTCGAGGATGACTCCTCTGAAAATTATTTCTTCGTAGATTGGAACGAAGATTCCTATTATTAGTATTCCTACTAGACCTCCATACGTGGATATTAACCCTAATATATCCTTTCTGGAGGAAAACAGAAGATTTGGAACGTATGTCAAGTCGTCAGCTTTTACATCAAAAAAACGTATCCCTATCTGAATATAAATGAGTGTGATTATTCTGAGGATAATGAAAAAGCCGATTGTAGTGGCAATCATTTTACCTGTTTTTCCTGCTTTAGGTAATAGTGCTTTCACATTCACTCTATATAAGGTAGCAAACCCGAAAAAAGCAAAGAATAAAACGAAAATAAGAAGATTTACCCCTTCTTCCTCGGATGTCATTTCGGAAGCGGAATAACTCTTTACGTTTACTAACCAATTCAAAAGTTCTGGTTTTATTAATGTAGCAGCAAACGAAGCAATAAAATAGCCAGAGCTGACCAACCAGAAACTTTTTAACCCCCAAATAAAAGTATCAGGAGTGCTTCTATCAACAATTTTCCATCGATGACCAATGAAGTATAACGGGAGTATCCAAAAATAAGGAATCAATATGAAAACGATAAGAAGAAACACAGTAGCCAGTGCTCCCAAAAAATCATGAAATTTCCAGGGTAAGAGGGGATAACTTATAAAGAGTTTCAATCGGTAAGCTGCAAAGGGGTCGGATGTGTATCCTAATTCACGATAGGAATCATAGCTGCTAAGGCAAGTATCACCGGAATGATACTTCAAATCGTGTAAGAAAAGATTGAGCAGGGTATTCTTTTTGTTCCATGATGTTGATGTATCAGCAACCAGATAGCCCCTTGCCACATTGTATTCACCAACTCCCTCCATTGTTCGGGCAAGTTCTTCATTGTTATTGATGGATGTATCTTTTTCATGAATAAGTGTATAAAATTTGAGTGCATTTTTATAATCTTTAAGTTTTAGGAACAACTCTGATTTTTGACGCAGATGATAAATATCCGTTATGGTATCTTCAGGATTTTGTAATGCTTTTGATGCTTCTTCCTTTTTGTTCTGTTCTATGAGAATACGGATAAATTCGAGAGAATAGGTATATTGTTTGTTGTAAGAACCTGCTTTGTTCATATAATAATATGCTTCTTTGTATTCTTCATCATTATAGTGCAGCAGAGCTATTTCGTAGTTAATAACTCCGATATTATGAGCACT
>JACPWH010000257.1 GCA_016197185.1 Ignavibacteriota bacterium
ACCGTTTATTCCTTCAACAGAAATTTCTGCTCCCTGTGGAGATGTTATGATACGTTCGGATTTATAGAGACCGCTTTCGCGAATCGAGGTAAGTTCTTGCTTTAGATGCTGTTGAAATTCACCGTACATAGAGATATATCCTCTTTGATGTTGAGAAATGTGCGTTTGAAATTGAAATTACATTGTTGTTCAGCTTTTTTGCTGTGTAAATCTTCACAAATTTAGTCATTTTTCTTGCTTTTGAGGGCATATATACGAGATATTGTGAGATGCTGACAATGAAAACCAAGATACTGTAACCTTTTTCCAAATAGAGTAGTCTATGTAAGTAATATAATACGGGAATTATATCATATATATGTTTTGGTTTAGTTCTATTAATTATGTAATATTGCGAAATGGGTATTCAATATTCGACTAAGTAATATTATTTTTCGAAATATTCATTTCAAAGATATTAGATATAGTTATATATATATATACCAAACTGTTCAAATTATTTGCAACATAATCAATGTGCAGACATTTTGTAAAGCTATGAAAATTAAGCCAATATTTCACGCCTTCCTATTCGCAATTATTATAAATTATGCACAAGCCCAAACTGAACCCCAATATAAAAATGCAAGAGTAATCAATCTCGGAAAAGAGTTCAATTCCCCCGTAATGGATTATGCTCCATATCTAAGCGCAGACGGCACAATGTTTTTTGTTTCGGATAGAGAGGGAAGCCAGCCCACAAAAGAAGGCATATTATCTCATGATATATGGGTCTCTTTTAAAAAACCGAATCAAGATACAGCTTTTTTTACCCCTTTCAATCCCGATCCTCCACAGAAAAATGGGAAAATCAGACTGAATACTCTACTTAATGAAGGTGCTGCATGTATATCATTGGATAAAAAACGATTGTATTTTACGGGATGTAACAGGATTGACGGTATCGGTGATTGTGATATTTATGTAGCGAGTATTTTGTACAAAAAAGATTCCATAACTATTGAAGGTGTTGTTAATATTGGCAGAGGGATAAATTCTGAATATTGGGATTCTCAACCATCAATATCACCGGATAATAGACGCTTGTATTTTGTCTCTAACAGACCGAATCCTGAACATGGTAAGGGTATTGATATTTGGTATTCAGACTTAGATACACTCAATAATGAATGGCAACACGCAAAACCCCTTCCTAAATCAATTAATACAGGTGAAATTGAAAATTCCCCACATATTGCACCCGATAATCGAACTTTATTCTTTGCATCAAACGGACATACACCCAATTATGGAAAAACGGATTTCTACTATTCACGGATGAGCTCTGATGGCATTTGGTCGAAACCGATAAATCTTGGAAAGCCAATTAATACTGAAGAAGCTGAAAGATTTATTTGCTCAAATATAACCGGAAATACATTGTATTTTTCTTCAACTAGAACTGATGTCCCGGGAAATCAAGGAGGGTATGATATTTTTGCTGCAACTGTTCCAAATATATTGGAAGAGGTTAATACCGTAAGTTGGCAGCAATCAGATGATGGTGACGCAGAGATTATTATTAGTAATGGTAATATAACAATACGTTCGTTCCAAATGGGTTGGTCAACTTCAGGACGGCATTCTTTCACTTGGGATGGTAATGATCATAAGATCAATAGAGTTCCGTCAGGTAAATATTATTATGAGGTTAAAGTGAGTGGAGTGAAGGATACTCAGGGTGTGCTGTTGATGAAATAAAATATCTCATCAGAGCCTACAAAACAATTCTCATACCTTCGCATTCAGCCACTTTTTGCGGGAAAGCTCAATAAATGCAATGATAGTGAATAAAATATATCCGCCTACAATTCCAAACCAGATTCCCTGTTGCGCCAATTCCGTGTAATGAGATAGAATATATGCAAGGGGCACTTGCAAGAAAATCAATGATCCGCCAACAATAGTCATACTTCTGAACGATGCACCAGACCCGCTGATAACACGTGTTGTCACCACACCCATTGCAAAAAACACATACCCGAAAACAGCAGTATGGAGATAGCGGGTTGTTTCGCGAATAATTACTTTATCATTCGTAAAAATAGAAGCATATCTGTCCGCAAATAAAAATACATTAATTGCAAGAAACCCTACTATTCCAAGAAGAATATAGATGCCGGAACGGTGAAATTGAAAAATACGTTTTGTTTGTCCTGCCCCGAGATTTTGACCGGTTGCCGTTTCGACAGCAATACCAATTGCAAAAACTGTCATGAAAACAAGCAAATCAACTTTGAGACCTAATGTATATGCCGCAACAATTCCTGTTCCGAACGAACTTGAAAATTTGAAAAGAGCTATTCGGGAGATACTGACCGAGAACATTTGGAGTGAAGCAGGGATGCCCTGCTTCGCTATTCGCCCGATAAGAGGTAAGTCTAATTTCATTCTGTCCATCATGAATCTGATTCCCGTTTTTCCGGAAATCAGCAACAAGACGGAAATAGCACCTCCGATTAGTTGAGATGTGGCAGTGGCAAACCCTGCACCCATCATACCAAGTGAGGGAATAGGTCCAAGTCCGAAAATGAGGATCGGAGCCAGAATTGCATTCAGCACAGTTGTAAGCAATAATATAATCATCGGGAAAATTGCATTACCGGATGAACGGACAATCGAGTTTATCTGGAATGTGATGAAATTACCCGGTACTCCAAACAATAATGCAGTTAGATAAACTTGCGCTAATCTGGCAACCTCCGGCTCTAAATTCATTGCATTCAGAACCCACCCAAGACAAAAATAAAGAGCAATAGAGAGCAATGTAGAAAATACAAGCATTGATATGACTGCTTGTGTAGCGGTATAATTAGCTTGCTTGCGATTACCTTCACCGATTCTACGGGCTACAATAATCCCTGTACCGATAGCAAAGCCACTGCCAAAATTGAAAATAAAGAACCCCAATTGTTCGCTTATGCCAATTGCAGCAATAGCCGATGAGCCTAATCTGCTTACAAAATAGGTGTCAATCCAAGAATACAACATATTGACCACAAAACTGAATGCAAGCGGGAGCGCAAAAGAAATGAGAGTAGGAACAACAGCTCCATTCAGGAGATCAATCCTACCTCGTTTTTTTTGTAGTGTTTGTGCCGTTTGACTTACAGTAAGTATTTTCTCTGCATCTGCCTGATCCATGGATTCCCTATTTCCTGAAATAAAAATAACCTTTTGCCCTTCTTAGGTTTTACCTAATTAGGAAAAGGTTGTCTAAAGGTGTGAATGATTGATAACAACAGGAGTGACGTAGCTTTTGATTAAATGTTTCGAGAAGATTGGAAAATGACAAATTATTAATTGGATGAAATTTCGATTGGGATATAATGAAAGCCAAAAATTACTGTGCCCACTCTATTATACCCAACCCCTGTTCAAACACCATCGTCATTCGCAAAAGAAACGCTGTTTTATTTTAACTCTGTAATAATAGGTTATGGCTGTTTTACGCCCAAAAACACTAAGAATTTTCGTATTTTTGCTCTATTATTACTTACGTTCAAGGAGAAACACTATGGCTGCTTCAACGGTAGAAGCTAAAATTCGAAAGGCAACAATGACATTGGGGGTTGCAAATTTTCTTGCAGGTATTGCCTTTTTGGTTGGGTATTTTATTGCAAAAGAAATGCTGTTCTTGATTGCTGCAGGAGCAATGTTTGTGGCATTTACGGGGATTATCCTATTTTCACGAAAAATGAAGAAGAAATTTTCAGAGATGGAATCATCCAAAAAACATTCATAAAAATTAATTTACAATTGAAAAAGAAAGTACACAATGGCTCGTATTCTCATTACAGGCGGAGCAGGGTTTTTGGGGTCGCACTTATGCGACAGGTTCATTGCCGAAGGGTTTAACGTAATTTGCATGGACAATTTTATCACCGGTTCACCGGATAATATTGCTCATTTAATCGGACACCCCAAATTTGAATTCATCCAACATGATGTTACAAATTACACGTATGTGGCAGGAGAAGTAAACTACATTCTCCATTTTGCATCGCCAGCTTCGCCGATTGATTACCTTAAATTCCCGATTCAAACCCTAAAAGTAGGTTCGCTCGGTACTCACAAAGCACTTGGGCTTGCAAAGGCAAAGGGAGCCAGATTCTTGATTGCAAGTACAAGCGAAGTGTATGGCGATCCGCTCATTCATCCACAACCTGAGGATTATTGGGGTAATGTTAATCCTGTGGGGTGGCGCGGAGTGTATGATGAAGCCAAGCGTTTTGCCGAAGCGATGACGATGGCGTATCACCGTTATCACGGTGTTGACACACGTATTATCCGTATTTTCAATACATACGGACCGCGTATGCGTATCGAGGATGGGCGTGCCATTCCTGCGTTTATGGGACAGGCA
>JACPWH010000258.1 GCA_016197185.1 Ignavibacteriota bacterium
AATAATCAATGCCAAGATTAAAGCAGTAATGTACATTGATTCTATATTCGCGGGAGCGTTGAATATGCGTGCGAAAATAGCGTTAGTAATCCAACAGGCAAGCAGAATAACCAAGGTGGAAATTAGTAGAGCGAATGGGCTATACGGCAATATTCCCAATGAGCCAAAAATGACCGCGATTAAAAAAAGAAGTGCCAAATAATACAGCGTGAGCCGATACATTGTTATTCTGTTGAGAAAATGGTCAATGAAATTAAGCATAATTTTTGGTGTATTTTTCAAAACCGTTCGTCATTGTAGCCAAGCCATTTTTATCTATTACATAGCCTTCAAAACCCGGTAAGTTTTCAATAAATTCAATTCCTTTTTCAGCCATCGCGAACGCGGCCGTGGCAAATCTGTCAGCTTCATAAATATTCGGCCCGATAACGGTTAAACTGATAATTTCTGTAATTGGCTCGCGTCTCTTTTTAGGATCATAGATATGTTGTCCACGAATATAAGTGCCGGAAGTAGCTACCCCTTCCTCGTTGACCGAAACGGTTTTAATTATTTCTTTTGCATTGAACGGATTTCTAATTCCTATTTTCCAATTTTGCCCTTGCTGATTTTTTCCGCGAACCTGAACGTCGCCTCCCGCCTCAATATAGAAATTATTAAATCCCCGCCTTTCTAATATTTTTGATGCGTTAAAAATTGCCCATCCTTTTACTAAACCAGACGGATCATATCTTCCATTTGAAGCCATAATATCAAAATATCCGCTGGTTTTAATTTTTGTTTCTTTGGATAAAGCAAAAACGATTTTCATATCTTCGCTCCAATCAGATTTCTTTATCTTTCCATTGTTAATTTGTGTTATCTCGCTTGTTTTTTTATAGACACTGATTTTTTCGTCTGTATATTTGAAATATGAAAATACTTCGTTGATGTCTTGTTCGCCTGCGGAAATATCAACGATTTCAATTGTAATTGGCATTCCCATTAAAATTCTTGTTTGTTTCATAGTCAATTTTTGGCTTGGCTAAGCGCGTCGGCTAAAGATTCTTGAAAAGCTTGGCTTGTGAGCGTAGCTCCCGAAACAATATCAACCTGGGCGTTTTGCGCCTGAATCGCTTCGGTTTTCAAAAGAGGCGTTGCCCTTCTGTTGATTTCAATAGATTTTTTCCTAT
>JACPWH010000259.1 GCA_016197185.1 Ignavibacteriota bacterium
ATATTGTTGAATTGTTGCGGGGTACAAGCAAAGTAAAGTTGGAACATCTGAATCTAAAAACATTCGGTATTGGGAAAGATATTCGTGATGTGGACTGGCGTTCATATATTCGCGAACTCATTGCCCGTGAAATAATTAGCAAAACAGATGACGAATACCCTATCCTGAAACTCAATGAAAAAAGTTACGAGATTCTGCAAGGGAAACAGACAGTTCAACTCAGTAAACCTGCAGAACCTGTAGAACGGGAAGTGCGTAAACCACGCACGCGAGATCGTAAGTTAAACGCCGCTTACGACACCGATTTATTCGAGAAACTCCGCACACTACGCTATGGAATTGCTAAGCGTGAGAATGTCCCTGCATTTATGATTCTGTCTGATTCTACACTTATTGAACTTGCCACGTTTCTACCGATGAATCTTGAGGATATTCGTACTATTAGCGGTTTCGGTACAGTTAAGACTGAGAAATATGGAAGTGAGTTCGTGAGTGAAATTGCCGAGTATTGTGAAGAACATAATCTAAAAACCAAAGTAGAAAACAAACTTGTTTTTGACCAGCAAGTTGCAAAAAGTGAAAAACGGTATGAAGAGCGCAAAGGTACTTCAAATTTCGACACCCGTAAGACTTCGCTTGATATGTTTCGTTCGGGAATGTCGGTGATAGAAATTGCTGCAGACCGCCTGCTTGGTGTGGGGACAATCGAAGGGCATCTGGCATTCTACATCCCTTCGGGCGAGGTAGCACTTGAGGATATCGTAACCGAAGAAAAAGCAGTAGCTATCCGAGAAGTACTCCGCGCGCAAGGTTGGAAAAAAGGTGAATCACAACGACCTATTAAGGATACACTTGGAGATGAGTATAGTTATGGGGAGATTCAGGCGGTGATTACGGCTGGGGGTGGGTAGGGAACTAAACAAACCTTGAAGGTTTTCGGAAACCTTCAAGGTTTATGAACTTGTAATACCAACGTCATATTAACCAAAAAAGAAATAGATTAATCAACTTTAGGAATTTTACTTTCCATCCATTTCACCACTTCTTTCAAAATATCTTTTTTAGGATAATCTTTTTCATCATGTAAATATAAATGGTATCGGCTTAGGTGTGGCAATCCAATAACCGTTGTTGTCAAAAACTTGTTCTCTCCAATTTCAATATCTCCAGTAAAAGATTTACATTGAAACCTTTTATTTCCACAATCCTTCAAAATAGATATATCCTCTTTTTTCGGTTTGACTTCTTTTTTCAAATGATGATAAGGAGATTTATCCTCTCTATTTCCAAAGGCAATAATTATTTTTGGTTTGATTACTTTTAAAATTTGTTTGTGTATTTTCCAGTAATTATATCTTTCACTATAAGTTACATTATTTTCATTATCACTGCTTTCAAAAATTAAATTTGTAAGGCAAATATTTTTATATGACTTATCTTCACCACCCTCTTCCAACTTAAGATTAGAATAAAGCTCACTTTTACTAAATATTTTTGCTATTTGTTTAATATTCCTTTGAATAGGATGTAATCCACACGCATAAGGTTTCTTCTCAGTACTCCAATTATGTTCACATCCAACATATTCCTTGTCGCTGGTTATTTGTTCAAGGTTTTCTTGCATCTTTACTACATTTCCTTTTTTATCTTTAGAAGGATTTAAACCAATAATATATAAGTTCCCTTCTTTAATGGTGTCAAAATGACTATGAAGTATATAACCTTCTTTTGTTAAAATATCTTCACCAAGTGTATCAGTCACAAAGTTTTTAAATCCTTCGTGGGTAGTAATATCTATATCAGCCATGGATCTTTCCTCTATTATTTTGAATAATATATGACTCATTTAAAACACTTTAACAATTAACATGACTAATATACCAAAATACTAACTACTTTAACTATAAAACTTTTTCACCGCTCAATTTACATAGATTCCTGAAGTTACCCCCAAAAACTGGACAGTAAAATAAGATGTATATTTGCATCCAAAAACGGAGTTAAAAATGGCAAAACAACGCAGGCGATATACATCAGAATTCAAAGCAAAAGTAGCATTGGAATCTTTGAAGAATCAACG
>JACPWH010000297.1 GCA_016197185.1 Ignavibacteriota bacterium
GAAGCATCCATGTAATTATTCATAGATACAACAGTTGCTTTGAATTTTCCCAATATATGCGGGAAAATATTGGAAGCCAAGCCAAACGAATAATCTATGAGCATCTTGAAATGTTTTTCTGCAATAGCATCGATATTCAATGTGTCTTTGAAACGGCTGATATATGTTTCGTTGGTGCGCTCAGGGAAGTTAATACTGCCCACTTTGTCAAAAGGAACTCGACGAATATCCTCACCAAAAAAGAAACGCTCAATACTTTTAGCTTTAGCTGAGGGTAAATCCCTTCCGTCTGAATTGAAAAGGATAATATCCGTTTTATCGTGTTGGCGAATAGAACGGCGGATATGAATACCTGCAACAGCTTTGCCATTTCTGAGTTCCTGACGGGTCTGAGGAATGGATGTCACCTGCAAATCATTAATGCTTACCCCTACAGACATTAAGCCCGACATCAATGCACGGTGTGTCATACGAGAAGAAGCATCAGCATCACGGCTTGCCACTATTCTCACATTTGCTCCAACTGCATTTCCGACAGCAGAACCGAGTTTGGCTGCAAATTCGGGATTTACTTCAATATTTGATAAACCTGTTATCCGTGCATCGGTAAAAAGCTCCCTAAGCCACTTTTCTTCCTGTACCAAGCTACGTGAGAGGATTGCTCCTGCTTCCACTTGTTTACGGGGCCACAGCTTTATATTTGGAAGGAGCGTTGCTTCTCGACCGATAATACATCCTTCGGCAATAAATACATTTTCGGTGATTGTTGAATCACCTCCGATAACCGTATCATTACAAATAACGTCATCAGTAAGCGAAGCACCTTCGCCTACGATGACATTATCCCACAAAACCACACCCGACAGATGAGCACTTGAACCAATGGTAACATTGTTACCTACTACGCAATTATGAAGTTTTGCGTTGTTGCCTACCGTTGTATTGTTTCCGAGAACAACCATGCCTGAAAATACTGCAGAGGGAGCTAAGACAACATCTCTTCCTACGATACAACTGTTTCTGTACTCACCGGATATTGTGATATTTACTTTCTTATCCAATACATCCATCGACGCAATTTGATATTCATTGAGATTACCTATGTCACGCCAATACCCGGTAGAAATATACCCGTAAAGAGGCATATTTTTACTGAGCATTAAGGGGAATAAATCTTTTGAGAAATCAAAATCACGTTGATAGGGAATTAAATCAAGAACATCAGCATCAAGTATATAAATACCTGTATTGATTGTATCCGAAAACACCTCACCCCATGAAGGTTTTTCGAGGAAACGTGTAATGCGTCCTTCTGAGTCTGTCATCACAATTCCAAACTGCAACGGGTTCGGTACTCTTGTCAGGAGAATAGTAGCTTTTGCTCCTTTTTGTTTATGGAAATCAAGAGCAGCAGAAATATCAAAATCGGTAAGAACATCCCCACTGATCACTATGAATCTGTCTGTCAGCAATTCTGCAGCATTACGAACGCTTCCTGCCGTCCCGTAATCTGCTGCTGCC
>JACPWH010000298.1 GCA_016197185.1 Ignavibacteriota bacterium
ATAATGTGGTTCAATCCCAATATTAAACCCACCATAACCGTGAAGCATTGCAGGATTATTTCCATCCAACTTCGTTCCTTTTTTATAATGAATAAACATAGGAACACGTTTGTTATCGCGGGATGTAAAAAATACAATCTTAGATTCAATGTTTTTAGTATCTAATGGACTTATATCTTGATAGAAAAACTCCCATTCAAGTGTTTTTCCATTCAGTTTATATACTTTTGTAGGAGCATTAAATGTTGCAAGATTCACAAAAACAGTATTTGACTCTTTATGGTATCTCATACTGCTAACATTCCCTATCTCAGGAAGCTCAATTTGTTTGAGTTGTTTACCGGAAAAATCGTAAGCAAAGATTCTGCTCATAACATCTTTTTTATCTTGGACTAAAATGTAATCTGATGTTATTGTTATTCCTTCAAGCATTGTTTCTTTTTCAGGAATAAAGACATTCCAGTTCTTATATTCAGGTTTGTCGGCATCAGTTACCATAAGCTTAAAATTGGGAGCATTATCATTTGTATAGAAATACAATTTCCCTTTGTGTAAACTCGGGAATGCTCTGAATTTCTTGCTGGAATATATTTCTTTCAATTCGTCATTTGTACCGACTTTCCTCATTTTTAAGGTATTGGAATAAAAATCCCCCTGTGAAAGAAAGGTATAATTCTGTTCAGATTTCTCATCTGTATCCCAAAGCCCGGCAACATCTTTTGCATCATCGGGAGCAACTATAAATTCGGCAGTGTTTTGATCTGTCCCTACCGTCCAAAGATACGTTCTGATTGGCTCTTGCTTTTTCACAATCTCACTGTTCCTTATAGAAATATATGCGTGTTTTTGATCAAAAGTCCAATCGAATCCATTAATGTTATTAAGAATAGCACCTTCCTGTTTACCGGTTTCAACATCAATAATTCGATAGAAATTGATCTGTTACCTATAAAAAATGGAGCTCCTTTAATATCACGATCGAGATAATGTATGAACTCATCACGCAATCCGTTTATTTCAGGCATATTTTTGTGAATATACTCAAGAGTATAATCATGCTGCGATCTTGTCCATGAAATTACTTCAGGATTGGTCTTATCTTCGAGCCAACGGTACTTATCAATTAACGTTTTTCCATGAAGGGTTTCTGATACCGAAGTTTGTTTTGTTGCAGGAGGATTGAACCGTTGGGCATTCATCGTCATAGTAAAAATAAATAGAATTGGAAGAAAGATATATGTTTTCATGACACATCTCAAAATAATAGGAGGATAACTATCAGCAATTTAGCAGTTTTTTTGAATCGTTCAAAGTATTTAAATGATTTTACACTCAACTGTTATTATTTATCTAACCTGAATACTGATATGTACATCAATAAAAATACTCATCATTTGAATATGATACATACACTGAATACTTACGGAGTGCTTGCAAGGTAGCACGAATGTCTTTGGGGTAATCAGCAGAGATAGTTTGGCTTTCATTAGTCACAGGATGTATAAATGTAAGAGAGAAAGCATGAAGAGGTGTACGGGCAAGCAAAGGGCGTTCATCGGTATCTTTTGCTAATTTAAACCTTCGTTTTATAGTTGAGAGCATGAACTCAGTCAGAGTGCCATAATCTGCATCAACTAACAGAGGATGTCCGATTGCTGCAAGATGAACTCTTATCTGGTGTTGCCTACCGGTCACCGGCATACATTCAAGAAGTGTTGCAATCTTGAATCGTTCCTTCACCCTGATTTTAGTGAGTGATGATTTACCACGGGCTGTTGGACGCATCAGTCCTTTACGGGCATCGTCCTCACCAAGTGGAATATCAATATCCATTTCATCTTTTTCTACTACCCCACTTACAATACCATGGTAAACTTTCTGAATTGTATGCTGTTGAAATTGACTGTTCAGATTCTTGTGTGCTTCCGCTGTCCGTGCAAAAAGGATTACTCCTGTAGTTGCCTTATCCAAACGGTGAACGGTAAATATTTCTCCGAATTGCTCCATAAGCAACCCTCGAACATTTGGAAGTTCCGATTTAAATCTATCGGGCAGTGTTAGTAAGCCTGCAGGTTTATTGATGGCGACTATATGATCATCCGAGTAAAGAATATCCAATTGCTTCATATTTATTTTCCGTTTATTTCAAAGTGTTTGTCACCGTTAGTGATAATAATTTTACCGTTACTGATATTGATGGAATATTTACCGGATTTAGCTTTTACATTACTGTTTTTAAGTTCAGATTCCAATTTCTTCGATGTTTTCTGTTTGCGTAACAGTCTTTCTGCACCTCGTTCAATTTTTTCTTCATCAGGGAAAAAGGCACCCATTGCATCCAAAGCAATTGCAATGCCCCACCCAAAAAGAGGAAAAATAAACCAATAGCCTCCACTTAACAAACTCATTCCTGCAAGGAAGGTGTTCACAATGAGATAAGTGCCAAGATGTTCATAGAATTTCTTCCTTTTGCTTCGAATCCATTGTTTGCGAGCTTCTACTATCCCGCCACCATCTAAGTGATCTTGAATTGCCTGTTCTAAATCATGCTCGTCAATACCTAATTCCTGAGCAGTAGAACTTAGGTCCGAATATGATATTTCGCCTGCATGAGACCTCCGTTCCATTGCTCTTTGGAGGATAGCCTGCATTTCTTCATTTGTGAATTTTTTGGAGTTCATAGTATCCTTTCAGGATAATTATTCATTACTATTCTCGATTAAAACACTTCACCGGCCGCAGAACGATATGTATTTTCAAGAAGCATTGCAATTGTCATTGGTCCTACACCCTTCGGTACAGGAGTTATTGCTGATGCCTTCGGCATAACCGAATCATAGTCCACATCGCCAACCAATCGCGTACCTGATTTTGTTGAGAGATCAGCTATTCTGTTCATACCAACATCGATAACAACTACACCATCTTTTACATCGTCAGCACCAATACGGTGGGCAACACCGATAGCTGCAATCAATACATCCGCTTGTTTGGTAAATTTCCTGATGTCGCCGGTTCCTGTATGGCAAATTGTTACCACTGCATTTGCATACGGTTTCTTTTGATAAAGCAGATTAGCAATCGGCTTACCTACTATATTACTTCTCCCTATTACCACTACATGCTTCCCTGCCAAATCAATTTTAGAACGTTTGAAGAGTTCAACTATTCCTGCAGGAGTACAAGGTACAAACCCTGGAAGCCCAATAACCAATCTTCCTACGTTTTCGGGATGAAATCCGTCAACATCCTTCTGCGGGGATATGGCAAGTAATGCCTTCATTTCATTAATGTGTTTCGGCAGAGGCAGCTGGACTAATATTCCGTGAATTGCATTGTCGTTATTCCATGTACTGATTATGTTTAATACTTCGTTCTCGCTTACGGTATCCGGCATTCGAAGAACAATAGAATGGAACCCTGCTTCAAGACACGCCTTTTCTTTAGATCTTACATACACTTGAGAAGCAGCGTTTTCACCGACAAGTAATACTGCAAGCCCCGGCTTAATTCCGCGTTCAGAAATAAGAACCTCGGTATTCGATTTTACTTCCAATCGAATTTGTTCTGCAATTGATTTACCGTCAATAATATAAGCCATAATTTTATTAGTCAATTTTGATTGTTAAATATTTTCTAAAGAATAAATTACAATTAAACATTTTCAAATTGCACCGATTTTGAAAGCAATTTTTTGAAAGGAGTTTGCATTATTTGTACTTGAAACATAGGCATTGAGCATTCTTGATAAGCACTCCTCAAAATTACAAGGGAAATTCCTATCTGTAGCCAAAAATATGACGTTACGAACGGGTTGGCAGTAATTGCTGATATGAAATTTATCAATAAATTGTAAAGAGCAAATAATACCATAATACGAGTATCGGGTTGCAACTTTTTATAAAGATTTGTAAATAAGAATGTATGCCATGAACGGAATAAACCGGCAAACATTCCTATGAACATTGCTACGCCGATTATTCCGGTTTCAGCTAAAACTGAGAACAATCCTGAATCTGAAAACCCGAATTCCGGTGTACGCATAAAAAAGAAATAACAACCCAATCCAATTCCTGTGATTGGATACGACAACCAAATTTCTACACCTTTCGTCAAAGTGTTCCACCTTGCATAAAAGGATTCTCCTCCTGTAGATTCAATCCTGCCCCCTGTGTACGTACTGATAATACCGCCCACTCGTTGAGTGAATAATCCAGCTACACTTATTTGTGTAGTCGATTCAACTATAAAATCAGTAATGAAAAGCAGTACGGCAACAAAACAAATAATTTTTAGAATTTTTACAATACTTTTGGAACGGTCAGTAATAAATGCAAATCCAATAATCCCTAAAAACAGCACAAGCCCTGTTAATGAAAATGTCAGAAACAGCGATACAACTGTCAGAATTGTAAGAAAACTATTGAATTTACCTGATTTGAAAAACGGTTTTTCATTACGAAGAACAGGCACAAGAAGGCAAATTAATATGAAATTACAAAATCCCGCAAGGGCAGAAGGTTCACTAAAAATGGATGTTGCCCTATAAAAACTACCATAATTCAAACTGATCTGCCGTGTTATTCCATCAGCATCAGTTGATAAGCCGTCAGGATCAATTCCTCTAGTTGATGAGGAGAGGGTTATGTCTGAGATATTCAGCCATGCCAATGGAAGATCGGTTGCCCTTGCCACAAGTTGGTAAATTCCAAACAAGTGAACCACAACGGCACATATCATTAACATTTGAATGGAACGTTTGGTATCAACAATCTTTATCTTCAATCCTGCACAGAGTATCGCAAATACCAACAGATAAAATATATGCAGAGAAGTTTTAATGTACTGCTGTAGTTTGTCCGGGTTGCCCTCGAGAACCGGAGCAGCACCCGAAAGCAATACAGTCAAAACTATTCCGCAGACGCAATAGAAACCAAAACTTTTTGGAAATTCAAGTTTTTGACCATCCCAAATTATTTTTTTAGCTGCATATATATAGAATATAACCAAACCGACATCAAAAGCCGTAACTGAGTATGTACTAATTGCAAAGAGTCTGAAAATACCTAAAAAAATTGAGAAGGAAAGAAACATCAAAATGTATTTCATTTAGATATTCCTTGATAAGTTGATTCTGATCTGATAAACTCATCAAATTGTTCAATTGTTGTCATTGGTATATTGCAATGATAATTTTCGCAAACAAAAATTGCAGCATCGTTTCCATCTTTCTCAAATTGCTCAATATGAACCGGAACTTTTGAATCATTGTCAACATATATGATTACTGAAGACGGCAGAAACTCTTGATGTAATCTTTCGGTAACTATCTGAACGAATAAATTATCTTTTTCACCCTTAATTACAATTTCTTGTCTGGAACCTGTAAAAAAATCTAAAGCAGACAACATCCAAGCGAATCCTGCAGAGTATTGTTCAATCTGTTTCCCAAATGAATATATTGCCCTCATCCCGCTTTCTAAGAAATCATTTCTTTGGGCTGATATTCCGAGTCTAAAAAGATTGTGAACCATCATTGAATTTCCTGATGGAACTGCTCCATCATATACTTGTTTTTGTCCAGAGAATGGAGTAGCCTCATTTCCCAATTCAGCTTGGAGAAACCCTCCATGTTCATCTTCGAAAAACATATTCGCTTCTTCTGTAAGACGAATACTCTCATATAGATACTCATACTTACCTGTTGTTTGGTAAA
>JACPWH010000260.1 GCA_016197185.1 Ignavibacteriota bacterium
AATATTGACGGATGGGTTCAACTTGGCATAATTTATGACCATTTAAAACTTATTGACAGTTCTGATGTTTCTTATGAAAATGCATTAAAGATTGATCCTGATAATGCCGTGATTAATAATAACTATGCATATTCTCTATCTGTAAGAGGTAAGCAATTAGACAGAGCACTTTCGATGGCTGAAACTGCTGTAAAAATTCAACCTGAAAATGTATCATATAGAGACACGTATGCTTGGGTGCATTATCAACTGGGAAATTATAAAGAAGCGTTGGACAACCTTTTGAAAGCAACAGGGAACGCCGATGTAAGTGCAACAATATTAGAACATTTAGGTGATGCGTATCTTAAAAATGGAAGTGCTGAACAGGCAATTGCTGCCTATAAAAAGGCACTCGAAAAATCACCTGAACGACATTCATTATTAGAACGACTTAAAGAATTAAAAAAATAGGATTTTGTAAACGTATTATTACACTGATAGAATATAACTTACTGAATTAAAAGGATTATTTATGTTTGTAATTATAGGGATAGTGCTGGTTTTCGGAAGTATTGTTCTGGGCTATACAATGCACCAGGGTAATCTTCTGATTCTTCTCCAATGGAATGAGTTCATTATTATAGGTGGTGCAGCTATCGGTTCTATGCTCATTGCCAATCCTTTGCCAATTACGATGTCAGTACTCAAAGGAATCATGGGGACTCTGAAGGGCAGTAAGATAACTAAAAATACATACATTGAGCTCTTGCAAATGATGTATGAATTGTTCCAGTTTGCTAAACGGGAAGGGTTAATAGCACTTGAACCACATATTGAAATCCCCGAATCCAGCTCTATATTTTCAAAATACCCTTCTTTCCTTACTAATCATCATGCTGTTGATTTCCTTTGCGACACCCTTAAAGTTGTACTTAGTGGGGGAGTTCCTGCAAATGATTTGGAAGAATTGATGGACATTGATCTTGAAACACTTCATACTGCCGAACTGCAAGCTCCTAATGCTCTCACTACAGTAAGTGATGCCTTTCCCGGATTAGGAATTGTGGCTGCAGTTTTGGGTGTTATTATCACAATGGGTATTATTGACCAGGCACCGGAAATTATCGGTCATAGCGTTGCTGCCGCTTTGGTAGGAACTTTCTTTGGTATTTTGATGAGTTACGGTCTGGTTGGTCCTCTGGCAAAAAACATGGAACATACTGTGAATGGGGAAGGTCGGTATCTTAATTCTATTAAAGCTGCACTTCTTGCTTTTGCAAAGGGAACTCCCGCCGCAGTTTCAATAGAATATGCACGCCGATCAATAGATCCGGGTGAAAGACCTTCATTTAAGGAAACCGAAGAAGCTACAAAAAAACGTTAAGACAATCAGTAAATTATTGAAAAATACAATACATATATTTGGCGGTGAAAAATGGCAGACGGACCTAACTTAGAACAACCGATTATAATTAAGAAAAGAAAGAAACATGCTCCTCATGCTCATCATGGGGGTGCATGGAAAGTTGCTTATGCCGATTTTGTTACGGCTATGATGGCATTCTTTCTTGTGATGTGGATTGTTGGGCTTAGTCAACAATCAAAACAGAGTATGGCTCAGTATTTTAAGGAGCCGGGGGTTTTCAGCTTTAAAACAGGTAAAGCTTTACCTGTTAATTTGAAGATGATACGTGCAAAATACGACGGAACCAAAGGTGAAAATTATGTAGATAACTATACAGAAAAGGGTGGCGAAACAGGAGGAAAAATACAACCGAAAATTCCTGATTCAGTAAAACAACAAATTATGGTAGAAACCAAACAAGACAGTACACGTATAACAAAATTAGAACAAAAACTTACAGAACAACTCAAAGAATTGGCAGATGGGCAGCCAAGTTTAAAAGATTTACTTTCGTCGTTAAAAGTTGAAATCACCAATGATGGGCTGCGTATTGAAATGGTGGAATCGAAAGACAATGTCTTTTTTCAAGTAGGAAGTGCAATTCTTACCAAAGATGCAGTTGAAGTCCTCAAAAAAGTTGCCATTGAAGTTGGGAAAATGCCTAATTATGTTGATATTGAAGGGCATACTGACAGCCGTCCTTATGGCTCCGGAAGGGGGTATTCCAACTGGGAGCTTTCAGGCGACCGTGCGAATGCTGCAAGACGTGTTCTTGAATTCGGTGGATTGTGGGAAGGACAAATTGTGAGTGTATCGGGTTTTGCCGATAGGAAACTCAGAACAGTTGAAAACCCGTTTGATGTTTCAAACCGTCGTGTATCAATTTTGGTAAAATTCCAGAAATCAAGAGATTCATTGTAATTATGTTACTTTATTAGATAAACTTGCTTCTTTGACGTGTCTTATTGTTCATTAATTCTCTACTGTGATGCTATCTTTCTTAATCATAGATGACGAACCCACAATAATTGTTACTTTGCAATCAATTATCACCCGCGCTTTCCCAAATGCTGCAGTAGATACTGCAACTAATGGCAGCGAGGGTTGGGCAATTCTCCAAGCTAAAACTCCTACAATTGTAATTTGCGATTTGCAATTACCAGGTTTGAGCGGTATTGACCTTTGCAAAAAAGTACGAGCGAGTGAAATTCTTAAAGAAACATACTTTATTATCATTACTGCGAGCACAGTAAAAGAGCAACGCATTGAAGCACTTGAGTCAGGTGCGGACGATTATTTGAATAAACCACTTACAACCGAAGATTTGACTGCAAAACTTCGGTCTGCAATTCGGGTGGTTCAGATGCAAGAACGTCTTCGTGCAGAAAATATTAAATTGATTCAAGCATCACAACAGCTTGAAAAAGATTACGAGGAGATGGTTCAACTCACCATAGGATTCTTGCAATCAAGGTTTGCACAAACCATACCAATGCTCGGACGGGTAACAAAGGCGGTGCAATGGATTGCAAGCCAATTCAGTGAATTCACAGAGGTAGAACGCAAAGAGATTGAATATGCATCTCAATTAAGCTATGTTGGGAAATTGTTCCTGCCTGACTCGCTTATGTATTATCCGATTAGTATCGATGGTAAGCCGAGCCATGAACTTATGAACCAGGTTCCGCACTCAGCAAAGATGATACTTTCCGCTGTTAAAAGATTGGATAATATCGGTGATATTCTCCATAAAATGCACGAAAACTTCGATGGCAGCGGTTTCCCTGACCGTCTTCAATCGTGGCAAATACCAATGTCAGCCAGAATCCTGAGAGTAGTCCTTGATTTTGAAGAATTACGGGACAGAACCCGTAAATCCCCTCAGGATGCGTATATAAATTCTGGGATGAAACTTCTACCGGCAGATGCAACGTTATCTGTAAATACCATTGCGAAGATTCTTTCTCATGCCGCTACCGACCCGATTATCGGGAATATCTATGTGAAGTTATAAGATAAGTTAAAACTCAATTAGCAGTCTGCTAACTCTTCATGAATGGATTAAGATAAAGTCAGCATCAAATAAAAGCGACATAAAGGAGATGCATCTACTACAAAGCCCTTCTTACCATAATATTTAAAACTGATTTTCTGATGTCTGACGATTTTGGAAAACAAGCATTAAAGAAGTCTGTGAAAATGTTTAACATAAAAGACATTTCCATTTATAAGTTTCAATAGATTATCAAGTAATTTCTAAATTTTGAATAAATTAGGTTGCCTTTAACTTCTATAGCTTCTTCCATGACCAGCAGCAGATTAGAAACATTCAGCGATGGAGTAATTGCCATAATCTTAACAATTATGGTTCTTGAATTAAAGATTCCTCATGGAAGTGATTTATCAGCTCTTCGCCCGCTAATACCAGCCTATATCAGTTATGTACTAAGTTTCATCTATATTGGTATTTATTGGAACAATCATCATCACTTGTTCCAAGCAGTCCAACGTGTTAACGGGGCTATTCTGTGGGCAAATATGCATTTGTTGTTTTGGCTGTCTATTGTACCATTTATGACAGGTTGGATGGGTGAGAGTCACTTTGCCGTATATCCGGTAGTATGCTACGGAGGTGCATTGTTT
Source organism: Ignavibacteriota bacterium (assembly GCA_016197185.1). Lineage (GTDB taxonomy): Bacteria > Bacteroidota > Ignavibacteria > Kapaibacteriales > UBA961 > JADJXV01. The sequence continues at coordinate 4,031 of JACPWH010000260.1, forward strand.
ATGTGTGCGGTAGCATATTATATTTTAGCCAGAACACTTGTAAAGCACCATCGGGAAAATTCCGTGTTAGTGAAAGCAATAGGAAGTGATTTTAAGGGAAAAATTTCCCTTATGATTTATCTGTCGGCTATTTCATTAGCTTTTGTTAATGAATGGGTTGCTGTAGCTTTATATGTTGTTGTAGCAATAATGTGGTTTGTACCTGATAATAGAATTGAGAACCGGCTGACAAGAATCGAAAAAGAGTAATCATGAAATAAACCTTTTATTGCTTCGTTGAATCCATGACAGAAATATAATCAGGTTCTTCTTCTCCACAATTCAACTCAATGGCATGAAAACACTGCAACTCATCATAGCTTCTTCTATCATACTTTTTTTGTCAATTCATTCAGGATTGCAAGCTCAAACCAGCATTGGGTTCTATACCGGGCTTTCCACTCCAAGTGAACAAATAAATAATGTTTATAACACCGACTCGCTTATGGCTGATAATTTCATCGGTAGAATGAAACGAAATGCCGTAAACTTAGGTTATCATGTTGGAGTAAGACTTCGTTTTGCTCTTGGAGACGATTTAGTATTTATGGGAGGTCTTTCATTAACCCGTTTCCCTCAATCAAAGATTTATGTATCCGTACCTAATGGAACTCAGGGTGATTCCATTAGGGCAACACTAACCACAACTCAAAATGTTATCCCGATTGGAGTAGGGCTCAATTACTATCTTACACGAAAAGTATTGGGGATATACGGGATTGGGGAACTGACTTATAATTATCTTACCAATAGTATAGATGCAGAATACAATGGAGCACCGATTCCATTGGATAACAGTCCAACTTATAATCGAGTCGGATTCGGTTTGGGCGCAGGAATGGATATAGACCTAAAGCTGCTTACTCTAAATCTGGAGGGAAAGTATAATCTTGTTAACTTTATCGGCAGCGAGGACGGTGAGAAATCCAAATCATTTGTTACTCTCAGTATTGGTGTTTACTTCGGTTCTACCTCTACAGCTAAATAGGAAGTGCCTCTTATAATTTTTTCATAAACTCCAATAGAGTATATTGGAGTTTTTCTTTTTTTGAAACGTACAATCAACAGCTGAAATTCTTAACATTCAATCTGTGTATGAAGTTCAATTTCTTCTAATACGTTACTTACACGCAGGCAAGCATTCATTTCTCCTTCGAATACCACAGCTTTCCCCGTAGTGTCAACTTCAATTGTTAGAATTTCTGCCTGATGCAGTGAGCAATTGGTTGCCTTACGGATTTGAGCTGTTACCTCGTCATACGTATGAACTTCATCATTGAATAAAACTACACGAGCAGCTAAGCCAACCTCGGTTAATTCCATTACATCCGGATCTTCAAATTCCATCGGAAAATTCATATCAAAAAACGATGTCATAAAATACTAATCTGTGTTTGTGATAAATCTGACTACAAAAATACGAATATGAGCATAACTATCGAATAGAATTTCGTGCCCAATTGAATACATCAATATATGTTTTGCCTGAGCGCAACGCAGAAAAGTCACACTCCATTGCATTAGCCCGGATAATATTCCAATACGGTTGAACAGAATAAACCGATAAAGCTCTGCGAATGGCAGCTGCGAAATCTTTTCGTTGATAAGCACTAAATAAAAATCCTGTTCCTGTCATAGACGTTGGATTGAATTCTTCAATTGTGTCCGCCAAGCCACCTGTAGCCCTTACAATTGGAATTGTGCCATATTTTAGAGCATACATTTGAGTTAGTCCGCACGGCTCAAATCGCGAAGGAACAAGTAAAAAATCTGATGCTGCAATGATTTTGTGAGACTGCTCGGTGTTATAGCCAATTTGTATTAATGCACGTCGGGGAAATTTTCTGGCTATATACCTAAGGAAATCTTCATATTTCCGTTCCCCGCTTCCGATAATACAAAAGCGCATTACTCCATAACTAAGAAAATTCTCAATTGTTTGCTCTAAAAGTTCGATTCCTTTTTGGTCTGTAAGTCGAGTCACCATTCCAACAAGGGGAATATTCTGCAATGCTTCATTTTCAGATAAACCGCAATCACGTAAGAATTTTTGTTTGTTTGATTCCTTGAGGGAAAGTGTATCTTTTGAATATGGATTATAAAGCATAGTATCTTTTTCAGAATCCCATTCGGTATAATCAACTCCGTTTAACACACCTATTAAGTCTCCTCCACGTTCATTCAGATTATTTTGAAGTCCTTCACCATATTTTGCCCACCGAATTTCTTGGGAATATGTAGGACTGACTGTAGTAATTTTATCAGCGAACATTATTCCTGTTTTCATAGAGTTAACAATACCATGCTGCTCGAACCAACTTCCCGAATAAAAACTTTTCATTCCAAAACCGGTTAATTCCATAGCCCGTTTCGGTTCATATAATCCTTGATAAGCCATGTTATGGATGGTAAAAACTCCTGCTGCTTCATGAAAGCTCGGGTCATTTCGATATTGCGATTTTAGAAATGCCATTGCAAACGCTGTATGATTATCATGTGCATGTATAATATCCGGTTTGAATTGCAATGCTCGGGCGGCTTCGAACGCTGCTCTGGTAAGAAATAAAAAGCGTCTGTCATTATCAGCAAATCCGTCAGGATTACCATAAATTCCTTCACGGTCGAAATAATCTTGGTTCTGAATAAAGTAAACCGGAACAGTTGAATCGGGAAGTACACCTCGCCATAAACGTCCATATTCCTGCCATGTACCCATTGGTACGGAGAAAATTACCTCTGTTTGTACTATTTCATATTTTCTGGTGTCGATATGCCCGTATTTAGGTACTATAACAATAGGTGTATGCCCTAATTCTTCCCATGCTTTAGGAAGGGAAGCGGCTACATCACCCAAGCCTCCGGCTTTAGCAAAAGGGGTTACTTCGGCAGATAGAAGCAAAATATTCATAAGCAAACATCTTTATGTTATGATGGAGTTACTTGAAGGTATGCTGACGACATACAAACGATTGATACTTCGAAAGTTTTTTTGCTGATTCAAGAGCAGTATGTTCGTCTGAAAACAATCCAAATATGCTTGAACCGCTTCCGCTCATCATCGAAAACAATGCGCCGTTATCACGAAGATTTTGTTTTATTGAAGCAAGTACCGGATGTGTTGCAAAAACTGATGTCTCAAAATCATTACGAATATTATTCACTAACATTTCAATTGAAATGACTTTTTCCTCAGCAAACAGGGCAGTATAATCAGTCGGGTTATAATTTGGAACAATATTGGAATAGGCACTTGCTGTCGAAACATGAATTTTAGGGTAAACTACAACTATCCAAAAAGGAAGTATCAGTTGAACCGGAGTAAGAATTTCACCACGACCGTTTCCAATTGCAGCTCCATTCATCAAAAAAAAGGGAATATCACTTCCCAATTTTCCGGCAATTTCCTTTAATTCATACATTGAAGCCTTTATATTCCATAAGGAATTCAATGTAAGTAAAGTAAAGGCAGCATCAGAACTTCCCCCGCCTAACCCCGCACCTGTTGGTATATTCTTACGAAGTTGTATTTTTGCACCTATAGATACTCCGAATTTCTCACGAAGCATTTGTGCTGCTTTGTAACACAAGTTTTTTTCCTGAGATATATATGCTCTTCCTTGCGTTTCGACAGTTAATACTTGATCCGGTTTTATAATAATTTCATCAAAAATAGAAATTGGTATAAAACATGTGTTGATGTCGTGGTAGCCATCAGCTCTTTTTCGGAGAATCTCCAGACCCAAATTTATTTTAGCAAATGGTTTAACTCTGAGCATCTATTGGTAATTAAATTAAAGTATTCGGGTTTGTCATTTATAGAAAAACACTCTTTTTTATCCAAAAATACGGCAAAAAATGCACAAAACAGAGGAAATACCCTATTCGCAAGAAATATTACGCAAGCTTATACACATTTCATCGCTTGCAATTCCTATCACTTACGCCTTTGTTACAAGAGAAATAGGACTTATGATACTTCTCCCGATGACTATTACCAGCATTCTTTTGGATAT
>JACPWH010000261.1 GCA_016197185.1 Ignavibacteriota bacterium
TATAGAAAAGCAATTTACTAATACAATTGATTCGGTAATAGATATTAATTTTTTATCAGGTGCACCTATCCCTGCTGCTGTATTGGAAGATATGCCGTTTGAAAATTCGATAGTATTGTACCCTAATCCTGTAAAGAATGTTCTGCTAATTCAGAGTGAATTGGCTAGCAAAGCAAGCGATAGAATGGAAATATTTTCATTAGAAGGAAAAAAAATAATGGAAAGTGAATATAAGAAAACCCTTGATGTATCCTTTCTCCAATCAGGTGTGTATATTCTAAAAATGAATAATTCATCAATCAAATTTATAAAGGAATGAGTATTGATATCTGAAACAAAGTGAAGATTCGTCAATCAGTTTCTATATAATAACGTTAATGGAACAGAAATTGAATGTAACAAATCTATTGTTGCTACTTTATTTACATTGAATGAAATATGCCTCAAATTCTTATCATCGAAAATGACCTTGCAATTACACGAGGTCTTACCGATGCGCTCGAAGAAGACTCGTTTGTTGTCACAAGCAAACGCGATGGTCTTCAAGGTCTTATTGAAACCCGAACAGGGAAATACGACTGTATCATCGCCGATATGATGCTTCCAAGTATGAACGGCAGAGAACTTTGTTATAAGATTCATGAAGAGAAGATAACAACTCCGATTCTGATCCTTGTTACAAAAGGTGAAGAAATAGGCAAAACAAATGTAATGGAAATAGGAGCCGATGACTATATCACAAAACCATTTGGAGTTCGTGAATTGATTGCCAGAGTACATGCACTGCAGAGGAAATCAGCCATAAAAATGAAACGATCAATCAAAACAAAAGAGTAGATGAGCGTTTGATTTATGAATCAGTTTGACAGGTGAATAGATTGAGGGAGTTCAAGGAAGTAATATATTTTTACCATGCGCGGATAAACTCTATTCCGAATGCTCTTCCTATTCCGGGTGAGTTTACAGTACTGAACAAATCATGGGCGATTAGCTCAAGCGTTATTCCACGCACAACAGACCAACGGAAAGAGGCATTGCACAATCCATAGATTTCTTTTTGTTTATTCGCATTATCTTTCGAAGCAATTGTCGCTTCGCCGACGATTGCAATTGAGTTTCCTACAGACTGTTCAAAGCCGGCATAACCTCCAAATGAATGTACGCTTGCAAACACTCCTCCGTGTAGTGCAATTGCACCTATCAGCCCATTGAAATTCTTGCTTGCGGAAACCCAACCGCCAACGGATTGATTAAAAAGGAAATCCTGACTGAAATAGCCGTTTGTTTTCGATGTGATTCCAAATGCAAGCGCGGGGAATGAACGTGTTTCATCTATGAAACGAAATTGCGTTTGAAGTGTAGGAACATTGAATTGTACAGCTTCGTTACTGATTAGATTCTGACCTGTAGCAAACAACCGTATATTCATATTCGTAAATGGTGCTATTGCCATATCCCCCGTAAAATCTCCGTTTGGGGCTACTCTGGTAGCAAGTGCAAAATAACTTGGAGTCAGTACTCCTGCTGTTGGCATATCAATCACAGATCGAGATTCAAAAACGGCTGCACTTCCTGCAGACCCCTGACAGAGGAGGTCAGATTGAAAGAGCAGAATAAATGCCGATATTGTAAAAAATCGAGATAGAAAAGAAGTTGTCATATACAACAAAAACCGAGTAGAAAGTAAAACTGCCCGAATACTATTCGAGCAGTTTTGATTAAAAAAGGGAACTTTTTAGAAGGTGAGTAAGTATTATATATTTGGGGAAACAAAAAATCGGAACAAATCCGTATTTTTCTAATTTTGAAAATAAAATCATGGATATATTTACAATCTTTTCTGAAGTATATCAAGCTCTCGAACAATACATGATAACTAAAGGCATACCCCCTCGTGAAATATGTTTACCACCCGCTCTCTATACTCAATTGATGGAAATTCAAGCTGAACAGGCATCAAACTCTGAGTTCCCGTGCTATTTTTATTTACCCTCCGATTACGGAGATATTCCTGTCAGTATGGACGACCAATTGCCAGACAATTCAATTACCTTAAAGTAAATATCATTTGTTTATTCTTTGATAATTGTCCTCGTAACAGATTCATTACCACTTATTGCTCGAAGTATATATACTCCTGCGGGAATTTGATTTGTCTGTATGGAAATGTATTCCTTGTTATTTGAGGATAATTCAACATCTACTACTTTCTCTCCTAAAATATTCGAAAGCATCAGGCGAACTGTTGGTTTTTTCCATATTTCGGGCAATTTTACCGAGAATCCGGCACTACCAAACGGCTGAGGGAAAACCGATAAACCTGCTGTACTGACAATACCTTCATCCACACTTGTCGGGTCTAATGAGGCACGGAATATCCCATCATTTGTTCCGGCTAACAAATTGTTCGCAACTATAACATACGAATTAATATGAAGATCTCCTAAATTTTCAATAAACTGAACCCAGGTTTTCCCGCTGTCGCCTGAGCGATACGCACCCGCGCCGTATGTTCCCACGATTAACAAGTTATTATTTATGCCACCACCTACAATTATCGCTCTCACGTCTTTGCTGCCGAGACCTTTGCTTATATCAACCCACAGACTGCCTGGATTAAGTGACCGAAACGAACCACCGCCAAGAGTTCCCGCATAAATCGAATTGCCATGTGGGTAAACGGTTCTTACAGTCGGATTAGTTAATCCTGAATCGGATTTGATCCATGTAACGCCGTTATTGGAAGAGCGGAATAAACCGTCACCTAATGTACCTGCAAAAATAGTTGAACCGCTTAATGCCAATGTATAAACCCATTCATTTGGATTTACATTTGGGTTCGAGAATGTACCTGTTTGTGACCAACTGTTTCCATTATCCGAAGAAACATAAACACCACTCACATTTGTTGCTGCAAAAATATAGGCATCCCGTACAAGGATAGAATATACTGTTCCACTCGGAAGTCCGTTGCTCGATTCAGTCCATGTAAAACCATTGTCCGTAGAGCGTTGCACTCCAATGCCGGCTAATCCTGCAAACATCATCGAACCTTTTAATGCTATGGATTGAACTGTTCTGGATTCGAGAGCCAAGAGTTTCCAAGTATCACCATTGTTTGCCGACAAATATAATCCTGCCGAAGTGCCGGCAAAGATGGAGTCACCGCTGATAGGGAGCATACAATATACTTCCATATTTTCGGGGAAGGGTAGTTTTGACCATTGCTGTGCGTTTGCAGTTGCATTTAAACCGAATAAGATGGCGAATAACCCAAGAATAAACTTGGAAATAGGAGAGAGTTTCATAAAACCTCCGATGAAATATTTAAGAAATGAATTGAATTGCTTTTGAAATAGATAACAAATTATTATGGGAGTTTAATACGTTTTTTTCTTGAAATTGTTTTTCTTGAGTGATTCAAAAAGTTGTTGGGTTTTTGGAATCGTAGCAGGAGAATTAATATCAAAGAACCAAAAATGCTCTATATCGCCTCGATTCATACCAAGTTGCATCACTCCTTGTGATTTGTGTTCGGCAATTACCCAATTGACGATAACTTTATAATTTAGATTGTCCTTAAAGCCAAATTTTTGAGTACGGTCAAAATCAAACATATACTTACCACTTTTGATTGAAGTAACAGGATACGCTGGCAATCCGGTAAATTGCATTTTGGACGTATCGGGTTTATCGGTCACTGTACATCCGAGAACGACAGGACGCTGCTCGGGAGAAAGTGCGGACACGGTTTGTAAAGCAAGGATAGTTGCGGCTTTGTGATGCCCATGTGTATCGAATGTTGGCAACAGACAGAAAATATAGTCATATTTCTCACGGAGGATAAGTTCGCGAAGTTTATCCTTTACCCATGTAACATTCCATACTTGGTTCAATACGGTATCGCAATCAAGTGTATAATGGGTGTCTTTCTGATCGAAGAAATAATAATTATGGATCCCGATAAATTTACCTCCTGCCATAATTTCTTTTTTCCTGATTGAAGGAAGAAATTCACGACCTACTGCTTCCTCAGTTAGCTCTTCACCGTAAATTTCCTCAGCCAGAGTGGAATATTTAAAACCTGCTTCTCCATTGGTAACGACTGCCAAATCCACTTTACCTTTGAGGTCATGGGTGATTTTATACACTGTAGCCGCGAAGCCGGTTTCATCATCAGGATGAGCATCCACAATAAGTACTTTGGGTGCATCGGCTGCCACAAGAATATTTATAGTCAAAAATAACGAAATACAAAAAGTAATGAGTGAGCGCATATAATTATAATTGATTATATAAAATATAGTTAGAGCAGTGTACTCCCGGCTTGGTCCTTTGGAACGAACGGGAATTCCCCTCGAATCCTTGCCTGTACAAAATACACAATAATTCCCAAAATCATAACAGAAATACCCCAAAACGCCGCCGACATATTCCAAATAACCGTATAAACCGTTGCATTAAAAAGCCATATCCATAAAAGAATTGCCATAACCGCAGGAACAGGATAAAGCCACATTTTGAACGGAAGCCTATCGCTAGACCATTTTCGCCTGAGTAACATTACGCCAACCGCTCCGCCAATAAACTGAACGATAATTCTCATGGCAAGTATTGCGCTGATTACCTCACTCATTCGAAACGTGAGGCTGAATATAAAACCGATTCCACCTAAAAACAATAATGAAATATAAGGAAAATCTTTAGTCGGGTGCAGTTTCCCAAAAATTGAGAAGAATGCACCTTCACGAGCAGCAGCATAAGGAATACGTGAGTATCCTACCACTACTGCAAATAGTGATGAAAATGCAATCAACAGAACAAGACCTGTTGCAAAGTTGGCTGCAGTATGTCCGTATAAATGATCAACAAACGTACTGACGATAAACTGTGAGTTTTGAATCTCTTGCCAGGGGATTACTCCCAAAACACTGAGATTAAGAGCAAGGTACAGAATTGCAATTCCGATAATCGAAATAAAAATACTACGCGGGATATTACGCTCGGGGTTGCGAATCTCACCACCTAAATGGCATACATTATAGTATCCCAGATAGGAATAAACCGTCTTTACGGTTGCCTGCCCCAAGAGCACAAAAAATGCTCCTGAAAAATCAAATGAAGTTTCAGGATATGTGAATGCCAAATCAGGGTTAAAATGTGTAGCTCCTCCGAAAATCAGCCAGCCGATTGTGCCTAAAACTGCCGCCCATAATACCACAGAAATTTTACCTATATCTCCAACTTTGCGATAAAGCAAGGCAATAATCAGTATGACCAATGCACCTGAAAGCATTTTCTTCTCATAATATCCCAAAGGTACGAGAAAAGTGAAATACTGGGCAAAGCCAATAGCTCCTGAAGCAACCACAAGCGGTGCCTGAATCATCGTTTGCCAAATGAACAGGAATGACATCAACTTGCCCCACCGTTCCCGCCCGAATGTCTCCCGAAGGAATACGAAACTTCCTCCTGCTTTTGGCATAGCCGCACCAAGTTCTGCCCATACAAACCCATCCACAAGTGCAAGCACAGCACCCGCCACCCACGCCCAAATCGCCTGCGGACCAGCCATAATTTGCACCACTATAGGCAGCACAACAAACGGACCAATCCCCACCATATCACTCATATTGAGGGCTGTTGCCTGTACTAAACCAAGTTCACGGCGCAGTTCGGGTTTTTTATTCATTCGGTACTTTTAGTAAAGACCTTGAAGGTTTTCGAAAACCTTCAAGGTCTTGGAATGTTTAATCTTGTATAGTGTGTAAAGCTGGGGGATTTGTTTCAGAATAGTTAAGCGTACACCAATCTTCCTTTTGGAACAGGAATTTCTCTACCTAATTCTTTAGCGGTTTCAATCCATTCATTAATTACAATTTCCGTGTTTTGCAATGCTTCATAATATGTTTTACCATCAGCCATGCATCCAGCAAGTTCGGGAACTTCTGCTACAAAACAATTGTCTTCAGCACTCCAATAGAGTATTATTTCATACTTGCTCATCATAAATCTCCCAGTTTGTTTTTTACAATTATATTTCTGACTTGTTTAACTTGATATGCCTTACATTTGTTGTTTTCGTTTGGTTGAAGATTAATTATTTCGGGTATTCCAGATTTGGAGAAGATATGATGGCTACCTCTAATTCTTTCCTGAAATCCGTAAAATATCAGTAAATGCACCAAATCAGAAAAATCGATATTTGAATCGTTTCTTCCACTAAGTACCTTTAATAGAATTTTTATTGTTTTACTCACTTTTCCACTCCCAATAAAATGCGAAACTCTTTTTCGATTTTCTTTCGAATATTTGGCAAAGTCTCTTCTATGGTGTTAAAGATTTCATGGCGTGTATTTGTATTGTGTTGCTGACTTCGTGGAAGACCTTCAATATTGCTTGTTTCTACTAGTGAAGTAGATAATGCTATAGTGTCACCTATCTTTTTTGTAATATCATTCAAATTAGAACAAATATCTTCCGAAAAGTAGATTCTATTCTTACTTATAGTGCTTTTTAACTCGATTAAACTCATTAATACTTCATGAGGATTTTTTCCAGAAGGATTTTGAAAACATTCTCTTAAAGCCTGCTCTAAATCATATGCTTGTGAACAAATATTCTTCATTACTTCAGCCCGTTCACTATAATAATGAGAAAATTTTGTTTGGTGTTCCTGGGAGATTTTTGATAATTCTGATTTGTGTTCTTCCAAGTCCTTTGATAATGATAATTTATAGTTTTCAACATCTTTAGATAGTTGTGATTTATACTTTTCTGAACGCCGAAAAGATATAAATGTTATTATAGCATTAACTATAACCATAGCAATACTGAACCCATTTTTAGTTAAAAGGTCTATACTGGATTGTTCCATTTATTCTATAAATAAAAGTTCATTAATTCTTTATTTAGGGTTATTCTGCTCCCACGATTCCATAGCTTTACTTGACAGCGAAGCAATAGACTCATTCTCCCATAAAGTTTTTCTCCATTCCGTATAATCAGAGTTATCGCGTTTGATGAGAGTAATAAAACGTTCTGCCTCTACAAGGTCAAGCATTTTAGAAAGGGCAACAAACCCTTCTTGCTTAATAACTGCATCAGTTCTCATAGTTGTTCTTGAATAATAGTAATAAATTCGATTGGGCTTATAAGTTGAATCATAGGTAAAAGATGCCTCTTTCGCAGAATGCCTTTATCAGTAGTTATAAGATAATCTGCTTTTGCCTTGATAGCACAAGCAATATGAAGAGCATCCTTAATGCCAAAATTATGTTTATAGATTTCTTGCGCTTGCTTTATAAGAGAGTCATTTCCAATAATTGTTATAGCGGCAAGATGTTTCCAACTTTCAATAGAGGTACGACGTTCTATATGAGGATTTGCTGTATTTTCAAATTCAAGCATATATGACCAAACTAACTCAATCTTACCATCTTTAATCATTTCTTGGATAAATAATTTGGCTTCTGCTTCAAGATATATAACTTTGTTTGTTTGATCGTCATAGGGGCGATTAAAACAGCAATTATCTAAATATACACATATCTTTTTCATACTCTACTTTTTACTCAATTGTTTAAGATAGTAACACAATCAATCTAACCCTACCCCTTTCGCTCCTCCGCCTTTTCCTTCAAAAAGAAGTAATAAAAGAAAATACCATCAAGAATGCCGAGGATGACGAGTGAAATCGTATCACGGTCGAACCACCACGCAAATCCACCGGGTGGTGAAATCAGCCTTGCGATTTGTCCGGTAATAGCCCATAAAATTGTAAATGCAAGTCCGAAAATCAGCACGGCAAGGAAACCTTCGCGGACATTTGCCTCCTGCCACCGCTTAGTAAATCCGTATAAAGCTGCAACTATATGCAGAAGAAAGATGGCATTGATAATCATTTTTCGTAATTTCGATAAAAGAAAATTGTAATTATTATTGTATTGAACTGCAAAACTATGGAAAATGCCTCAAACTTACGCCTTGTACTTGTAACAACCAATGCTTTCGACAACGCCCAAAACATAGCTCGCATTCTTGTTTCAGAGCGTCTTGCAGCCTGTTGTAATATTGTTTTGAGTACATATTCGATTTACGGTTGGCGTGGTGCAATTCGCGAATCACTCGAAGTGATGTTGTTCATCAAGACCACCGAAGAGCAGCTCGAATTCCTTGAACCCCGTATACGCGAGCTTCATCCGTATGACATTCCCGAAATTATTTCGTTGCCTCTTTCTAGTGCTTCCTCGCCATATCTGAACTGGATGATGGAATCGTTAACCATATAAAAATCTTCTTCGGTCAAAAAGATGAATCGTTACCAAGAACTTCTTACCCTTGTTCAGTCCTTCGAGTCGGATTTCCGTAAATTCTACGAAAAAGAAAACCGCGAGGCAGGTGTTCGCGTGCGTAAAAACATGCAAGAACTTCGTCAGCTGGCGCAAACAATTCGCGATGAAATACAGGAAAATCGAGCTGAGTTTGCCCCTAAAATCCCAAGGAAGAAAAAGACTGAGGAATAGATTCGCTTATTTTTAAACGAAAGTATAAACGTAGGGGCGTATTGAATATGCCCCTAGAAATAAATACCATATTTGAATCAATAGAAATACACTAAGGTTCCGGGCGTATTCAATACGCCCCTACGCAGGTTGTAAAAAATCCAAATCCATTATTAACCCGATGACCCCATACCCATTTCTTTTCGAGCCGTCACTTCATAGTAAAGTATGGGGCGGTCGGGCTATGGAAACTATTCTCCATAAGTATCTACCACCAAATGAGCCTATCGGCGAATCTTGGGAAATATATTCGGGTAACAAGATAGCAAACGGGGAATTTTCAGGACGGACATTAGAAGAAATAACAGAACAATTCCCTAAGGAAATGACAGGAAAAGAAACTGCCACCGACGGTTTCCCGTTACTCATTAAATTTTTAGATGCTCAGGATTGGCTCTCGGTACAAGTGCATCCCGACGATGCCCTTGCTCAAGAACTGGAA
>JACPWH010000262.1 GCA_016197185.1 Ignavibacteriota bacterium
ACCCATGTCGGAAGAATCGCTATTTATGCCTCCATTCAAACGTGGGGACGGTAAGGAAGAACAAGCGGTTATCAGTAGCAAAGCAAAAATCTGGAGTATATGGAAAAACTCTTCTATCGCCCCGCTCGACCGATCCTTCGAGCTAAGGATAAGGCGTAGAGAACGCGGGAATGGAGAGCCGTTTGCGCTATTGGAACTTGAGTGTAGTGTGGATGGGTTTGCGCCGTGATGGGGAGAATTGTAATATTTATGTCAGGTCGGTTGTTTACTGCCGTGCATTGAATTGTTATAATGTAGAGACACACCGTAGTGTGTCTCCTTTACTGCAGGAAACTGCACGCTTCTGAGATGCACTGCGGTGCATCTCTACAATTTTATAACAACCTAATGAACGGCGGTAAACAATCAACCTTCCTTCTAAGCATCTATTCGGAAAGGCAGTTGTAACAACAGCCTCAACTTGTATGTTTAGTGTTTCTAAGGATTATCGTAAACTCATAGCCAACGGTTTCAACCGTGGGACATATTAAAACTTCAAACTCAGCATTACTTTATTTATTCCTATATTCAGGTTTAATTCGATACTTCCTGTATGATTAGGGTTTAGTATATTGCTGTTATAGAGTTTAACTGCCTTGTAAAAATTACTTTTACTATCGAGTAATGTTATTATGCCGATAAATTCAGATGCGATCGCCAGTAATGAAGTGATATAGAATGTATTTGAACTGGGGAATGCACCTTCATTCAAGTGTGTTTCATAAATGTCATTTAATGAAATTGCCGTGAATACCAGTCCCGAACCGATTAATAAATACCCGATATTTTTGCCCCATGAGGAAGCGTTCGCCAAATCTTCCGAAGCCGGGTTTTTATATAAGATATCAACAAGTTCACTTCGTGAAAATGATTGACTGCCAATATAATATGTATTATTAGGAAATGACTTTTCTATACGAATTGTATCTTGTGGTATATCTGCTGCAAGTGTTCTTGATGAAACAACTAAGAGAACAGTAAATGATAATAGTGCAAACTTGTAAATCATTAAAATAATAATTGTAATAATTAAAAGTGAATTTAAAAATTCAAACTTAGTGTTACTTTATTTACATCTATTTTTAAATTCAGTTCATAATTACCTGTTAGCTTTGGGTTTGTTAGATTGTTATTATAAATATTTATCGCTTTATAGAATTTATTATTTCCCGAACTTACTGCATCCAAACCGAAAAGAGTTAGCCCGACTGCGATAGCTGCCGTCACAATAGTGCCGGAGGTGGCGTTTTCTGATGATAGAACGGCAAGCGAACCTAACATAAAGTACTGTCCAATTGCAATTGCAATATACCCCCCGATTTTTTCATTCTTCCCTTTAATCATAAGCTCTCTTGTGTGTTTTCGCGATAGAAGGATATCGACAAGTTGTCCTCGAGGTATTTGTTTGTCATCTATGAAAAAACTGTTACCGCCAAATGCCTTTTCAATTCGTATTGTGTCTTTTAAGGAATCAGAGGCAAATACATTGGCAGTTCCTATCACAATGAAAGCGATGGAGACGAGGATGAATTTATAAGTCATGTATTGAAAATGGGTTGAGTTGGGTAAAGGTAAAAATGTATTGTATGAAATACTTGATTGTTGATTTTAATTTGTGCAAAATAATCAAAATAATGAGAATATGCTTCTTTTGAGTGTATTTAAATGGAGGCAACAGGTACAAGAATGTGGTTTTTTTGATTTGTTTTTGTGATAGGTACAAGAAAGTGCAGTTTTTTGTACTTGTTCTTGTTGTGTTGAACCTTGGTGATATTTATAAGAAAGTGCGGTTTTTTATAAAGATTGGCAGGACGTTTATAAGAAAGCGGGGTTTTTTATAAACGTCAGCTCGATGTTTATAAGAAAGTGCGTTTTTTTATAAAGGTTTTGTAGGATGGGCGGTAAATAACTCAAACAATGGGAGATTTAGGTAGTAGTTGTTTCTGCCAATGGAATGCTTCTCTAAAAAACCATGCTCACAAAGCTGCTCCAAATAACTTCGTGCAGTCATATAGTGTTTATTCAGGTCGTTTTCCAAATATTCAATCTTTGTGTATGGATGTTTGAATAGATTATCAAGTAAATCTTTGCTGTAAATCTTAGGTAGTTTTTCCTTCATTTCGTTTTTGTATCTGTCCATTAATACACGAATATCGCTTATCAGTACGATTGTTTCAAGTGAAGTTTGTTTAATGCCTTCCAACATATATAGTATCCATTCTTCCCATGTACTATCCGAACTTAC
>JACPWH010000263.1 GCA_016197185.1 Ignavibacteriota bacterium
CACAGATTACACAGATTGCGACGATTCTAATCTGTGCAATCTGTGCAATCTGTGGTTTCGTCGACCCTGGGATTGCCGAGAAAGCTTGCCAAGAAAACAAACTTTTGGGCTATTGTGTCAGTCCTCCTGCAGTTAATCTTTATTCAGTTGGGGAAATCATTAAAGGCAGCAGCATTCTTCTTGGCGCACAGAACTGTTATTTTGAAACAAAAGGTGCTTTTACGGGGGAAACTTCTCCTGAAATGCTTGTATCAGTCGGATGCAAATATGTCATTATCGGGCATTCGGAACGCAGAAATATTTTCAAAGAGACGAATACGATGATTCAAAAGAAGGTTGCAGCTGCTGTACGAGTTGGACTGATTCCAATTATTTGTATCGGAGAAACACTTGAAGAGCGGCAAGCGAATAAAACCTTAACTGTTATTTCAAAACAACTTCGCAGTGCTACTGACTTTCTCTTTGAAGATGGAATTACTAACATCGTTATTGCCTACGAACCTGTTTGGGCAATCGGAACAGGTCTTTCCGCAACTCCTGAACAAGCGGAAGAAATACATAGCTTTATTCGGGATACATGTGCTATGGATTTCGGAGACACTACACGGCAAGTTCCTTTGTTATACGGAGGAAGTGTAAATGAATCGAATGCAGGAGTACTTCTTAAGCAACCTAATATCGATGGTTTTCTTGTAGGGGGTGCTTCATTGAAATCAGACTCTTTTCTTAGTATTTGCAATGCAGCGTAACGGTTGTTTCAGACTTTTTGCATAAAGTTAATTTCATATAGTATAGCGGACAGTTTGTGTGTTTCATTACTTTTTATTAAATTTGCGTAGGGGTTTGTCCTAACCTTATTGAATTTTTTGGAGCAGAAATTGACTAGAAAGAGGG
This sequence comes from Ignavibacteriota bacterium, assembly GCA_016197185.1. Taxonomy (GTDB): domain Bacteria; phylum Bacteroidota; class Ignavibacteria; order Kapaibacteriales; family UBA961; genus JADJXV01. Next base: position 895 of record JACPWH010000263.1, read on the forward strand.
CAGGGTTTAAGCAACGGAATCTAATTGATATTATTTTATACATTATTGAAGGTTTTAAACGCATGAAAGTAAATACGTTTTTCTCAAGATTAAGTTTGGCTTTAGTAATTTTTGTTGCTAGTGCTTCAGTATTATTTGCAGCACTGCCAACCGGTAATTCTGCTTTGCAATTTGGAAGTGGTCAATATTGCTTCCGTTCAACTCCAATTTCAACTCTCACCGACAATCTGACAATGCAATGTTGGGTTAAATGGGATGGTACAAATGCTGCAAATGAAATGCACATTTATTACAATGGAAACGGTAGTAATTCAGGTTATGGTATTTTTACTCAAGCAGGCACGCAGAACATTGGGCTTCTCTGCGGTGGAGTAAACATTGCATATAGTACAACTCCACTATCTGCGAATAATTGGCAACATCTTGCACTCGTTCGTAATGCAGGTTTTTGGACATTATACGTTAATGGAGTAGCGACTACATTAGCTGGTGTAAATATCACACCAAATACTCCAGCTACTCCTATTGTCAATACGTTGGGAGCAACATTAGCTACTGATGGTTTTAGAGGTGTAATTGACGAAGTTAGCTTTTGGAGTGCCCCTCTTTCAGGTGCTAACATATTAGCATACAAAGACTTTCCAATTAGCTCCGGTCATCCTAATTTTGCAAGTTTAGTTGCCTATTACCAGTTGAATGAGGGTACAGGACAGGTGGCTGGTAGCGGAACTGGATTGGATTTACAACTTGGTTCAACTGTAGGAGTGGATGCAGATGATCCTACTTGGGTTGTATCTGATTCTCCTATAGTCCCAACCCTTGGCGAATGGGGAATGATTATTCTTGGTGTAGTTCTATTATATGCCGGATATAGATATATTTCTCGCCGTCGTACAACAGCGATTGCATAAGAGATTGATAATCAAACATTTATAATGGACTTTACTACTTTTGCAGTAAAGTCCATTGTTGTTTAGAGTGGTATCTAATTTACTTCAATGAAAAAAAATAGAAAAGATGGTAAAAAAACTGTTTCTGTTCAGCAAAATCGAATTAGAACAATTCGGGAATCTGTAAGAAAACGAATACCACAGCTTCGTTTTCTGGCTACTGTAGCTGTTCTGATGGCAAGCTACTATGCAATTACCGGAACTGATACCTTTAGCAAAACATTCCTTCCTGCGTACCTATCTGCTGTTGCCAAGATAACTGGTTCTGCACTTTCTCTTATCGGTTTTTCAAATTATACTTCAGGAACAATGGTAAGCAGCCAGGCATTTTCGATGAGCATTGCTTATGGATGCGACGCACTTGAGCCGACATTTCTCTTTGTTGCGGTGGTTCTTGCCTTTCCGGCAGCATGGAAGAAGAAAGTAGTTGGAGCGATTAGCGGTATATTGATTTTATATGCAATTAATATTATAAGACTTATTACACTTTTTCTGACCGGAATCTATAAGCGGGAATATTTCGAGCTGATGCATATTGAAATATGGCAGGCTATTTTTATAATTTTAGCTCTTGTTTTGTTTGTTGTTTGGGTATCGATTTCTGAAAGGACTTCCATACGTGAAGCAGTATAGTCAAATCCTGTACTTTACACTTAAATGCTCCGGTATTTATTTTGCATTTGTGGTGCTACTTTTCACTGGGTTGGGTGAAGGATATTCATCCTATTTTCGGGGATTTGGTAATCTCCTTTTTTCATCTCACTGGGACAATGTAAAGATTTCATTTGTACAAAAAAACTCTCAACAAACAACACTCGCACAAGGACACCGTACCACCAACATCACTGTGCGTATTAACAATCATGCCTATCATTATACTAATGGATTACCTGTATTAGGTGAATTGGGAGTTAATTCACATCTTCAAGGATACTTACCAACTGCTTTACTTTTAGCATTGTTTATTGCTACACCCATCAATTGGAAACGACGACTGAAAGCATTAGGAATCGGAATCTTCATTCTGCATTTGTTTATTGCAGCACTGTTATGGGTTGTGATAGTGGGATATACCGAAACTAACGGTATCGGAATTTACCGTTTTGGGGATACTGCGAAAGGTATTATCACTTGGATAATGCAAATCACTCTTGTCAATCAAATCGGGATTTCATTTATGATGCCGCTTTTGTTATGGATGGGAATTATAGGTATTATGGATGGGTTTCGCTCGTTATTACCACCTAAAAACTGAACAAAAAAAGCTGCACGTGAATTTTAGGTCAGGTCGGTTGTTCCAACCGACCTCCCTTCTAAATGCATATTAGGAAAGTCAGTAGCTGCAACTGACTTGACTTGAAAAACAGTCGATGTTTGGCAAGTATTTGTACACTTCGACTCCGCTCTGTGTGACCTTTCTTTTTTATGTTACTCGTCTGGAAAGGACAAAAAAAAGCCGCTTGCGAATTGTTTTGTTACGATCAAAACAAATTCACAAGCGGCTTGGGAGAAAGATTCAGCGTTTTCTAATCCCCCTCTTTTTCAAGAGGGGGTTAAGAAACTATTATCGTTTCAATTGATTGATTTCCTGGAGGAATTGATCGCTTACGGTAATTGTCCGTGAAGCGGCTTCAAATGCCCGCTGGGTTGTAATCATATCTGTAAATTGCTCTGTCAAGTCAACATTCGATTCTTCTAATGAACCTGAAGAGATACGTGTTGAAGGGAAAATCTCAACTGCAGTTCCGATACTTGGAAGTCCGCTATTCGGCGATACAGAGAAGAAATTTCCGCCTTCTTTCACCAATCCACCCGGATTTGTAAATTTAGACATCACCACTTGTCCTAATAATTCAGATTGACCGTTTGTAAATGCACCCATGATTTTACCTGTTTGGTCAACTGATATTCTGGAAATTTCACCGGCTGCATAACCATCTTGCTGACGTGCAGTTACTGTGTTTTGACCTGCAAATTGAGTAAGTCCAGCAAGAAGACCACTTGACTGTGCAAGCGTAACAGTCAAATCTTTAGGAGTAGTCGAATCGAACGAAGGAGTACCGAGCGTTGTATTCATATCTGCTGCGGTAATATTAAAATTAAGAGGAGTACTGAGTGTTCCGTCAGGGTTAAACGTTATCGTTGTAGGAATACCGGGAATCGGAGTTGTTATAGAATCAACTGTTCCTGCCAAGTCGAATGTATTTGCCGTAGCATTTTTTGTAAATTTAAGATTCAGAAGATGTGGAGCACCTTGATTATCAAATACAGAAATGCTTGTACTGAACGAATCGCCTGTTGCTGTTGTAGCATTAAGATTTCCTGATATTTCAACAGCCTGCGATTGACGTGGAGCAGATTTGAAAGTTGGGGATATTTGTACATTCTCAACTTTACGAAGCAAACTGTTTGTACCGATAGCATCCTTTACTACCCGACCAACCGAATCTGTTTCAAGATTATATCCTTGCACATAAGCACCTGATGCGGAATCAACCAAATTTCCTTGATTATCGAACGAAAATGCACCTGCACGTGAAAACAATTCCTGACCATTTAAGCGAAGGTTGAAAAACCCGTCGCCTTGTAATGCCAAATCAAGCGGACGATTTGTATTTTGGATTGAGCCTTGTGAAAAGTCAACTTTTACCGAGCCGAGTTTTACACCCAAGCCGATTTGAAGAGGGTCGATACCGCCAATACCACCACTTGCGATATTATTTGGCGCGCTACCCAAACTGTATGTTTGTGCGAATTGATCCGCAAATGTTGTACGGCTTGATTTGTAACCGATTGTGTTTGTGTTTGCAATATTATTCGAAATAACGTCAAGACGCTGCTGATGTGCTTTGAGCGAACTTGTACCTGCTGTTAAGGAACGGATAAGAGACATGATAAACTCCGATATATAATTATTAAAAAGAATTAGTACTTGTGCACACATTCGTCAGTCGTTCGGAATATGTGCGATCGTCGGAGAGATTTCTTGCCGTTTGATTATTGATTTGGGCAATGTCCAACCTCTCGAGTTGTTTTAACTTTCTTTGCAATACTATTGCAATTTCTATTATGCTTTAAGCCATTACTGCGGAATCTATATTTGTAAAAATATGTTGTTCCGACCCGTCATTTTGCATTGCAGTAATAACGGTTTTATTACCTACGCTGACTATAAATGCCATGTCGCGCAGGAGTACCAGCGATTCATTCGAACCCTTTGCTTCTGCTTTTGTCACCGCAGATTCAATCCGCCCGATGTCCTCATCCGAGAGGGCAATGTCACGGCTATTAAGCCGACTTTGGGCGTGAGCAGAAAACTTCAGTTTATTGATTTCCTGATCAAATACATCCTGAAACTTCGTTCTGGGTGTAAATTGCTCAATCAATGGAGACTGACGCTTTAGCTCATTTACTCCACCTGCGGGCAGAAAGGGTAGGGATACGCCGTTGATTTCAGCCATAGTATTCACCTCCTTCCAAAATTTTAGAAACGCTTATTAAATTTTCAAAGAACATTCAAGTATCAAACACTTGGAAAACCAACAAATTACATTGCAATATCTTCGATATCGCCAATCGGGATTTCCACTCCGTTTACAACTGCTACAGTACCTTCCTGTTTGAATCGTACTGCGGTAATAACTCCATACGCAAATGGTTTTGCGTCAATCAATCCACCGGAAGCATCTTTTGCAGTAATATTTATCGAATATTGCCCTGACGCAACGGCAGTACCGTTATCCGCTTTCCCATCCCATGTAAGGCGATGCTCACCATTTTGCATTTCTAATGCAGAAGGATTAATTGTTCTGACGACTGCACCTGCTGAGTTTTTAATCTCAATCTTTACCGATGCAGCATTCGAGCCCAACTCATATCCGAACTGCGGAGGTTTTGCACCATCATAGGTAATTGATTCAGCTGATGCCTTAATACTTTTTCCGATATAATTCGGTGCGTTTGCATTTGCCATTGCCTGAGAAAGCAGACCAAAATTAGCCGATTGTGCCTGGAGTGCTTTATTGATATTGGTCAATTGCTCAAGCGAACTGAATTGTGCAAGCTGCGAGGCGAACTCCTGACCATCTTGCGGTTTAAGCGGATTTTGCGCCTTGAGCTGATATGTCAGAAGTTTGAGAAATTCGTCTTTCCCCAACTCTTTCGTCGGCTGTTTGACTGACCTCTGTAAGTCTTCAAAAACAGCGTTGGATGTACTATCTACTGCTGTAGTTGCCATAATATTATCCCCCAAAAATTGAATTAATTAAAATATTTGTAGCCCCCGCTATCATGCTGTTAATCAAATGTTATGCGTAAAATTCTACACGATTCTGAATTGTCGTTTTCTTTTCTTTTATCAAAGGCACTATATCCTGCAATACTGTTTCTTGTCTTTCTTCGCGACCATCGGCAAATGTTTGAAGATAGGATTGCCGTGCTTGCTGTTCTTCTTGTTTTGCTGAACTGTTTTGTTGGTTGAATCCCGAAAACATACTAAAGTCCTCACGCGGACGTACCTGTATTTCGATACGTTCTGCTGTAATCCCCTGCTGAGTAAGCTGTTCACGAAGTATCGGTATTTGAGCTTCCAATGCTTGTTTTGCAGCATTTGTCTCTACATCAATCCGCAAGGCGGCATTTTTATCACGTACATTTACCTGTACAGTAACAGGACCCAAAGCATCCGGCGTCAGTTGCATCCGAACAGTACCGCCTGTTTGCTGTGGTAATGTCTTTACAAGCTGCGCTGTTGCCGGTGCAAAGTTCTCAATATCTACTTTGGGTATTGATTTTTTAACTGAATCAATGCCTTGATAATTCTTAACCGGTGCTACAATCTGCTGAAAAAGTGTTGTATTTGTTGCTTGTGCCGGATTATTTGTTTCTGCTGATGTCTTAGCACGGATAGTATCAGACTTTGAAACGCTTTCTTCTTTACGATCGGCAACTTCACTTGATTGCACTTCCTGAGTAATAGTTGTTTCAAAATTCTTCTTGTTTACAGTTGCCTGTTGTTTATTGTCAGGCTTTTGCTGTTCGCTTTGATGTGTATCATTATGCATCGTTACTTGGTCAGGCAATTGCTCATTTGAATCACTTTTTACTGCTATTTCGGATGAATCTATTTTTGCAGATTTTTTATCGGTTTTATGTTCTGATTTTGGAGCAATTGAAGGTTTTTGGATACTTCCGATTGCTGAAGCATCATGTGATTGTACTGCTGATAGTATCTCTTCCTGAACAGGTTGCACTGCACTAACTGTTTGGTTTTCTCCTTCAATTGTTTCCTGTTTAGCGGATACTGTTTTCGTAGCTATTGTCTTAGAAGTATTTACTTTTTGAGTAGTATCAATAGGTTCGTTTTTAACGATAGTAGGTTTCAACTCAACGGGTATATCAGTTTTAGAAGCATTTAATTTTACTTCTTTATTTTGAGGTTTTGTTGTTTCCATTTTAGATTTGGTTGATTCTTCAATTTTAGAAGAATCAAGTTTAACTGCATCCGGTTTTTCTTCTACTTTTGTTTTAGGAATCTCTTTTATAGTAGCATTTGACTGTACCTGATTCTCTAATTTTTGAGGTTTACCGGAATCTGTTTTCACGGCTTGTGATTTTACAGTTTCTATAATCGGAGCTTTTTTATCATTTTCACCTGAATCTGTTTTCACGGCTTGTGATTTTACAGTTTCTATAATCGGAACTGTTTTATCATTTTCACCTGAATCTGTTTTCACGGCTTGTGATTTTACAGTTTCTATAATCGGAGCTGTTACCATCTCTTTGCCGGAATCTAATTTTAGCGTTTGAAGTTTTGCAGTTTCAATAACTGAAGCTGTTTTCACATTATTACTATTGTCAGGGTTTTCTATTTTTAAACTTTCAGATTGATAGGTGTTTATCGTAGAATTATTTGTGTTCTCCACATCATTTTTTGATTTAAATTTTAAATCATCTGATGGTATAAACACTGATTTTACAGGTTTGTTTGATTGATGCTGTACATCAATTTTCTCTGATTCAGGTTTTGATGCCGATACTTCGGGTAATTCTGATTTTACGGAAGTATTTTTCTGTTCATCCACTTGCAACGCATTTGCAACTTTGGAAGTTATATTTGATATTCCCTCATTAACAATATCCGATTTTACTTCATTAGTTCTCAGAACTTCAGGTTGAGATACATTCAATTTTGTTGAAACAGGCTCTGATTCTTCTGCTGATTTCTCATAACTAATCTTTGTAAAAGATATAACTTGTTCGGGTTCTTGTACAAATGGAGTATCAACTATTGTTATCGATGGTGTTTTTATATCAATTACAGTGGTCCCTTTTTTCAATGGGATTTGATTACCATTCTCTGTCTTAGGAACATTTACATTGACTGCATCTATTTTTGGCGTGTTTATTTGAGGTACATTCAAGACTACATCAACTTGATGTGAGTTCATCTCAGCACGAACTTGCGATTTTGATAGAATAGGTTGAGTAAACTCAGATTTTGTAGTATTAAACTCTATTTTATCCGAAACCGGCATTTTCACAATAGGAGAATTATTTTCCAAAAGCGATTCAGCCGTAGGTGCATCAGTGTCAATCACCTTGTTTGATGACAATTCAATTTTAGGACTATTCATTTCAACAGATTTCTTTTCGGGAATTTCCACATTCGAAGTTTCAACTCGAATTACAAAAGAATTAACAGCAACACCCTTCTTTGCAGATTCATCCAATAATTCTCTTACTGAATTGAAAGTCAATTTTGACATTCCGTCTTTTTGTCCTGTTTCTTCAATGACTGTTTGGTGGGAATCAGCATCACTGAAAGGTTGGTTTGGTATTGAGACAGGTATCGAAGTATCTTTTTTTACTACATTATTCTTTTCACTTACTTCGTTGTTCGTTGTTTCCAGAACAACTTTTGGTTGAGGATTATTTTCAGTTTGATTTGCCCCTGCTTTACTGCTTTCGTTCTCTGCAGGTGCAGATATTTTAGTAAACCCATGAACTTCAAGAGTATCAAAAGATAAACTTTCATCCGATTTTTTTAAGATCGCGGGTGCAGTATTAGAACGGGATATTGTTTCTTCCCCGGTACTATTTATATGTCCATCTTCTTTTTCTTTTATTAATTGAACAGTATTACCAAATTCAGAATTAATTACTTTACTAACCGGATCATTACTTTGTTTTACAAACGATACTTGATCTGTATTTTCGGATGTAATTTCAGGTGTACCTTCGCTTGAAGCTTTTGCTTCTGTTTGCCCATCTATTTTTCCGGTATTCTTAATTTCATTAGTCGATTTATCAGTATCCTTTGCACTTCCATTCAGAAATGAAATAGTAGAATCTGTTTGTAGTGGAATACTATTAGAATCAGTCTTCGGGGAGATTGGTTCTCTGTTTGTTTCTCTTAACTTTCCATTGCCGACAGAAGATTTATCTATTGGATTGGTAGGTTTTTCAGAATTAACATCATATATTTCTGTTATATCATCTTCTACATCCTCACTGGTATGATGTACTTGGGTCGTTTGTGGAATAGTACTGAGGATAGCAGCAGCAATCATCACATTATTATCTTGGCTGATAGCATTACCACTATTATCAACGACAGTTTCATCACCTGCGGAAGTAATTTTCTCTGAACTTTTAGGAGTATTATCTTTCTCAGCAAACGAAACATTTCCAAGATTTAAATCAAAGATTGGTTTTTTATCCAAAAAGGGTTCTATAATTTGATTGCTGTTTTCAAGAATTGGTTCCGAATCTTCCTCTTTGGTATGTCAAGTTCTTTAAAATTTTGAATTTATAACAAGTGTAATTTCAGCAGAATTTTTCCCTGTCGGCAGAAAAGTTACATCTACATTTTCAGCAGGAAGATTTGTTTGGATAGCCGCATATACAGACGCAACCACATCATCTAAATGGACAGGTGAAGTATTGTTTTTTTCAATTTCTTCATTTTGGGGAATAACATCTTCGTACTCATTATCAATTTGTTGCGTCAGCAAATTATTTGCAAGGTTTGATTCTTGAGTCTCGATTAATGGAATTTGTACTGCTCCATTTAAAGTGATTACTTCAAATTCATCAGGAGTCAAGCCGTTAAAATCAGTTGATTGTGGAACAAAAATTTGCCTGGAATTTGTCTGTTCTATAAGTTTTTCATTCTCCATATTAAGAACAGATACTCCCTTGTCAGCCAAAAGCAGAATATTCTCAGGTGTCATGGGCAGAACATCAGTCAAACCTTCAGCTATTTCTTTACTTCCATTATTAATAAGAGGGGTAAGCAGAGAGACAGGATTGGTATTTTCCTGTAAGCCTGATAAAATTATTGATGTGTTTTCTGGAGGTACGGCAGCAGAAGATGTGAGTGCAGTTATATCAGAACTGCCATTTGAAGTCGTTTTTGGTGAGAGCCACCCTATCGCTTTTTGAAATAGCCCCGAGAATCCGGTTATTTCGGAAGTATTAACAGGGCTTGTTTGCGGAGTATTTTCCGCAGAAGGGAGTGGGCTTTGCAGCCTATTAAGGAGCGAAGTTTTCATAGCGTTTGTGCATCCTGCAATTATCGTATGGGCATCCTGCCCGAAGCGTGCCGTTTATTGAAATCTTACGTTAAGTTTTTTCACTGTCTTTTTTATTTGAGCGGTTGAGTTGCGCTCAAAGTCATTATCGAAGCTGCCTGCACCGGATTCATTTCTTCCAATACTTTAGCTGCATTCTTAGGTTTCATTGTTTTGAGAATAAAAGCTGCATCCCGTTCGTCGAGTTCCGTGAGAATTTTTGCAACTTCTTTTGCTCCCGCTTTGTCGTACATTAAAGCAAACAATGTAAAATTTGCCTTTACCAGCGAATCCAAATGCTGTGTTATTTCTTTTTCCTGCACTGCATATCGGAGTTTTAGATCTTCTACGTTCTTGTTAGCATTTGCATTGACTGTTTTCAATTTTGCAAGTGAGTCAGTAACCTTTGCAAGCTGTCTCGAGAGCGAATCGCGCTGATGAATCAGATTCTTTGTTTCGATTTCAACAGGAGAAAGATTCTCATTTGGTCCATAAGGTTGAACTATCTTTATCGTATCAGTAGTAATCGGAGCGATTCCCAATAATTCCGGTTTATATACATACACACCATATACTCCGGCGAACAACACCAGAATAACTATGCATATAACTATCAAAGCCGGAATAATACCATTGTTCATAATTCTTGTACATCGCTAATTTATTATCGTAAACTATTACTGTTCTTGCCGCCGTGCGACCGTCCTGCAATTTCATCCAT